>CAZNQW010000035.1:0-22728 GCA_964575225.1 uncultured Anaerolineaceae bacterium | reverse complement strand
CATCATGCGCACCCGCTCCATCAGCCACGTCTGAGCTGTGATATGTTTACGGTTACCCGTGGTGTGTTCTTCTGTCATCCCTGTTCTCCTTTGTCAACCGCGTCCCCCCACCTGCCTCTGCAAAAGCCGCTCTGCCGTCGTTCGCCACCTGGCTGGAAACCTGCGACGGCGCAAGACCCTGTATCGCCCAACTATTCCTCCTCAACGCCCCACGTCGCCTCAAAGGTCCAGCGGTGCCCTTCCACAGGAATGAGTTGGATCCAGGTATTGCCGGGTTTCAGAGGGATGGGGATCTGCCCTGTCTCGTCGCGGAACACGAGCATATCGTCCCGATCAGGCCGGGCCCACAGTCCTGGAAATGCTTGCCCATCGCGGAATAGGACCGCCGGCCCGGTACCCCACACCTGAATCTGGACCGAGGGATGGTTGCGGCGGGGCTCGTCCTCATAGATGTCGGTATCCACATGGGTGGCATAGACGGCCACCACGTTGGTCACACTGATCTGCTGGCCCGATGCGGCATCCAGATGGGGCTCGCCGGCTTCCCAGCGAAGGTACACACCGGCCTCGGCGTCGTACTTGTAGTCCACGATCATGTCGCGGCTGGGGTAGGGAATGTGAATGGTGGTTGCCGGTTCACCCCCGTCCGGCGCTTGGTAGTCAAAGCTCAGTCCCTCCAGCTCCTGGCGTTCGTTGATGCCCAGCTCATCAGCAATTTCCCAGATCTTTTGGGGATCGGCAAATAGTGTGTGTTCCACCGGGATGCCCTGAGCGCGCAGCTCCTGATCGCGGTAGAATCCCCCGGCGTGAAGTCCCCAACCGTAGCAGAACTGGCGGTCGTAAAAGTCGGCGTTCAGGAACTTGGGGTAAAGGCCGGCGCTGGTGCCCGAAAAGGCCAGCAGGCTCTTGTATATGGCCGGGATCTCCAGATCGATAAAGCGCGCGCTGCGTGTGGATCCGACCTTTTCCACATCCTGGCAGAGGTAGAGGGCCGTGAAACGGGTGATACCCGCCTCCGACAGGTGCTCGTAGACGATATCGGCCTGGGGCAGCCCATACTGGGGTCTCGATATGGCCGCATTTTGGATCTTGATCGCCAATGGACGTCTTTCCAATAGATCGAGGTCGCTTACTGGCAGGCCGGTCAACGGGCAGGCATTGGGATCCAGCGTCGGCCAGGGGGTGACCGTGGGCGTCAGCGTCGCCGTGGGTTCAGGCGTTTGAGTCGGTGTTGACGTTGGCGTACAGGTGGGCAAAGGTGTGGGTGTGCAGGTGATGGTGGGAGCTTGGGCTACATCCGTGCTTGCCGGGCAGGGTGTCTTGGTGGGCGTGGGGGTTACTTTGGCTTCGTTCGTCCCCAGGCAGCTCGTTATGTAGAAAGCGGCAGTCAACAATGCCAGCCCCAGCGTGAGGACCTTTAGGAGCCTCCTCAATCCCTCTGTCATCAAGTGAAACCTCCAAGAACGATGGACCTGCCGTTTGCAGCATCCCAAAACTCTATTCGGCCCATTATAGCACATCTGTCAGTCTTTGTTCAAATCTGTTGCCAGAGCAGAAGGGGCGATGGCTCCACCGACCCAATGGAACCTTTTGGGAATCAGGTCACCATCAGGGCAGAAACCGACCCGAGATGCGCCGCCCGTGCCACCGCATTTTGAGCCAAGTGGCCCATTCGCTTCGCAGGTCTCGATGGTCCCGCCATGGCTGTCTTCTACCAGCTTTGCAATCAGTTGACGAAAATTGGGAGACAAGGTATAATGGGCTGGACATAGTCGGCACTGAAGGCGAGTGGTGGGCTCTTTTATTTCGCCCGAGTTATTCATTTACCATGAGGACAGGACCCTATGGCGCTACAAGGGAATCTCAGGGACTTTAGCATCACCCAGCTCTTGAATTTGGTCCACTTGGCCCGAAAAACGGGTGCACTTACCCTTCAGAAAGATCCGGTGACCACGGCCCTCTTTTTCCGGGAGGGCAAGTTGGTCTACGCGACCTCTACTGATCATGATGGCCAACTTGTGGGAATGCTGGCTCGAGCTGGCAAGTTGACGGCCGATCAAGCCAAGGTAATCGGCAGTCGAGCGACTGGACACAGCAACAAGAAGCTGGCGATGATGCTCATCAATGCCGGGACAGTCACTCAGAAGGACATTATCGGCAGCATTCGCCAGGATTTTTTAGAGATCGTATACCGATTGTTCACCTGGTCGGAGGGTCGTTTCGTCTTTGAGCCCAACCGATTGGCCGACGAGGATGCAATTACCATCTCCATTGATCTGGAGAATGTCATCCTGGAGGGAAGTCGCCATGTCAAGGAATGGGAACACCTTCAGGATGAGCTGCCAGATCTGGACGTGGCCCTCAAATTTACCGATAGCCCTCAATCCCAATTGCGCAATATCAATCTAAACGTGGACGAATGGCGGATGATCTCCTACATTAGCCCCCGCAATTCGATTCGAAGGATTGCACAACGCATCGGTATGGACGATTTCCGAATCCGCAAGATCACCTATGGCTTGTTAGAGGCGGGTTTGGTGGAAATCGTCGAGCCTGAGAGGGAGCCCGTCCGGCCGGCGCCGTCAAAGGCAGTGGAAAAGGCTGTATCCCACGCCCCTGCCGTCAAGCGGTCGGTCATCCACCGCCTGATCGATCGGATCAAACGCTTGTAGGTTGGCAGTCAGTGGGTTCTCCTCGCAATGGCGCTGATTGGGCAACCCAAGGATATGCTTGCCACTGCAAGGAGGGCAGTGGGGCGCGATTCCGCTTTTGAAGGGACAATCAATGATGCAGACAGTCAAGATGGTCGTCACCGGTCCCTTCAGCGCCGGTAAGACCGAGTTCATTCGATCGATTAGCGAGATCGATGTCGTGTCTACAGAGCGCAAGATCACCGACGTAACGGCCCGAATCAAACGGGAAACGACGGTGGCCATGGATTTTGGCCGCATCACCATCGACGATGATCTGGTGCTGTACCTGTTTGGAACGCCCGGCCAGCGGCGATTTGACTTTATGTGGGAGATCCTCTCGGAAGGGATGCTTGGTTTTATTGTCTTGGTCGATAGTGTGCGACCTGAAACCTTTCGCGAGGCCCGACGGATTTTGAATACTTTTCGCAGTTATGCGACCACACCTTATGTAGTGGCTGCGAACAAACAGGATTTGGAGGACGCCTGGTCGCCCGAGGACTTGAGGATCGCGCTCAAGATGAGCCCTGATGTGAAAATGGTGCCCTGTGTGGCCACCGATAAGGAAAGCGTCAAAAGAGTCCTCCTGGAGCTGCTCTATGGCATTTTGGAGACGGCATCCGACTAGGACCTTTCGCGCGACTGCCCAATGGGTGGGAGAGAGGAGCTGAACGACGAATGGCATCTCGTACAGAACAGATGGAGGCCCGGCTCAGGGCCCTGCAAGTGAGCACGCCAGATATCGAAGCATCGGTGGTGGTCAGCGTCGACGGGCTGATCATCGCTTCGGCTTTGCCTCGAGACGTTGAGGAAGACCGAGTGTCGGCCATGAGCGCAGCCATGCTCAGCCTGGGGGAGAGAATTGCCAGTGAGCTGGGTCGGGGGGCTTTGGAGCAGGTCTATGTGCGCGGGGCCGAGGGATATGTGATCGTGTCTGCGGTGGGCGAAGAGGCGGTCCTCACCGTCCTGGCCCGCAAGGACGCCAAATTGGGACTGGTGTTTCTGGACATGCGCCGGGCTGCCCAAGACTTGAATTATCTTATTTAGCACGCACCGGGAACCTGCGAAGAGCGTCTCTATCCCGTGTTGGCGGACGGCTCCCTATTCTTTTATCGAGCCCCAAGAGTATGAGGATTGGACCCGACAGAACCCAGATCCATCATCGTGAACTGCGTCTCACCCTTTGCAGAGGCACACTGGCATGACAGCAGACGATAACCAAACCGATGCCCCTCAACCTGTATACTATTGGCCGAACAAGATGGGGAGGATGATGCTGTTCGCCCTTGAGGACGTTTTGGGCAAGAATGGGGTAAACGCCGTCCTCAACCTGGCCAAACTGAGGCACCGAATCAACAACTATCCTCCCGACAACCTGGATCTTGGTTGGAGCTTTGACGAGATGGGCGCCTTGAACCAGGCTCTTGATGACACGTACGGCTCACGGGGAGGGAAGGGCTTGGCCATACGGGCCGGGCGAGCCGGGCTGTATTATGCGGTCAAGGATTTCGGGTCCGTGTTGGGTGTAGCCGATCTGGCGATTCGTCTGTTGCCCATGGGGATCAAGATGAAAGTGGGGCTAAACGCCATGGTGGATACCTTTAACAAGACGAGCGATCAGATCGTTCGCCTTGAGGAAGACGCGGATCACTTTTACTATCACATTGTTCGTTGCCCGGTGTGTTGGGGGCGCCATTCCACGGTGCCGATCTGTCACGCAGGCTTGGGCTTGTTGCAAGAGGGCTTGCACTGGGTGACAGGCGGCAAGAATATTCGGGTGGAAGAAACCGAATGTATTGCCAAGGGAGATCCTACCTGTTTGTATGTGATTGACAAACGACCCATGGATTAGCCGCGGCCGATGAAAAAGGTCATTATTCGAGACAGGCGCAAGATCCCACCCTTTAACGAGCCCGCGCGAGAACTGAGGGTCGTTAACAAACCCCTGTGGCTCTACCAAAAGGACATTTTGGAGCCTTATTGCGATTCAGAGATCGAGGTCGATTTCGTGGAGCAGATCCCCGATACCGGCCATGAAGAGATGCTGGTCTATCGGGACAACTTGTTCTTTGACCGATCCTTTCTCGACCAGTTCCTGGTCCAAGCCCGGGCATTGAAAAAGGCCTGTCGCGTGGCCTTTTCTTTGGATGATCAGGTCATCATCACCCATGCTCTGCCCCTGCAAGGTGGGATTCGTCGAGATGGGGATGTCTTTGTCGGCAACATGTGGTACTATCCTCGCGGCCTGGAGGAGATCACTCGCCCATTGGTGATCGACTGCGGCGCCTACGAATTTGGCTCCTACCGAGTTCCCACTCACATGGCCTCGGGTAAGGGCGACCTGGTCTTTCAGATCCCACTGCGCGCTTTTCTTTCCATTGAAAACTGGGTGCACCTCTATGTGGCCAATTGCCTTTTTGGGGTGTTGGCCGAAGGGGCTCGCATGGAGCAGAGCCTGACCGAGCTACGCACGATGCTCAAGGTTTTCTGGCGGTCCCTGGTTGAGCGCAAGCAGTTTCTGTCGTCTTCGGCCATGGTCAAGATTGGACGGAATTGCCAGATCGATCCGACAGCCATTGTCCAGGGACCGTCGGTGATCGGCGACAATGTCTATATCGGCGCCGGGGTTGTGATCTCGAACTGCATCATTGGCAACAATGTCAGCATCTTGCAGGGAAACCAATTGTTGATCAGCGTGGTGGGCGACCGTTGTTATTTGCCTTTTCGGTCCTCGCTTTTCATGTCTACGCTGATGGAGGACACGATGGTGGCGCAGAACGCTTGCTTGCAGTTCTGCGTGGTTGGGCGCGACTCGTTCATCGGCGCCGGGACGACCTTTACCGACTTTAATCTCATCCCCAAAATGCTCAAAACGATGCACCGTGGACATCTGGAAGAAGTAGGTATGACGGTGTTGGGCGGCTGTGTGGGGCACCATTGCCGGATTGGGGCCGATTTGACCATCTATCCGGCGAGGACCATCGAGTCGGATGTGGTGCTGGTGCGGCGAGATGACCGTTCGGTGATCACCCGCAATGTTGCCTTTGAGGAGAGCGATCATCTGGATTGGGCGGATGCCGAGTTTCACCCCAGGCTCTATCCGCGCTAGCGCTTTGGGCCAAGAGGAAGGAGATGAGTTGCCTGGGTGAGGGATAGTTTTGCGTTCATTATCCACCCTGTCGATCCTCAAAAGGATGTGGCGCGAAAATATCCGGCCCTGGGCAAGCTGCCACCCGGAATTATCGACTATTTCTCACGCTTTTTTCCGCCGGTTCTCCTTTCCCACGTCGTCGGCATCCGGTCCGAGGCGACAGGCAAAGAGATCGAAGGCTGGCTCATCGCCTGTCCACTGACCCCAAAGCGGATGATGGCCGTATCTGAGGAAACCGCTTATGGCAAGATTGTTCAGACAGGGCGATTGGCCGAGCGACTGGGTGCCCAGATTTTGGGCTTGGGCGCCTTTACGTCGGTGGTGGGCGATGCAGGCCTGACCATTTCCCGGAGGTTGTTGGTGCCGGTGACCACCGGTGACAGTTACACGGTGGCCGTGGCCGTCGAGGCAATCCTGGAGGCCGCGCGGCAGATGGGTTACGATCCCATCAGGTGCGTAGCGGCTGTCGTCGGCGCCTATGGAGCAACCGGCAGGGCTTGTGCCCAGTTGTTGGCCGGCCAAGTGTCCGATCTGGTTCTCGTGGGACGGCAACAAGAGCGGCTTCGCGAGGTTCAACAGGAGGTTCAAGCTCGAGGGTCGCAGGTGCGGATAGACACGCAATTGGCGGCCATTCAGCAGGCCGACCTTGTCCTGACGGTGACCAGTGCCTTTGAGCCGATCATCGAGCCAGGGCACCTCAAGACGGGCGCTGTTGTGTGCGATGTCTCCCGCCCGCGCAATGTTTCGCGTCAGGTGGCGATCCAGCGGAAGGATGTGCTGGTGATTGAGGGGGGTGTAGTCGATTTGCCAGGTGGGGCCGATTGGGGGTTCAATTTCGGGTTTCCGCCGGGTCAGACCTATGCCTGCATGGCCGAGACGGTGCTTCTGGCCCTGGAGGGACGCTTTGAGAGTTTTACCTTGGGGCGCAATATCTCCCTGGATCGGGTGCAGGAGATCGCTGCCCTGGCGACCAAACATGGCGTGCGCCTGTCGGGGTTCCGCAGCTTTGAACGGCCTGTCACCGGCGAGCAGATTGGGCAAGTGCGAGAAGCTGCCTGTTTGACTCGCCCACAGGCTCCGGGTTTGGACGGCAGTAGGGCCTTAAGATTGACATAATAAGGTACGCTCATGACCCCAGGCCAGGCCATCGAAGGTCGGGCAGTAAGGAACTGGGGATGGCAGACCAGGGCCATTTGCGGATGGGGTGGGGCACTGTGGATGTGGCAGTGAGTAGAACCGAAACATTCGGAGCGTTATTTGTGAGCTGGGATAGAGGAGGTGGACAGGGATGAGCAAAGGACGCATACTGGTTGTGGAAGATGACCTTGACATCTCTACCATGTTGCGGATTTATTTTGAGGCCCAAGGCTACGAAGCAAGGGTGGCCCTGTCGGGTAAAGAATCGCTGGAGACCTGCCGCCGCGAGCTGCCCAATCTGGTGATCCTCGATATTATGCTGCCCGACATTGATGGATATGAGGTGTGCCGCCAGCTGCGGGGGAACCTTCGCACCAGTCATATTCCCATTATCTTTCTTACTCAAAAAGATGAGAGAAGCGATCAGATCGCCGGCCTGGAACTCGGCGCTGACGACTATGTCACCAAGCCTTTCGACCTTCAACTTTTGATGCTGCGGGTGCAGGGCGCACTGCGGCGAGCTGGGTGGCTGAACCTCACCAGTCCGGTGACCGGCCTGCCCAGCAGCAAGCTGGTCGAAGAGCAACTCCGAGCGATCATCCGTCGCAAGGACTGGTCGGTTTTGTACGTGGGCATCAATCACATTGACGGCTTTAACGACGTTTACGGCTTTGTGGCCGGCGATGATGTGTTGCGCTTTACGGCCATGGTTCTCACCGCTGTCGTTGACGAAGTGGGCGCGGGCGGCGAGTTCATCGGCCACATTGGCGGGGATGATTTTCTGGTGATCAGCACGCCTGACAAGGCGGCGCAGATCAAGGAACGCTTGGCTCAACGCTTTGACGAGCAGGTGCACACCTTTTACGGATTCCGGGATCGCGAACGCGGCTATGTCGAGGTGGAAGGACAACAGATTCCACTGATGACCCTGGCTGTAGGCCTGATCCACCATGATTCCGCGCCCTTTGCCGACATCCGCGAGATCACCGAAGTGGCGGCCGAAGCCCGTCGCCGCCAACAGCTTGAGCGCTGATTTCTGTAAGAACCTGAGGCCAGGCCGTTATGAAGTAGACGGCTGCACTTCCAGGTTCTAGTTTTTGTGACTGGGGCAGGCGCCCCTACAAGGCGATGGCCATGAGCAAGTCGGATCATCCGATCGAAGGCCAACCTCTCAAATGGGATCATGCGATCCAGGAACTGGATGGAGCGCGCAAGCGAGCCGATACCCTCTATCGGATCATCAGTGAGTTGAGCGCTACTCTGGACTTGGAGCGGGTATTCGCCTGCGCCCTGCGGATTTTGGCGGAGGCTCTGGGCGCACAACAGGGTCTGATCCTGCTATTGGATCAAGGCTCGGAGACTTTGTACGTGCGCGCCACGTTGGATACATCCCAATCCATTCCGCCTGGAGGCTTGCCCACTCGTCTCAAAAAGGGATCTGGTTTGGCGGGCCGGGTCCTGGAAACCCGGGAGCCTGTGCTGCTGGCCGATGTCTGGGAGGACGAGCGTTGGCGAGAGGCAACCGATCTCAACATTGATGCTCGCTCGCTGGCCATCGCGCCTTTGGCGCTGGGCGGGGGCGACGTGCTGGGTGTGCTCATGGTGGGCCATCGCCAGACAGGCTTTTGGGCCTCAGAAGACCTGCAATTAGTGGTGGCGACGGCGACACAGGTAGCCGCAGCGATCGGCAATGCCGAACTCTATGCCTTTATTACCGATCAGGCCGACCAGATGGGCGGCATGCTGCAAACCATGCAGGCCGAAGCTCGCAGAAACCGGGCCATCTTAGAATCGATTGCCGATGGCGTGCTCGTGTTGGATCCCAAAGGGCGTGTGCTCTTGGTGAACCCGGCCGCCGAAGAGATGTTGGGCCTGTCGGCCATGGTCCTCGAGGGTCAGCATCTGCGCCACATGCTAGGGTTGGGCGACATGGCGACCAAACGCGCCCTGGCCGATCAGCTCTATGCGGAACTGCGCAGCCAACTCGAAGTGCTGAACGGTGTGGTCGCTCTATCAGACGGCAAATCGGTGCGGTTGGAATCGGATGAAACCACTCTAGCGGTCAATATTGCACCTCTGATTTTCACCTTGGGTGAGCCCCCGGGATTGGTGGCCGCCATGCGTGATGTCAGCCGTGAAGCAGAGGTAGAGCGGCTCAAGAACGAGTTTATCTCGACGGTATCCCACGAACTGCGCACGCCGATGACGTCTATCAAGGGGTATACCGATCTATTGTTCTTGGGGATGGCCGGCGGATTGAGCGATGCCCAGCGAAGCTTTTTGCAGATCATCAAGACCAACGCCGACCGACTTACGGCCCTTGTGAACGATATCCTGGATATCTCGCGCATCGAGACGGGGCGGTTGCGTTTGACCATCGAGGCGTTGGATCTTGGAAAGCTCATCTCACAGGCGGTTACGTCGTTCCAGGAACAATACAGGGAAAAGGGGTTGACTCTCGAGTGGCACGTTCCGAAGGATCTTCCTGAGGTTCGTGGGGATGCTGGCCGGGTGAGCCAGGTTCTTGTTAATCTTGTCGCCAATGCCTGGCAATATACGCCGGCGGGTGGCCGCGTGACGGTGTCTGCCCATGCCGATGGCAGGTCTGTGCAGGTGGATGTCACCGATACCGGTATCGGCATTGCCCCCGAAAATCTGAATCGGGTGTTCGACCGCTTTTTCCGCGTGAACCATTCCTTGGTGCAAGCAGTGGAAGGCACAGGGTTGGGACTGTCCATCGTCAAGATGTTTGTAGAGATGCTGGGAGGACAGGTCTGGGCGGAGAGCGGGCTAGGGGTGGGATCGACTTTTAGTTTCACCCTGCCCTTGATGGAGGCAGACGTGCAGGAAGCGGTCGTGATCGAGCCTCCATTAATCAGCGCTGAATCGCCTGCATTCCTTCGCCGACGCCCCAAGATTCTGCTGGTGGAGAGCGATCGCGATCTGGCCCTGGAACTTCGGCACCGACTCGACGCCGAGGGGTATCAGGTACTGCTGGCCGGGACCGGCGAAGACGCTCTTTGGTTGGCGAGGGAAGAACAGCCCCAATTGGTGACCATTGACATTATGTTGCCCGATATCGATGGGTTCGGCGTGTTGGAAAAGCTCAAACAACAGACCCATACGGCACCCATTCCTGTGATCATTGTTTCTCTTCTCCGGGGACTGGAGCAGGATGGGTACACCTTGGGCGCAGTGGATTATCTGATCAAACCTTTTCAAGAAGAGCAGCTCTTGGAAAGCGTCCAGTTTGTGATGTCGGCCCAGGACCCATCCCAAGATGGTGATTTGTTGGTGGTGGATGATGATCCTGACATTCTCGAACTGCTGGCCCGGATGCTGAACTTTCACGGCTATCCGGTGAGAACAGCTTTCAACGGCTGGGAGGCTCTGAATTGCGTCAAAGAGAGTCCTCCCGCCGCGATCCTACTGGATTTGAAGATGCCTCGCATGGATGGCTACGAAGTGATCCAGCATCTTAAGCAGAACCGTGCCACCCGTTTCATTCCCATCATTGTCATCACTGCCAGCCCAGTGGACAAGGAACGGGATCGGGTGCGGATCTTGGGCACAGGCAGCAGTCAGTACATCACCAAACCACTGTCCATCGAGACCCTGGTCAAAGAGATCCGGGCGAGTATCGAGGAGAGACAGGCGCCATGAATGCCCGTGGGGGCTGGTCAATTGGGGTGAACCGACCAACCACTCGAGCACCGATCTGGGTGGTGGCTTTGACCCTCTGTGCGCTGGGCCTGCAATTTGCCATCATGCACATGGATGCCACCTGGCGGGAGATCAATCATGCTGCCTATTACAGCTTTGTACCGGGAACGTTGATTATTGATGAGGTGGGTCCGGTGGGGCAACAGGCCGGCTTTCGAGTGGGCGATCAGGTTGTCCGCCTGGGAAGCGAACCGGTCAAGACTCCTCTGGAGTATCGTCGCGTCCTGGGCAGGCAAACGACGGGGAGCCTTTTGTCTATCACGGTGGCGCAAGGGGGCAATGAGCGATTGTTGATCGCGCGGGTGGAAAAACGGCTTCTCAGCCTGGCGCTCATCCTTCGCAACATGGTGGGCATGGCGTTTATCCTGATGGGTGCCCTGGTCGCCTATCACAGTTGGGAGGCCCGGGCTGCGCGACGCTTTTTTGCTGCAGCGCTGACCCTGGGCTTGTTCTTTTCCCTGCAGCAGATTCAGCATGTGGGCCTGGTTTATCTGCAGATCGTGATTCTGGGCCTGTTACCCGGACTGACGTTGCACTTTTTGCTGACCTATCCTCAAGAACGCGCCATCGCCCGAAACTATGGGCCGTTCTTGCTCCATGCACCGGGCTTGATATTGATGGTCTGGACACTGTGGCAGTATCAGCAGGCGGTAGTAGCTGGGAACGGTGTATACAATGCGCCGGGCTATTGGAGGGATTTGCTGCTGCACTTTGGTCTCCTAAGCGTGTTTACGACGGTTGGCTTGGTCAACACCGCTCTAATCTATGGGCGCACAGCCAGCCCTATGGTCAAGCGTCAACTGCGGTGGGTCATGATGGGTTTGGGCTGCGCTGTGGTGGCGGCTGTTGCCGACGTGGTCCTGACCTTGCTGCACAAACAGTCTCCTTCGGTGACGGCTTTGTTGCTGCTGGGGGTTGTTCCTTTGCCTTTTGCCTTTGCTTTTGGGATGCTGCGCTATCGCTTCCTTGATGTCGATCTATTGGCCAATCGGGGCGTGGTCTATGGGCTGCTTACGGCGGTGCTGGCGGCTGTGTATTTCTCGCTGGTAGGCGTGTTTTCTCACTATCTGGGGGTGGCGTCGGATAGTCGTTGGTATGTGGTGATTGTGCTCCTGTCGGCTTTCCTCATCGCCCTACTGGTCAATCCGCTGCAGACCGGATTTCAGTCCTTAATCGACCGGCGGTTCTTTCGGGAGCAGCTCGATGTGCAGCAGGCGTTGATCCGTTGGAGCCGGGATCTGAGCACCAGTCTGCGCTTTTCCGATCTCGGTAGACTGTTGTTACGTGAAGTGCCCAACAGGCTGGGGCTCGAACGCGCCTGGCTGTTGGTGTTGCAAGAAGATGAGGATAGGTTAGAGCCTCTTCCGGGCGAAGAGATCGCAGGGCCGTTGCGATCTCGGAGCGAGGTGGGCGGCGGGTTGCCAATGAGCATTGGGGCGCGGGATTCGTGGGCAGAAGTGCTTGCTCAATCGGAGGGTGTGATCCTTTGGGGGCAAAGGGAGGGCGGCCTATCTCCTCACCAGCCCGAGGCGCCGCTGTCCTGGCAGCAGGCGGGAGTGTGCGTGGTGTTGCCTCTGATGCAGCGTACCCAGTTAGTGGGTGTGTATTTGCTGGGCCAAAAGCGATCGCTCGATCCTTATGGGCGTCAGGAATTGGAATTGCTCAAGGCTCTGGCAGCCCAGGCAACCGTGTCGATTGCCAATGCTCGCATGTACGAGCAAATCCGCGCCTTTAGCCAGGGGTTGGAAGAAAAGGTCATAGAGCGAACAGAAGAATTACGCGACTTTGTGTCGGCGGTCTATCACGAGTTGAGCACCCCGATTACTTCGATGAAAGGCTATTCGGCCCTCTTGCTGAGTGGTACGCCTGGGCCTCTTACCGAGCGCCAGGAGCGCTATCTGGTGTCCATCCGCAGCAGTGTAGATCGGCTTTCCAGACTGCTTTCCGATCTCTCGGACGTGTCGCGAATGGAGAGGGGGCAATTGCAGATTGACGCAGGACCGGTGGATCTCGATGAGGCCCTCTCTGAGACAATTGGCTCTCTGGTGCAAACAGTTGAGGAAAAGGGGCTTCAGGTCGGATATGTGATCGAGCCGGGCTGCGAAACGGTGCTTGGCGATCCGCATCGTATCGTGCAGATCCTGACCAATCTGGTGAGCAATGCCTGTCGCTATACCCATGCAGGCGGACAGGTGACTGTGGAGGCCAGACCGTTGGGCGGCTTTGCCCAAATCCTGGTGCGGGATACCGGAATTGGGATCCGACCTGAAGACAAGGATCGCATCTTTGAACGGTTTTTTCGCAGTGACGATCCTATCGTGCAGGAGCAGACCGGCACCGGCTTGGGATTGGCCATCGCCCGGGCGTTGGTCGAGATGCACGGTGGTCAGATTTGGGTCGAGAGCCAGGTGAACCAGGGGAGTGTGTTTGGCTTTACTCTGCCCCTGGCCGAACCGGGAGAATTTTGGTAAGCTCGGACGCCAGGCGCAAGTTCGTGTGGGGGACGCAGGTTTCGATTACGTAGTATGGGGTAAGGATCATGATTCACGTTAGAAAGATTCTTGTAGCTGAGGACGAACCAGACATCCGCGGGCTCATCAAATTCAGCCTCGAGTTTGTTGGCCTGGAAGTGGTGGAGGCGACCGACGGCCTTGATGCGGTGAACAAGGCACTCCAGGAGATCCCCGATTTGATTCTACTGGACGTGCGCATGCCCAAATTGAATGGATACGAGGCTTGCGAAAAACTCAAGGAATACGATAGCACTCGAAACATCCCCGTCGCTTTTCTGTCGGCCCGGGGCCAAGAAGAGGAGATCAAGCACGGCCTGGAGTTGGGGGCCGCAGAGTATATTCTCAAACCCTTTGCACCCGATCAGCTCCAGCAACGCGTGCTTTCGATGCTCGCGCACGAGGATATCGATTAATCCCCCCGCTTTCTGGGATGCGGGGTGTGGAGGGTCCTAAGGATCGATGAGCGGAATTTTCGTCCAACGTCGCCTGGTGCACTATGAGAGCCTGGGGCGGGGAAGCCCCATTCTATTTCTCCACGGCTGGCTGGGCTCGTGGCGCTACTGGGTACCGGTGATGGACGAGTTGTCGGGTGAACATCGTACTTATGCCCTTGATCTCTGGGGTTTTGGCGATTCAGATGGCCGGGTTCCACATGGTGAGATCGATGCCTATGTGGATCTGGTGGTGGATTTCATGGATCAGTTGGGCGTGTGGTGCACACCCCTTGTGGGCCATACCTTGGGAGCGGCCGTTGCGGCGCGTATGGCCGTCCGCCATCCAGATCGGGTCGTCAAGGTGATGGCCATTGGCCTCCCTCTGACGGCTGAGGCCATCAATCGCAAGTTGTTAGCCCCGGGCTCGAACGAAGCGCTGGCACGACTCTTTTGGCACCGGCAAAAGCCTTATCCAGAGGTCGATTTGGCCGCTTCCAAAACTGCGGACAATGTCCTGACGCAGACGATTCTGGCAGTGGCGCGCATGAACCTGCACGACATGGTGGAAGAGGTGGATGTGCCGATGCTGACCGTCTATGGCGAAAAGGATCCGGTGATCGATGGCGCTCTGGCCCACGACGTCGAGACCGATCATAGTGTGGCGCGGGCCATCATTTTGCCGGGGACCCATCATTTTCCCATGTTGGACCAACCGGCTACCTTCACTCGCCTGCTCCGCGATTTCATGGACGTGGAGGATCAGGAGGATCTGCTTCAGCTAACGATTAAAAAGGAGTGGCGCCGCCGTACCCGCTAATATCGGCAGGCGCTGTGCCCGCAAAAGTCCCTTGTGCCCGTGGGAATCCACGCTTCTCTGCGTCAAAGTCTCCTTTGACAACCGGCCCGCTTTGCCGCCGGACTTGACGAATCTGCCGAAACCGGGTATGCTAAAGGCAGCCTGGGGGTGGTTGAGTCCCGGTGGGCTCCGCGGTCTTCAAAATCGTCTGAGGGGTGCTGCAGAGGCAGCCCTGGTGGGTTCGACTCCCATCCACTCCCGCCTACTCGCCCTTTTCCCCGCAGCACAAGCTGCCGCAGGATGCGGCGTGCAACCTGGTAGTGAGCAATGACTCGACAGATAGCCGGTAGCCTGCAGAAACTATTTATCGAGAGCGACCACCGCTTTGCGCAGATGGTCGTTGTGGCATTGTGCTTGGCTGTGGGCTTGACGCTGGGGGCCTATGTGGCCATCCTGTCGCCGTTGTACGCTGTGGTAGGCGTGGTGGCGCTGGTTGCCGGCCTTTTGATGCTCCGCAATGTGCAATGGGGCCTAATCGCCCTCATCGGCCTCATCTGCCTCCTGCCCTTTGGTGCGCTGCCGTTTAAAATCGGCTTTACCCCGACGTTTCTGGATCTGGCTTTGATTGCCATCTATTTCGTCTGGGTTGTGCGCATCGCCAAGGGCAAGACGGGCCCCTTTGTCGGAACTGAGCTGGGGTTGCCCATCGCCGTGTTTATGTTGCTGGCATGCGCTTCCTTTGTCGCGGGCTTGGCCCATGCCTATCTGAGCCAGTACGTACTCAGGCATTTTGTCGAATTGCTGCTTGGTATTGCTCTTTTCTTTGTGGTTGTCAACTGCGTTCGCACGCAACAGCAGCTTAGACGGCTTGTTCTGGTCATCCTCCTGTCTGGGTTTGCCGCGTCGCTGTTGGGCATCTTTTTGTATGTGATCCCTGAAGAGTGGAGCATTCGGTTGCTCTCGGCTTTGGGCCGGGTGGGCTACCCCACCGGCTCAGGAGTCCTGCGTTATGTGGAGGACAATCCCGACTTGCCCATGCGGGCCATTTCCACGTCGACCGATCCCAATGTGTTGGGCGGGTTGCTGATTTTGATCACTACGCTGACGACGGCTCAGCTTTTTGCCCGCCGGCCGATCCTGTCACGCCGTCTGCTGGCAGGGATGGTTCTGGTCGACGCCCTCTGTCTTTATCTCACCTATTCACGGGGTTCTATGGCGGGCTTGGCGGCGGGGATCGGGCTGTTGGCTCTGGTTCGCTATCGAAAGTTGATCCCACTCATGGTCGTGGGCGGTCTGCTTTTGCTCCTGCTGCCCCAGGCTCAATCCTACGTGCAACATTTCATCGAAGGCATTCAGTTGCAGGACCTGGCTACACAGATGCGGCTGGGAGAATACAAGGACGCGCTGAGCTTGATCGTCCGTCACCCCTGGATCGGGGTGGGGTTTGTGGGAACCCCCGAAGCCAGCCTGTACATCGGCGTGTCCAATGTGTATCTGTTGATCGCCGAAGAGATGGGTTTGGTGGGCCTGGCGGCCTTTGTGTTGGTGCTGTTCCTCTTTTTTCGGCAAGCCTGGCGATCGTGGGATGTGGTGCGGCAGCATTTGGGTATGGAAGCCATCATGCTGGGCTTGGTGACTTCCCTGGCTGGCATACTCGTGGGCGGGATTTTTGACCACTATTTCTTTAACCTGAACTTTCCCCACTCGGTCTCGATTTTCTGGCTCTATATGGGCCTGGCAATGGTGGCCATTCGATTGGGTTCGGGTGAGGCGCCGAGTTCGGATGAATCGAGTCCCGAGTTTTCAACGACCTGAAGCGTTTGCCCTGTGTGTCTAGATGTGGTAGAATGATGCACGTTGTTTTACGAATGACTCGATTCGCTGGTGGTTCCAGGAGGGGGAAACATGGAAATCAAGACGGAAGCGTTGAAGCGTTGTGAGTTGGTCACCGTGGCGGGTCGTATCGATAGCTCGACGGCCCCCAAGTTGGAGGAAGTGCTGTTGGGGCTGATCGACGCTGGACAGCGAAACCTGGTGGTCAATCTCAAGGGGACCGAGTATCTAAGCAGTGCGGGCCTGAAGGCGCTCCTTTCTGCTCTTCTCAAAGTCCGAAAAAAGGTACCGGCGGGCGATGTGGTTATCTCTGAGGCCCCTGCCAACATCCGGGATAATTTCGAGCTGGTGGGTTTTGATCGCCTGTTCAATTTCTTTGAGGACGACCTTAATGCCGTAGGCAGCTTCTAGGCTGGTGAGTGAGATGGGCTGTCCGATGCCGATCTCTCGGTTTTCAGCGCCCATCAAACGCTTGCACCCGGTTGCGGCTGACCGGTCAACCGATCGCTAAAAGACCGCTATGAGCCCCAGGGGGACATGGCGGTCTTTTAGCAACGCAGCAGGTCAATACAGAGGGTCGATGGAAGGCACTCTAAAAGTTCGAGCGGTTCTTGAGAACATCCCGGTGGTCATGGCCTTTATTGTAGAGGCTGCCCACCAGGCAGGGTTCGATGACACGGCAGTGGGTCAGATCGAAATCAGTGTGGATGAAGCCTGCGCCAATGTCGTCGATCATGCCTACGCGGGTATGACGCCGGGTGATATGGAAGTGTCCTTCCGTCAGAACGATCTGGGTTTGATCATCACCGTGCGCGATTGGGGGCATGAATTTGATCTCGATCGCGTTCCTGTGCCCGATGTGACGGCCCCTTTGGAGGAAAGAGAGCTGGGGGGGTTGGGCCTGTTCTTTATGAGACAGTTGATGGATAGTTTGGAGTATCGATCAGATCCAGAACTCGGCAACGAGTTGGTGATGGTCAAGAGGCTCCGTCGGCACGAGTAGGGACGCATGTCGGAGAATTCATCCAGCAAGGGTTGGTGGCGTGCGTCGTTCCTGCCCATCGCGTACAGCCTCTTGGTGGGGCTGACGGGACTGGCTGCCCTGGCGGATCGGTGGAGGCGACTACCTGACGATCCTGCCTGGCTCACCCTCTTGATCTTTGCCATCCTCTCCTTTTTGATCCAGCGTTCCAGTTTCCACCTGAGTTCGCCCATTGTACGCAGTTTGGCCGGCGTTATCGACCTGGCGACTGTGCTGGCGTTGGGTCCGGCAAGCGGTGCGGCGGTGGCTGCCCTCAGCGGCTCGGCCTACCTGGTGCTCAACGCGCTGCGCCGTCGCCAGTTGGGCGCCTACCGTTTGATACAGCTACCCCTCTTTGTGGCAGGTCTCAAATCCTGGATCGCCCTGCTCGTGGGCGCCCTGCTGTCGGCGTTGAACCCAACACTGTTTTCCAGCCAGGGACTCGCGCGGACCCCCAACGCAGAGATTGGGGTTGCCGCCCTGCTCACCGGGGTGGCATGTTTGGCCTGGTTCGTACTGGATCATATTGGTTGGGGAATTTTGGATTATTTCGAGGGGGGCCTCGACCAGCTTCGGGTATTCATCCAGGATACGATCCCCCGCGCCCTGTACGTCGAACTGCTGCCCTTGCCCTTCAGCTTGGTGGTGGCTCTGGTGTATTTGCACCTGGGTTGGATCGCCTTTTCGTTGGTGGCTGTGGGCATCGTGGCCGTCGCCGTGCTGGCGCAGCGATGGGCCACCGCCCGGCAGGAGCTGGAACAGCGGGTGGAAGAGCTTTCCACGCTGGAGCAGGTGGGCCAGGCCATTGCCATGGCCCAGTTGGATGTGGACGCCATCTGCCAGTTGATCTATGAGCACGCCCACCGGATCATGGACACGACCATCTTTCATCTCGGCTTGTTCGAGGGCCAGGAATACACCCTGCGGCTGTGGGTGAACCAGGGTCGCGAACAACTCCTCCGCAGTTTCCACCTGAGCCCGGGTGTGGGGTTGGTCAACTACTTGCGCGAAACCAAAGAGCCGATCTTGGTTCGCGACTTTGAAAAAGAGTTCGACTCGTTACCCGCCAAGCCGGTGTACACGGCCGAACACCCTCCCCGCTCGGCGCTGTTTGTGCCGTTGATGATGGGCGAAGAGGTGGTGGGCACCCTGTCGGTTCAGTCCTTTCAGCCGCATGCCTTTGGCGTGAGCGAAACGCGCATCCTTTCGGCTATGGGCAACCAGGCGGCCATGGCCCTGCAAAAGGCGTTGCTCTATGAGAATACGCGCAAACGCGCGCGTCAGTTGGAGACTATCGAGGAGGTCAGCCGCCAGGTGGCGGCCCTGATCGAGTTGGATCAGGTTTTTAAAGGGGTGGTGGACCTGATCCGGGAGAATTTTGACTATTATTACGTCACCATCTATACCACCGATCCGCGACGCCGGCAGATCTCTTTCCAGGCCAGTTCCAAGGCCGATCAGCAGCAGGTCGCCGAACAGGTTGGCTGGGGGCAGGGGTTGATCGGCTGGGTGGCGGAACATGGCCAGCCGGTGACGGTCAACGATGTGGAGAACGACACCCGCTATCGCTGCGTCGAGGCCTTGGAAGAGACGCGCTCGGAAATGGCGGTACCTCTCATTCTCGATGGCGAGCCGGTGGGGGTCTTGGATGTGCAGAGCGATCAGGTGGATGCCTTTGGTTCCGATGACCTGTTCATCCTTGAGACTCTGGGTCAGCAGGTGGCCCTGGCCATTCAAAAAGCTCGTTTGTACGAGGCTGAGCGTCAGCAGGCCTGGTTGTCGACTGCCTTGCTCCAGGTGGCCGAAGTGGCCAACCGCGTGTCAGATATGGATGATGTACTGGCAACCATCGTGCGGTTGGTGCCGCTTCTCGTCGGGGTCGATCGCTGCGCCGTTCTCCTGTATGAACCTTCCGTCGGCCTGTTCATCCCGGCCAAGACCTATGGCCTCGATCCGGAGATGCGCGCCTCTTTTGAGAGTAGGCAGTTCCGGCCCGAGGAGATGCCCGTTCTGGTCCAGATGGAGGCGGCGCCCGCCCCGATCGTGGTCAATGTGGAACGCGATCCCCATCTTGTGGCCCCCAGCCTGGTACAGGAATTCCAGATGCGGGAGATGGTGTTTTTGCCCCTGTTGGCTCAGGGTGAGCTGCTGGGTGTTATCCTGGTCGATTATGCGAGCCAGGCCCACGCCTTCAGCGAGCGCATGATCGAGATGCTGTCGGGGATGGCTAATCAGGCCAGCACGGTCATCCACAATGCCCGCCTGGTGCAGGCCCAGCAGGAGGAGGCCTATACCTCGATGGCATTGCTGCAGGTGGCCGATGCCATCAACCGGGCCCCCGATTTGGCTGAGGCCCTGGCCGCCATCGCCCGCATCACGCCCCTTTTGCTGGGGGTGGAAGCTTGTGCCTTTTTGCTTTGGGAACCCAAAGCCGATCTCTTTGTACCCCACGCCCAGCACGGATTTCGAGAGGAGCGGCTGGCCGCTTTTGAGGCTCTGCGCTTGACCTCTGAAGAATCTCCTGCCCGCGATCTTTTGGAGGGCGCTTCCCACGTACTTTTGGATGGCAGTGTGCCTGATGATGCCGACCCGCCAAGCCTGATCGAAATCGTCGAGGGAAATCTGCTGCTGGCCCTGCCCATGTGGACCAAGGGTGAGTTGGTGGGGATGATGCTGGCCGACTGTTCGGCTACGGAAAGCCACCGTATCAGTCGCTGGATGAGCATTTTGGGAGGGATCGCCGGACAGGCAGCCATTGCCGTGGAAAACAACCTCTTGCTGCAAGAGGCTGCCGAGCAGGAGAGAATGAAGCAGGAGCTGGAAGTGGCCCGGCGGATTCAGACCAGTTTTCTCCCCGACCGGGCGCCGACTACGCCGGGCTGGGACCTGGCGGCGATCTGGCGTTCAGCGCGCCAGGTGGGCGGTGACTTTTACGATCTGTTTCTGCTGCCGCCCAATCAGCCCGAGGGCCTGCCGCGGACCGGGATTGTGGTGGCCGACGTGGCCGACAAGGGCGTGCCCGCTGCCCTGTTCATGGCCCTGTCGCGCTCTCTGCTTCGAACGGTGGCCATGGATGGGCGCTCGCCCGATCGGGCCATTGCCAGGGTGAACGATCTCATCGTGGCCGACGCTCGCTCGAATCTCTTTGTGACCTTGTTCTATGCGGTTTTAGAGTCGGACTCGCGGCAGATGACCTACGTCAATGCCGGGCATATGCCCACGCTGCTTTTCCGCCGCAGCGATGGCTCGTTGCAGGACCTCCGCTCCGGTGGTATGGCCTTGGGGGTGCTGCCCGATATCGAATTTGAGCAGAGGGTGGTGCAATTGCAGGATGGTGATACGTTGGTCTTTTATACCGATGGGGTCATTGAGGCTTTGAATGCGCGACAAGAGATGTTTGGCCGGGAACGCTTGATTCGGACGGTACGCGCCTGCCAGGGTCAGTCGGCTCAGGAAATCGCCGCGGCCGTCGATCAGGCGCTGATCCAGTTTGTGGGCGATGCCCCCCAATTCGACGATCTGACACTGGTGGTGGCCAATTGTTGTGTCGGCCCAGAACCATTAGACGGGCCGGAATCGTCCGTGGAAGGTCGGTGTGTGAACCCGTGAGCGACCTCACCGATGCCAGTCCAGAGGAATTCAAAGAGCAGATCCGCAAAATCCTCACTGATCGGACCCGGCGTGTCCACGCCGATCCGGCGCTGATCTGCGCCGCCGTGTTGGTGCCGTTGCTCTGGAAAGATGGTGAATGGCACGTATTGGTCACTCAACGCACACAGACGGTGGGTCACCACAAAGGGCAGATCTCTTTTCCTGGGGGCGCCTGTGAGCCAGGAGATGGCGACAAATTGGCCACGGCCTTGCGCGAAACCTTTGAAGAGGTGGGCATCGCCCCCGAAAGCGTAGAGGTGCTGGGTGCAGGCGATGATTATCAAACTGTCAGCAGTTTCTCGGTGACTCCTTTTGTGGGGATGGTACCCTTTCCCTATGAACCGCACCTGAATCGCGAGGAAGTAGATGGCCTCGTTGAGGTCCCCCTGTCCTTTTTGCGCGATCCTGCCCACTTGCGAGTCGAGCGTTGGGAGTATCAGGGCCAATGCCACGATGTTCTATTCTGGGATTATGGTCCGCACACCGTGTGGGGCGCCACGGCACAGATGCTGAAGGAATTCCTCGATCTGATCTTTTGAGGAGGGGCGCCTATTCCCTGTCCGTCACAGGTTGTTCCAGTGGAAGGGTAAAGGAAAATCGGCTGCCGAGGCCGCCCGGGCCCGGTTCGACCCAGATGGTGCCTCTGTGGCCCAAGATCACCTGTCGGCAGTAGTACAGCCCCAAGCCAAATCCATGTTTTCGCCCCCTTACGCCAGGGATGCGCGTAAAGCGTTCAAAGATCACCGTTCGGTGTTCGGGCGGGACACCCGGTCCCGAGTCAATGACGCTGATCTCGATCTGACCATCTATCTGCCGGGCCTGGATCAAAATGTGACCCTCGGCGGGTGTGTAGGCGATGGCATTGTCGACCAGGTTCCTCAGGACCCGTTCCAATTGGGCCTCGTTTCCTTGTACCCAGGGCAGCGGTGCGTCGATTCGGGTTTCCAGGGTGAGATCGGCTTGCTTGAGGGCAAACTCACTGCCGCGTACCACGTTAGAAATGAGCTCTTCCATGGCAACCCATCCCAGGAATGGACCGGCGTTCACCACAGTCTCTTGGGCCGCGCTGAGGAGTTCCTCTAGCATGGAGGCGAGCCGGCTGGTACTGTGTTTAGCCAGCTTGATGATGTCGGCGCTGGCGGCCAATGCGCTTTCGGGCAGGGTTGTCTCGATCATTTGGAGGCAGCCGTCGATGACCGATAGAGGGGTGCGCAAGTCGTGGGCAATCAGCTCGATGGTTTCCTGGCGAACCTGGGCTAGATCGGCCAAGTGCAGCGCCTCGCCGGTCAGGTGTTGGACCTTCTCCATCAGGTCCCACTCTTGACGGGCGATGGCCGTACGGGCTGTATCAGCCGCTTGCAGCCGGCTGCTGAGAACCTGCAACACAGCGCGGCTAATGCCCGGTTGAGCCTCCATGAGGCCCAGGAATTCCCCAGCCTCGATCCGCAGCACCTCGGCATTCTGGTCAGCAATCACCGTGGCCGATCGGGGTTGTTTGCCCAAAAGGCTCATCTCGCCGATAATCTCTCCGGGCCCGCGGTAACCCAATAGCGTTGGATGGGGTTGGTCTGCTTCTTTATATACCGCTATCCGGCCCGATTGGACAATGTGGATGTCGGTGCCCACTGCGCCTTCGTCACAGATCTTTTGGCCTGCCGCGTAATGTTCGACGTGTGCTCGGGCGATCAGCTCTTCACGATCCTTGTCGGTCAGGTACTCGATGAATGGCGAGGAAAACTCTTGGGCGGGAGCTGTCGCAGCCACGGTGATGGCCGATTC
>CAZNQW010000034.1:0-23757 GCA_964575225.1 uncultured Anaerolineaceae bacterium | reverse complement strand
GGATTCCCAACGATATTGAGCCATCGCATGTGGGAGGAGAGCGAGTTTTTCCCTGCAGGGTGGGGGGATCGGTCTCTGGATTGGCAGAGATGGCGCAGGCGGTTCTCCCAGGTTGGGCAGCCGACTGGGTGACATCCCGTAGGGTTTATGATAATTTGTATTTCTCCCCAAATTTGGGCACGACGGTATGGGCCACGCCCAAATCTCGGATGGCATCGGCCAGCGATAGGCTGGAGGCCTCCTCGCCGTGTACGATAAAAGCCTGTTTGATCCGCTTGCCGCCCAGTCTTTGGACGTAGCCGAGTAGTTCGTCGCGATCGGCATGGGCGCTGAAAGCATTGATGGTTTCCACCCGCGCATTCAGGTGGTATTCCTCCCCGAATATTTTGACAACGGGCCTGCGTTCCACCAGCCTCCGCCCCAGGGTGTGGGGCGCCTGCCAACCGACGATCAGGACGGTATTCCGCGAGTCCTCGATGTTGTTCTTTAGGTGGTGGAGGATGCGGCCCGCTTCGCACATACCCGAGGCGCTGATGATGATCGCCGGTTGCTGCAAAAAGTTCAGTTCTTTGGATCGCTCCACAGCACGGATATAGGTGAGCCGGTGAAATCCAAAGGGGTCTCGCTGGTTGGTATCGTTGAGGAATTGAAAGGTCTCCTTATCGTAGCATTCCGGGTGCATGCGAAAGATCTCGGTGACATTGACCGATAGGGGGCTATCCACAAAGATGGGGATGTCGGGCAGTGTGCGCGCTTCCGTCAACTGGTTGAGGGCATAGACCAGTTCCTGCGTCCGGCCCACAGAAAAGGCCGGTATGATGACCTTGCCCCCGCGGCGATAGGTGTCCAGAATGACCTCTTCCAGTTGCTCGTCGGCGGTCTCGATCGGATCGTGGAGGCGGTCGCCGTAGGTGCTTTCGATGATCAGATGATCGACACCCTCGGCGATTTGCGGATCTCTGAGAATGGGCATGCCTTTGCGACCCAAGTCTCCGCTGAACAAAAGCCGTTCCTTCTGCCCATTTTCCTCGATGTCCAATATCACGATAGCCGACCCCAAGATGTGGCCCGCGTCTCGGAAGGTCACGGTCACACCCGGGGCCACGTTCATCGGGCGGTCATAACTGACGCTGACAAAGCTCTGCAGGCTGGCCATGGCGTCGTCGGCCGTGTACAGGGGTTCGACGGGGGGCAGACCTTGTCTGGCCCGCTTTTTGCTGACGTACGCGGCATCGCTCTCCTGGATGTACCCGGCGTCGCGCAGCATGGCCGAACACAGATCCCGCGTGGCCGGCGTGGCGTAGATGTTGCCGGTAAATCCATTTTTCACGAGGGATGGGATGTTGCCCGAATGATCGATGTGGGCATGGGATAGAATGAGGGCGTCGATAGAGCCGGCTTCAAAGGGTAGGTTCTTGTTGCGCTGAAAGCTCTCTTCACGTCGCCCTTGGTACAGTCCACAGTCCAGCAGAATTCTGGACCCGTTGACGGTCAGCAGGTGCATGGAGCCGGTGACGGTTCGGACCGCTCCATAGAATTGGAGTTCGCTCATGATGGTGAATTCTCCCAATTTAAGATGGTGTTCCAGGACTCAGATCCAGCGCCGCTTTCGAAAGTAGAAGAGCATACCCCCGGCCAGCAGCGCCATCAGGAACAGGATCAGGACAAAGGACAGGGGGTGTTCGTCCAGGGGCAGGTCGATGTTCATGCCATAAATGCCCGATACCAGAGTCAGGGGTAGCATGATCACCGAAATGATGGTCAGGATCTTCATTACTTCGTTGATGCGATAGGAAGTGAGTGTGTCGGCTGTGTCGCTCAGACCCTCGATGACGCCGTGGTGATCCTCCAGCATGTCCCAGGCTTTGTACAGGTGGTCCAACACGTCGCCAAAGTAGATGTCCAGTTCCTCGCGGATAAAGGGGCGATCTCGGTGTTCCAGGTTGGCTACGATGGCGATCTGGGGTTTGACGATGCGTTGCAGGGCAATGATGTCGCGTCGCACCCAAGAGATCTCGCGCACGACATCGGGCACATCCTCGGTAAAGATGTCCTCTTCGATTTCCCGGATGTTGGCGTCCACCTTGTAAAGGATGGGGAAGCAATAGTCCACCAGGCGGTCGATCACGTCATGGAGGAGGTGGCTGGATCCCCGCCCCATCATCTTTTGGCGCATTTCCTGGTCGGTTTGGCAGTCCTGGAATAGCTTGATGATGGGCCATAGTTTGCCATCGTGCACCGTCACCAGGTATCCAGCGCCGATAAAGATGTCCACTTCGGCCGGCCGGCTGACCCGGCTGGCGCTGTCGAATACGGGGAACTGCATGATGATAAACAAATAATCGTCGTACTCGTCGATTTTCGGGCGTTCGATGCGGCTCAGCAGGTCCTCGAGATCGAGGGGGTGGAAGGGGTAGCGCTCGCGCAGAAAGGCGATATCCTCCGGCGTGGGTTTCTCAATATTGATCCAGGTGACTCGACCGTGGTTGAGCAACTCCACTGCCATAAGCAACATCCCCTTCCGCAAGAATGATCTCTACTCTCGAAAACCTATTATGGCGTCTTGGACAGAAAAAGTCAAATTGCCCCTCCCTCGGCTTCGCAGGGCACAATCCCGAGGTGGGGAGGAGACATCGATGCCAATTTCGGGGTTGAATGGACGAAAAGGCCCGCTTCGGGCGGCCTGCGCCTGGTGAAGCGGGCCTGCTGACAGCTCAAGGAGGTTATTTGTCCATGAGGGCAGCCACGCCGGGCAAGGTCTTGCCCTCCAAGAACTCGAGGCTGGCGCCACCACCGGTAGAGATGTGGCTCATTTCGCCAGCCAGTCCCGCGCGCTCGACGGCTGCTGCCGAGTCGCCGCCCCCGATGATGGTTGTCGCATCCTTCAACGAGGCAAGGATGCGCGCCACGGCTTCGGTGCCCATGGCGAATTTGGGGAATTCAAACACGCCCATCGGTCCGTTCCACACCACGGTGCGGGCGCCGTCCAGCCTCTCCCGGAAGAGCTCCAGGGTCCGGGGGCCAATGTCCAGGATGCGCCAGCCGGGCGGGACCGCGGCGACACTTACCACCTGCGAAAAGGCATCGGCGTCAAAGCGGTCGGCAACGGTTACATCGACAGGAAGGACCAATTTGCTGTACGCTCGTTCCATCAGGGTCCGAGCCGTGTCGAGGCTGTTGTCTTCGACTAGAGAGTCGGCCACATCATAGCCTTCGGCCTTGAGGAAAGTATTGGCCATCCCTCCGCCGATGAGCAACGCGTCCACCTGGTCCAGCAAATTCTCAATGACGCCGATCTTGTCCGAGATCTTGGCGCCGCCGAGAATGGCGATAAAAGGCCGCGCCGGTGCCGCCAACGCCTTTCCCAGGAATTCCAGCTCCTTTTCCATCAAAAAGCCGGATACGGCGGGCAGGTAGTGGGTCACCCCCTCGGTCGACGCGTGGGCGCGGTGGGCCGAGCCAAAGGCGTCGTTGACATAAATATCCCCCAGGGAGGCCAGTTGTTGGGCGAATGCCGGATCGTTGTTCGTCTCTTCGGGATGAAAGCGTGTGTTTTCCAGCAGGAACAGATCGCCGGGCTTGCCCGCGTCGATGGCTGCTGCTACGTCAGGACCCACGCAGTCATCCAGCTTGGATACGGGCCGGCGTAGGGTCTCGGCCAGATGGGCGGCCACAGGATCCATTTTGAACTCGTCTGCCACTCGCCCCTTGGGGCGGCCCAGGTGGGAACACAGGATCACCAGTGCTCCCTGATCCAGCAGGTATTGGAGGGTCGGCAAGGCGGCCCGGATGCGGGTGTCATCCGCCACCTGGCCATCGGTCAGGGGCACGTTGAAATCCACTCGCACCAGCACGCGCTTGCCCTTTACGTCGACGTCGCGGATGGTCTTTTTATTCATCTGATTCTCTCCAAAGAACAGGGGGCCTGAGGGTGTGGAACCCTGTCGATGTTCCGTCCCTGCAGGCCCCGCTGGTCGTGTTGCTCAGAAACGATGGCGTTTCGCGCTCGCGTGACTACTTGCCGATGAACTTGGCCAGGTCGACGACGCGGGAAGAGTATCCCCACTCGTTATCGTACCAGGAGACCACTTTGACCATATTGCCGTCGATGACGTTGGTCAACCCGGCGTCTACGATGGAAGAACGGGGATCGCCCTTCAGGTCCATCGAAACCAGCGGCTCTTCGCTGTAGCCCAGGATGCCTGTCATCGGGCCTTCGGCGGCAGCTTTTAACGCGGCATTGACCTCTTCCGCAGTCACATCCCGTTCCAGCTCGCCCACAAAATCGACGATGGAGACCGTGGGCGTGGGCACGCGCAGGGAATAGCCGTCGAACTTGCCTTTCAACTCGGGAATCACCAATGCAACGGCCTTGGCTGCGCCGGTGGTGGTGGGGATGATGTTCAGAGCTGCGGCGCGAGCGCGGCGAGGATCCTTGTGCGGTAGGTCCAGGATCCGCTGGTCGTTGGTGTAAGAGTGGATCGTCGTCATCAGACCGCGGCGAATGCCAAAGCTATCGTGCAGAACCTTGGCCACGGGGGCCAGGCAGTTGGTGGTGCACGAGGCGTTGGAAAGGATATGATGCTTGTCTGGATCGTACATATCCTGGTTCACGCCCAGGACGATGGTCAGGTCGACGTTACCCTTGGCGGGGGCCGAGATGATAACCTTTCGGGCGCCGCCGACCGTCCGATGGACGGCCGCCTTGGCGCCATCGGTAAAGAGGCCGGTCGATTCGATCACCACGTCCACGCCGAGATCCTTCCAGGGGATGTTGGCAGGGTCGCGCTCGGCAAAGGTCGTGACTTGCTTGTCGTCGACCCGGAAACCTCCCTCGAGCACCTCGATCTCGGCCGGGAAGCGGCCATAGTTCGAGTCGTACTTGAGGAGGTGGGCAAGCGTCGGGGTGTCGGTAATGTCGTTGACGCCTACGATCTCCAGGTCATCTCGGTGGTTTTCCCAGGCAATGCGAAAGATCTGCCTTCCAATACGTCCAAATCCGTTGATACCGATCTTGATCGTCATCTGTTGTGTCCTCCTTGGTTGTTCCAGGGCTGCGGCCCTGGTTTATGAAATGGTCTTCTGAACGATGGCCGTAGGGACGGCCTTGGGCATACATGGTTGTTGCCGCATCATTCCCGGCCCGGTTCTGGCACGCCCCCTGTTTCACTCCGAGTGCTCGGGTCGGCGGCTGTGATAGAACTGCAGGATCTGCTCGGCCAGTTTCTGGGAATCGTGCCTCCAGGGCGACGTCGAATCGACCAGGTCGGCTGCGATCACCTCATACCCATCCTCCCGAGAGTAGCACAGATCCACGGTTTCCAGTCCGGGATAGTCGGGCCAGGTCTTCAGGTTGTTGTTGGCCAGCACAAAGGTGAACAGAGTGCGTCCCACGTGCCTTTGCAGGGCGCGCATATGTTGGGCCACGTCAAACCCATCGGTTTCTCCGCGCTGGGTGGCGACGTTGCACACATAGAGCTTGAGCGCGGAGGAGGCGGCTACCGCCTGGCGCACATCTTGCACCAACAGATTGGGCAGCACGCTGGTGAACAGGCTGCCCGGCCCGGCAATGATCAGGTCGGCCTGAAGGATCGCTCGCACCGCTTCAGGATAGCCGCGAACCCGATCGGGCCGCAGGAATACGCGTTCGATGACGCAACCGCTCCTGGGTATGGCCGACTCGCCCTGGATGCGGGTCAATCCAGGGCGTCTGTTTTCTGTCTCCCGTTCACTTCGGAGGTCGGCCACCAAGGTGACGTTCTCCAATGTGGAGGGTAGGATCCTCCCCTGCACGGCCAGCACTCGTCCCGCTTCGGCAATGGCCTGTTCAAAGCTTCCCGTTATCTCGGCCAGCGCCGTGATGAACAGGTTGCCCAGGCTGTGCCCGTTCAGTCCATTCCCCTGGCCAAAGCGGTACTGGAAAAGCTGGGTGAGCAGGGCTTCGTCATCGGCAAGGGCGGCGATACAGTTGCGAAAGTCCCCTGGAGGCAGCACTCCTAGCTCGCGACGGAGGCGGCCTGAGGAGCCCCCATCATCGGCGACGGTGACGATGGCAGTGAGCAGAGGGGTGTGTGCTTTGAGACCTCGCAACAACGCCGAAAGCCCATTTCCCCCGCCGATAGCCACGATCTTTGGGGTCACGTTGTTTCGGTCCTTTCTCCCGGCGTGAGTACTCTTGGTCCCCCCTGATTCAAGATTATAGCGCAAGTTGGCCCGCGCGTCAATCTTTTTCCGCGACTTTTTCGGGCTTGCCAAATGAGGCAGTTCGATCTGATAGTTCGCTCGCCGCCCGTGTCCGTACGGCACCGTCCTCGGGGTTGGCCTCCACTCCTCGCTACCTATCAGGAACCCGCGCCCCGTCTCGGGGCGCGGAGCCATACTACGCCATATCGGTCAAGAGACAATGCCTGCTCACCGACCCCGTCCTCGGGGTCGGCCCCCATGCCCCGAGAGAAAGCTGGCTATTGGCCTTGTGGGCCGAAAAGTGTTAGAATGGGCCCGGTCTGGGCACAAGGCCCGGCCTGACGGTCCCAGACAATCGAGTTGCACACCGCCCAAGACCTGATCCGCCCCGCGCGTCTGGTTTTTGGCAAGCTACAAGGAAGAACGATGACAGACATGCTAGATGGTTTGAACCCCGCTCAGCGAGAGGCCGTTGAATCGGTCGAAGGCCCCGTACTGGTTTTGGCCGGCCCGGGCAGCGGCAAAACTCGCGTATTGACCCACCGGGTGGCTTACCTGGTCGAAGAGATGAGGGTGCCGCCGTGGCAGATCATGGCCGTTACCTTTACCAACAAAGCCGCCAAAGAGATGAAGGATCGACTCTATCGACTCCTGGGCGACTCGTTCCGCGAGCTCACCATCGGCACCTTTCATGCCATCTGCGCGCGTCTTTTGCGCCGGGAGGCCGACGTCCTTGGCCTTTCCCCCCAGTATGTGATCTATGACAGCGCCGATCAGCTCAGCGTCATGCGCCGGGCGATCAAAGCGCTCAATGTGGACGACAAGCAGTACCGCCCCACGGCCATGTTGCGACAGGTCTCGCAGGCCAAGAATGAACTTCTCAAGCCGGAAGACCTGCGCCCGGCGAACTATCGCGAAGAGATCGTCAAGCGGCTGTACGAGCGCTACCAGGCCTTTTTGAGCGAGAATGGCGCCCTCGACTTTGACGATCTCTTGGTCAAAGCCGTCGAACTGCTCGGCCAACACCCCGAGGTGCGCACCAAATATCAGCGCCGCTACCCTTTTATCCTGGTCGACGAGTGGCAGGACACAAACATGGCCCAGTATGAACTGGTCAAGCATCTGGCAGGTTCGCGGGCCAACCTCTTTGTGGTGGGGGATGAAGATCAATCGATCTATCGCTTTCGAGGCGCCGACTATCGGAACGTGGCTCGATTCCAGGAGGATTTTGAAGGGGCTCGGGTGATCCTGTTGGAACGCAACTATCGCTCCACGCAAACCATCTTGGACGTGGCCAATTCGGTCATTGCCCGCAACCCCCATCGCCATCCCAAGCGTCTCTATACGGAGCAGCCGGGCGGCCCCCAGATCGTGGTGATGGAAGCCTACAATGAACAGGAAGAGGGGGACACCATCGTAGGCGAGATCCGGCGCCTGGTCGCGGAGGGACAGGCCCGGTTGGGCGATTGCGCCGTCATGTATCGCACCAACGCCCAGTCGCGCCCTCTCGAAGATGCTTTTGTGCGCCAAGGGATGCCCTACAAGCTGGTGGGCGCTACCCGGTTCTACGAGCGCAAAGAGATCAAGGATGTGATGGCCTACCTGCGCCTCATCCACAATCCGTACGATGGGGTCGGGCTGGCGCGGATCATCAACGTGCCGCCCCGCAGCATCGGGGCCAAGACCCTCGAGGCCCTGGACGAATGGGCCCAATCGCAGGGGCTGCCGGTCTATGCGGCCCTTCAGCTTTTGGCCGAGATGGACGATGAGGGCGATGCCAAGGCGGCCTCTTTGCCCTTTGGTGCGCGGGCGACGCGGTCGCTGCTGGCCTTTACCCGCATGCTTGAAGAGCTGATCCGGGCCCGCCATCAGCTCAACCTGCTGGAACTTCTCGACCTGCTGCTGGAACGATCGGGCTATGCAGATTTTGTGCGGGACGGCACGGACGAGGGACAGACGCGGTGGGAAAACATCCTGGAGCTGCGCACCGCAGCCCGTGAGTACGCCGATCTTGCGGTGGAAACGGCTTTGACGACCTTTTTGGAAGAGGTGGCTCTGGTGTCCGATATCGACAACCTGGACGAGCAGGTGGACGCCCCCACGCTGCTGACGCTCCATGCTGCCAAGGGCCTCGAGTTCCCGGTTGTGTTCATGGTGGGCATGGAAGAGGGGCTCTTTCCCCACAGCCGCTCCATGGAGGATCCAGAGCAGATGGAAGAAGAACGGCGCCTCTGTTACGTGGGCGTCACGCGGGCCAAGGAGCGGCTCTACCTGCTTCGTACGTTTCGGCGGACCCTGTACGGCGAGAGTGAGGTGCGCGAGCCATCGCGGTTTCTGCACGACATCCCCTCGCATTTGGTTCAGGGGCGCGAGAGCAGCCCCCGCCCCAGACAAGCGTCGCTGGATATGAAGCCAGGCCGATACCTGGGCCGTTCCCAGGCAACCGTCCGCCCCTTTAGCCCCGTGGAGCGCACGCCACGGGAAGAGCAACGCCCCAAGCCCAGCACTCCCGGATTCGAGACCGGCGACCAGGTGCGCCATGAGGTGTTTGGTCAGGGGGTGGTGATCGAGTGCAAAGCGGCGGGGGGCGATTGGCAGGTGACGGTGGCCTTTGCCGGGGTAGGGCTCAAACGGCTGATGGCCAGCATGGCGCCCATGGAAAAGCTCGAGACCAAAGGGTAATCGCTTCTCCCGGTTCGCCAAATCGCTGTAATCGGACGACCGGAAAGTGGTTTCAGGGCAGGGTGAGGGTAACCAGCCCCAGGGCATCTTGGCCATCGGGCAGGTTTAGCCGCGCGCCGGTGACGGGATCGTAGAACCCCACGTAGAGTGTATAGTCGCCCGGCGCCCGATCTGCGGGCAGCCGTACCCTGTGCAGATCGTTGAGGGCCACGCCTTCCAGCCACATCGAGGTGGGCCAACGTCCCCCCATGGGCGGCGCGTCGTCCTGGGCCAGCCGGTTTGCCTTGTCGGGACTATCCACGACGTGGACAAAGACGGTATAGTCGGTGTCGATGGATTCCATCGGCAGCCAGCGCAATAAAAGTTCGAGTTCGTCTGCCGCCTGGCGCAGGGCATAGCCTTCCAACGCGATGGCCTCGCCAAAGAGCGCCCCCACCGGAACCAGATCTTGGGGCGGCGGTTCCTCCCACTCGAGCGGAATGACGGCGATGCGCAGGCTGTCACCGCCGCCCACCGGCAGCCGTTCCAGGCTCTCGGGGTGGTACCAGCCCACCTGGAGGTCATATAGACCCGGCGGGGCGTCGAACGGGATCTCGAAAGCAAAGCGGTCGCGGACCATCTCGCCTGCTCCCCAGGCTGAGGTGGGATATTGCCCGTCGAACGGTTGGTGATCGTCGCCAGCCCAGCCCTGGCCCTCTGGATCCACCCAGTGGGCAAAGGCGACATAGTCCTGTTCCAGGGCTTGCTGCGCCTGCCAGACGACCGTCAAGCTCACCGAGTCGCCGGGCTGGATCCCGGATGGGGCGTCTAGCGTCCAACCTACCAGGCTCAGCAGATCGCCCCAATCGGCTCGCCGCTCGTGCAGCAAGGGGGCCGGTTTATACACCTCGTACTTGCCCAGGGTGTGGCTGAGGGCATAGTTGCGGTCCAGCTCTGACAGGAACTCGCGGGTGAAGCGCTGATAGCGGTCCACATCCAGCCGGGTGCCGGTATCCAGAATCACGGCCGAAAGGCGCCTCGCTCGCAGTTGGCCCAGTTCCCAGGATTGATCCCAGCGTCCGGCTCGGGCCAATTGGCTGTATTGGAACGAGCAATAGTCCATCGTTTTGCCGTTGGTCACCAGCAAGCCCATGTCCTCGGAAAGGATGGGATCGGGCAGTTGGGCCAGCACCGGTTCGATGGCCTGGTTGGAGCGCTCGGTCAGCGCCAGGTACTGCTGGGCGCTGCGCGGTGTGTGCCACATCAACGCCACCTGGAGCAAGATCAGGGCCGGGGCAACCCATAGCATGGCAGTTTTGCCATGACGGGTCAGCCTGGCCAGCCCCATCCCGGCGCCCAGGCACAGAGCCGCCAGGGCCTCAAAGAAATAGTTCTCCCAGGCCCCGGCCTTGCCGGCCAGGATCACACTGGCCAGAGCCGCCGGCAGATACAGGTCGAGGGGATCCAGCTTGTCGCACAAGGGCAGGCGGCGATCCCGCCCGTATTTGTCCAAAAGGTACCATCCAGCCAGCAAAAAGAGGACACCAAAGGTCCGCAATAAGTCGGAAACTTGCTGCCCGAATTCGGGCCACAGAAAGGGGTTGACGTTACTGACCACCAGGCCCTGCCACAGGCCGCCCCGCGTGCCAATCTGGATCGCCAGGAACAGGCCGCCGCCCAGGAGCAGCATCCCAGCGGCCAATCGGGCGGCCTGCTTCCAACCGGCTCGAAGGAGCAAATAGGCGCCGGCTGCCAGTGGCGCAAAGAGAAAGGACTGCTTGGCATACAGGCCTGCCACAAAGAGCAGGACGGCCACCCACAGCAGGTGGGGTTTGACCGCTTTCCCTGTCGGCGTCGGGGGAAAGGCAAGGCCCACCAGGGTAAGGCCGCCCAGTGACAGTGCCAGTCCCACGAGGTCGACCCGGAAGAGGGGCGCCCAATGGTAGATGTAGGGCGAGCCTACAAAGAACAGGGCGGCTGCCAGAGCGGGAAGCCACCGCCCCCCGGCCCGCTGCACCCAGGCTATCATGAGGGCCGCCAGCGCGGCAATCGCCAGCAGGGTCCAAACCCGTCCGGCGGCGTAGGTCACGCCCAGGATGGGCGTCAGCGCCAGAGCCAGGGCCATGGACAGCGGGGGATAGTTGGCCGTGACGAAGGGATACTGGCCAATGGGGCCATAGATGGGCCGTCCGTGAGCCCATTCGTTGACAAAGTGAAGCAAGAGTCCCTCGCCATAGTCGAGTTGGTAAGGGAAAACGAGGCCGCGGAAGGCCAGCCAGAGCGTCAGGCCAGCCAGGTAGCCCAGCGCGGCGAGGGCCATGGCCCAGGGAATCCATGCCGCCCAACGCCTGCTATTCGATTGGGGAACCTTTTCGTTTGCCATGGGTTGCTTCAGTTCTCGCCCTGCTGACCCGTCCATTATACCTTGCTCTGGAGGAAATCGGAAATCGGCCAGAGAGCGGTGGTGCCCCGCTACTCGGGTAAAGGCTCGCGTTCCGAGAGGTTCGCGCCCTCCGATCTTGGTGTTTGGCGGCGGTTGTGGTATGATTACGCCTGGTTAGAAGCCGCGGCAGATGCCTGCCGCTGAGCGACCGACAAGGGAGGGGAACGGGTGAAGGCAAGGCGTGGTGCCATGGTGCGCCGGATCTGGGAACGGGGGGGAGATGCCCTCCTGTTCGCTGGGTTGTTCGTCGCGAGCCTGGCCCTCTATTTGCACACAATGGCCCCCTCGGTGGCTACCCTGTTTGATGACAGCCTCGAGTTTCCTTTGGCCGCCCACCAGTTGGCCATTGCCCACCCCACCGGCTATCCCCTGTACATGTTGTTGGGCAAAGCCTTCACCTTGGGCCCGGTGCCGAATCCGGCCTGGGCTGTGAACCTGCTCTCGGCCCTGTGCGGGGCGCTGGCTGTGGCCTGGGTGTACTGGTTGGGTCGGGAATGGACCCGCCGGCGATGGCCATCCTTGCTTGGCGCGGCGGCGCTGGCCGTCTCGCCCATCTATTGGTCGCAGGCGCTTGTGGCTGAGGTATATGCCCTGAATGCCTTGTTCGTGGTCGCCACGCTGTGGCTGACTGTGCGGTGGGCTCGCCAGCCCTTGGCCCCGGTCGAGCCCTTTTCCTCGTTGCTGGTGGAGCCACCGGGGCAAAAGCCCCTCTTCTTGCCCGGCGAGAGCTGGTGGCTGCGGCTGCCCGTGCCGGTGCGGAGTTGGGCCCACCGGATCCACCGTGTCTACCGTCGATTTTTCCCACCGGTGTTGGCCAGGGAACGCCTGCGCTTGCATCCGCGGATCTATGGTCTGGCGGCCCTCTATGGGTTGAGTCTGACGCATCACCGCACCATGCTTCTCCTGGCTCCCGTGCTGCTGGTGTTTGCGGCGGTGGTGGAGCGGCGCGTGTTCAGCCGCGCCGCCCTCCTCGGTCCCGAGCACCCCGATCGCCCGCGCTGGCGGCAGGTGCTCGGCCGCCCCATCGTCCTCCTGGCGATCTGCTTCTTGGCGCCCCTGTTGCTCTATGCCTATCTTCCCCTACGGGCGAATATGGGTTCCCTCGACGGCCTCTATACACCCACGTGGCGTAGCTTCTGGGGCTGGGTGACGGGCAGCATCTACAGCTCTTTCCTGGGCGAGAACCCTCTGGCCCGCACCCTGGATGCGGCTTTCTACGCCCGGCTTTTCTGGCAGCAGTTCGGCCCGGTGGGCCTGGCGCTGGCCTTGATGGGCTTGCTACGGTTGCTCGGCAAGCCCCGGGGGCTGCTCCTGACAGCGGGGGCTTGGGCCGTGTACGTCCTGTTTGCCGTGCTGTACCGCGTTCCCGACGTCGAGGTGTTCTTTATCCCGGCCTTTTTGATCGCCGCTTTCTGGATCGGCGTGGGGTTGGACTATGCTGTGGATCTATTGCGGCCCCGAGGCCCCTCCATGGCCTTGAGGAGGCTTTCGGCCCTTTGCGCTGTGGGCCTGGTCCTTGCGGCCCTGGTCCAACCCCTGATCATTGGCGTGCGAGCGTACCCTGATCTGGATCTGAGCCAGCGCTGGATTGTCCACGACTATGGCCACTATGTGTTGCAGGAGCCCCTGCCAGAGGATAGCACGGTGGTCGGCCTTTTGGGCGAGATGACGCTGCTGCGCTACTTTCAGCGCACGGCTGGGCTGCGACCGGATCTGGAGACCATTGTGGCCGACGACGAACAGGAGCGCCGGGAGGCGGTCGAAGGGGCGCTGGCCCGGGGGCGCAGCGTCTACATCACCCGGCCTTTGCCCGGATTGGAAGAGGATCACACCCTCGACTCGGTCATTGGCCTGATCGACGTGGCCGGCCATCTGGAGACCTTGATCCGGGTGGATGCGCCCGACCCGGCCCCCACCGACATCCCGCGGCCGACCGATCGGGAACCGATCCCCGGACTCCGCCTGCTGGGTTATGGCGCTTGGGAGCATGGGGGCCATTGGCAGGGGTGGGTGCGATTGCGCCTGTGGTGGCGGGCAGAGACCCGATTTGACGAGCCGCTGAAGCTGTCGGTGCGATTGGTGGACGCCACAGGCCAGACGGTGGCTGCCGCCGACGCCGAACCGGTGGCGGGCGCGTATCCCACGACGGCCTGGCGGCAGGGGGAGATTGTGCTCGACGCCCACGAGATCGCCTTGCCGGCTGGGCTGCCGCCGGGCGACTATGCGCCGCTGGTCATCGTCTACGACTCGGCTACGGGCACCGAACGGGGCCGTGCTGAGTTGGCGCCGATTGCGTTGCAGGGGAATCCCCATCGACCCCCGCAGCGGGCGCTCGAAGCGACGGTGGGGCGCACACTGTACGCTCGATTGGGCGACCTGGAAGTTTTGGGGGCCCGCGCACCCTCCAAGATTCCGCCTGGCCCCGGTGCCGTCCTGTCGACGACGGTGTGGTGGCAGGCGCTGGCCCGACCACAAGGGGATCTGCGCGCGGTCCTTTGGCTCGCCGGCGATCACGAAGTGGCCTTGGGCGAGGTTCCCGTGGGCGGGCTCTTTCCAACGACCGCCTGGAAACCTGAGCAGGTGGTCCGCCAGGGGGTGGACCTGCCTCTTCCGGGCGACATTGCGCCCGGCGCCTATCAACTACGGATGCGGGTCGAGCGGGATGGGCGGCCTGTGCCCTGGAGCCGCGGCTGGCTGCCGCTGGGCAGCGACCTGAATTTGGGATCGGTGCGCATTCGTCCCTAGACCAAAAATCCTTTGACCTCCTGGCTGAACCTCCCATTTCGATTTGTCAAGCCATCGGGGATGTGGTAGACTAGAGCCGATCCTGGCATCGCTCGGCTCTGCGCGAGCGATTCTAATTTTGATCAGGTGGATGTGCCTGTGCGTGTGCTGTTTGTGGTCCAACAGATCGATTACGAGCCCCAGGGCATCATGTTCCTGTCGAGCGCGCTCAAGGCGGCGGGGCACGAGGTCGATTTGGCCGTCGCAGCCCATCACGATCCGCTGGAGGTGGCCCGCCAGTTCCGGCCCGACGTGGCGGCCTATTCGGTGATCACCGGCTCGCAGCGGTACTACCTGGACCTTAACCGTCGACTCAAGGCCGAACTGCCCGACCTCTTTTCCGTTTTTGGCGGCCCTCATCCCACCTTTTTTCCCGAGATGGTCAAAGAGGATGGGGTGGACGGCATCTGTCGGGGGGAGGGAGAAGGGGCGTTGGTGGAGTTGGTCGACGCCCTGGCTGCCGGCGGGCGCAGCGCCGTTTTAGAGATAGAAAACTGGTCCTTCTGCCGGAACGGAAGCGGCGACCACGACTGCACCGTGGTCAATCCGGTGCGGCCCTACGTGGATGATCTGGACGACTTGCCGCTTCCCGACCGGGCACTGGTGTACCAGCGGGACCTCATCGTCGCCCGCAGCAAGATCAAGCACTTTCTGACGGGTCGTGGCTGCCCCTACAATTGCACCTACTGCTTTAACCATGCCCTGTCCGAGATGTATCGCGGCAAGGGACGGCGCTTTCGCCAGCACAGTGTCGATCATGTGGTCGACGAGATCGCCTGGGTGCGGGAGAACTATCCGTTGGAATTTGTCGTCTTTGTTGACGATACTTTTGTGCTTTCCAACGACTGGCTGGCCGAATTTGCTGTCAAGTACCCGCGCCAGATCGGGCTGCCCTTTTTCTGCAACACCCGCGCCAACCTGGTGACGGCCGAGCAGGTGCAGCTTCTCAAGACGGCCGGCTGCTATTCGGTCAGTATGGGCATCGAAGCGGGCAACGACCGGATCCGCAACGACCTGCTCAAGCGCCGGATGGACAAGGCGCAGATTCTGGAGGCGGCGCGCCTCATCCGGGAGGGTGGGCTTCAGTTCACCACCACCAACATGATCGGCCTGCCCACCAGCACGCTGGCCGATGATTGGGAGACGTTGGAGCTCAACATTCAGGCCCGGCCTTCCTATGCCCACGTGTTTATCTTTCAGCCCTACCCTCGCACCGAGTTGGGCGAGTTCACTCGGGAGCAGGGATTGATGGTGGGGACGTTTGACGATATTGGCGAAGTGGCGTGGGATCATTCGGTTCTCGAATTCGATGAGGGGCACAAGCGAGGCCTGTCCGTATTGCAGCGCTTTTTTGCCATCGGCGTCGAGTGGCCTTGGTTGGTTCCTCTCATCAAAAAGCTGACGCGGCTGCCCGATAACCCCATTTTCTGGCTTTTCAACAAGGGCTGGAAGGGGTGGGCCATCAAGAATCGAGTCCACCCGGTCAAGCTCAGTGTCGGGGAAATGCTCGAGACGGCGTGGCACTTTATGCGCATCAAGTCGTGATGCAAGGGAGTCTGGATTTTGCATCTTTTGTTTATTGTCAAAGAAGTGGATAACGAACCCAAGGGGATCCTGCTCATCAGCAGCATGCTCAAACAAGCCGGTCACCAGGTGAGTCTGGTGGTTTCCACCGAGGAGGATCCCGTGGAGGCGGCCGTCCGTTTGCAGCCCGATGTGTTGGGCTACACGGTGTACACCGGGCCGCACACCTGGTATCTGGAGCTTAACCAGCGCATCCGGGCCCAACTGCCGGGCGTTTTTTCCATTTTCGGCGGCCCTCATCCCACCTTTTTCCCCGAGATGATCGAGCGCGAGGGGGTGGATGGGATCTGCCTTGGCGAGGGCGAGTACGCCACGGTCGACTTGTTCAATGCCCTTGAGCGAAATGGCGACGGAGTGACCCTGGCCGATCCGGCGATCCCCAACTGGTGGTTCAAGCACAACGGCGAGATTGTTCGCAATCCCTTGCGCCCGCTCCTGACCGGCGAAGAATTGGACCAGTTGCCCTTGCCGGACCGCGATCTGTTGTATGCGGCCCATGAGCCCAGCCGGCGCACCAAGATCAAGCCGGTCATCACCGGGCGCGGCTGCCCCTACGATTGTGCCTTTTGCTTTAACAAGGCCTATTCCGATCTGTACCAGGGCAAGGGCCGGCGATTCCGGCGGCGCAGTCCCGACAGCGTGATTCGCGAGCTGCAAGAAATCACCACACGCTACGACGTGCGCTTTGTGCTCTTTATGGACGACACCTTTATTTTGCAGGACGACTGGCTGCAGGAGTTCATGGCCCGTTACAAGGCCGAGATCGGCCTGCCTTTCTGGTGTCAGGTGCGGGCCAATTTGGTGACCGACGAAAAGATCGCGCTGTTCAAGGATGCGGGCTGTGTGTCGGTCAGTTTTGGCCTGGAAGCGGGAAATGACCACTTGCGCAATGTGGTGCTGAACCGCAACATGAGCCGGGAAGAGATCCTGGGCGCCGCCGAGATCCTGCGCCGCCATGGCATTGCCTTTATGACCAACAACATGCTGGGGTTGCCCACCGGCACCCTGGAGACGGATCTGGAGACCCTGGACCTAAATATCCAGTGCCGGCCGGCCTACGCCAACGTGTTTCTGTTTCAGCCCTACCCCAAGACGGCTCTGGGTGAATGGGCCTATCAGCACGGTTGGATGATGGGCAGCTTTGACGATCTGTCCGGATCGGTCAGCGACGACACCGTCATCAAGTTTGGCAGCGAACAAGAAAAGCACCAGATAGAGAACCTGCAAAAGCTGTTTGCTCTGGCGGTGGAATTCCCCGTGTTGGTGCCCCTGTTTCGGCGCCTGATCCGCTTGCCGCTTCATCGGCCCTATTGGTTGGTGTACAAGTTGTGGAAGGGATGGGCCATCAAAAACCGGATGTTCCCCTTCCGGATGACGCCGAGAGAATATCTGGATTCGGCGCTGACCTATATGCGCATCAAGAGCCAGTAAGAGACAGGCAGGAGGTGACGCGAGATGTTCGATAGAGGGCGATGGCGTAAAAGCTTTGTGGGGATGCTGGCTGTATGGTTGGTGCTCGGTGGGTTGATGGCCGCGCACCTGGCGGCGCCCCACTATCCCGTTCAGGCGGCGGTCTGTTGGAAAGCCGAGATCACCGAGCAATGGGCCGATCTCGATCTGGCGGGCAGTGTGCTGCGCGTGTCGGTGCAAGGGAAGCCGGGCCTCCCGATCACCGTTCGCTCGCTGGGTGGATTCGAGGCGGTAGGAATTACGGGCACCAAGCCCGAGTATGGACCCGCTGTCGCCGAATTTGCGCCGTTGAGCAAGGGGATCTATTTTGTGGAACCCCAGGGTCTCGGCCTCGTGTTCGAGGTGTTCCTGGATGGCAAGAACTATACGCGCATCGATTTCACTCCCTTGCCCTGCGCTGTGACCCCCACCTCCACTCCCCGTCCGACGACGGTTGCTCCACTCCCCCAACCAAAGGCGACCCTTCGACCAGCAATGACGCCCACGCCGTTGCCCGTCGCTCCCGCACAGCCAGCCCAGCCACCCCATTCGGCTCCTCTGTGGCGCGGTCGGGTGGTCGAGCATCGCCAGGATCTGGAGGGTCGCTATTTTGCGACCATCGCAGTGCGCGTCATCGGGCAGCCGGCCGGGCACCAGGTTCAGCTCCAGACTGAGAATTGGAGCGCCACCTGCACCACCGGCACCAAGCCGGAGCACGGCCCCGACGCCTGCGAATTCGGGGCGCTCAACGCCGGGACCTATCGCGTGGCCCCCAAGGGGTTGGATGCGTCCCTGGACGTGTCGGTGGGCCTGAAGGATTTCGTCCTGGTCGAGTTCTACTATGCCGGGCCCCAGCCCAAGACTCGTTGGGTCGGCTCGGTGGTGGCCAACACCAGCGGCACTGAGGCGACTCAGTACGTGAATTCGGCCATCACGGTCATTGTCTCGGGCAAGCCTTGGAACGAGGTGGATATCTACACCGACGGCTGGAGCAGCGTGGCCCAAACCGGGTACAAACCCGAATATGGCCCCGACGCTTGCGAGTTTGGCGGACTGCGAGCCGGAACTTATACCATAGCCCCCAAGGGTTTGGACACCGGTGTGCAGGTGACCGTGGACGGTTGGGGGTGGGCCAAGGTTGTGTTTACGGAAGTGTCCGTCGCCCCGGTCCCTCAACTCACTCCTCGCCCGACCTTGTCGGTTGAGCCCACGCGGGTAGTCGCCGCCACTCCTGTGGCCTCGGCCCAGCCCACGGTGACGCCTTCCGCTGCTACCTGGAAGGGGTGGGTGGGGAGCAACACCAGCGGAACTCAGGAGGGCGCCGGCGTCTGGTCGGTTGTCATCGTGCGCGTGTTGAATCGAGGGAGCATGCCGGTGACTATCTCGGGTGGAGGCGGCTGGAGTGCCACCTGCCTGACCGGCACCAAGCCCGAATATGGGCCTGGCGCCTGCGAATTCGGCGGGCTGTGGCCGTCCACCTACTATGTCCGCCCGGAAGGATCCGATACAGAGGTCGAGGTGACCGTGGATGGTCTGGGGACGGCCATTGTCGAGTTTATGGCGCCCTGATCGGGCTTGGCTAGCCCGGCAGCCAGAAGTGCCTGCCCTGGATAATGACCCGGCGTTTCCATTTTGGGGGAAAGAGGCGTTGCCAGCGCGGCCAAACATCATTGGGCTGAAGGGCGGCCGTTTTCGGCACCGGGAATCGGATTACCAGGGCAGAATCGCTTTGAACGGTCATTTCCTCGGCATCGAGCATCGAGTTCTTGTTCGCGAATAGGGTGGACAGGTCCATAAGGCAGCTACCTCAGTGGGAAAACCAGAGGGGGTTCATCCTCTGGGGCAATGTCTACGATCTTCCAGGTGCGAACTGGGTTGCTTGCTGCGTCGCCCCAATAACCGCCAGGCACCAGCAAGTAAAAGGCATAAACCTTTTCGTTCCTCGTAGGGCTGCCGATCGACACTTGCACCACGGCGCCTCCGGCATTGCGGGGATTCTGGGTCACACTGGCATCGCAACAGGTGGTCCACCATTCGGTGTTCAGGATGCGGTGCTGGATGTCGGGTCCATACCCAAAGAGTTCCTCCAAGACCTCCTTGCGGCGCTGGAGCAACTCATCGGACGCCGAATCGCGCACGGACCAGGAGGCCAGCGCCGCATCTCGGTCGCCTCGAGCGATGGTGTGGATCAGGTCGGCCACCTGTTGCCGAGGAGTCTGTCCGGTGGCCTGCTCGATGATCCGATTGAGAGGACCACAACTGAGCTGGGGACCCAGGCAGGCAAGCAGGGTCAGGGTGGTCAAGGTGAGTCCGGCCTGGAGGGCAAGGGTTCGCATTGGTTTTCGGCTCCTTTTCCTTAGGACGATCCAATTATACCCGGAGATGAAGGGGCCTGCCTGACGCTTTTCCGGTGGAAAAACCACGGTGGGGAATCGGTTGTGGCCTGGGCCGGTGAAAAAACCGGCGATTACAAAACATGTTGTCAGATGTTATACTATTTGACGATGCACACGATCTGTGTTATAATGGCGCTGTTAGTGGGAAACAATCCTCACCCAATGCGATGCTCTCAAAGCTCTCGGTCAGCCCTAATCCTGCCTGGCACGAGATGTTGGCAAAGGAAATGTGCGAGTCTGCTCTGCAGGATCGACTGTCTCCCAAGGTTTGATGCCCATTCTGGCAACGCGCGTTCGCGCGAGTGCGCGAACAAATCCATGATGTTTCACAGTCTGGACTTCCCAAAGATGGTTGCCGTATCCTAAGGAGTTGCCCTGTGTGCGCTTGGGCAACGGACATGTGTCACGTACATTGCAGTCTAGAGAGAAAATTCCTGGAGAGAAAAAGTGAATATAGTTGAGCTCGAAACCAAGACGCTTAGTGAGCTGCAGGATCTAGCTCGCGAGCTTGACATCACGGGCTATAGTCGGTTAAAGAAGCATGACCTGGCTATGAGGCTTTTGCAGGCGCAGGCCGAGAGCCAGGGGCTCTTGTTCGGGGGCGGCATTTTGGACGTCGTCGCCGACGGAATCGGGTTCCTTCGCCACGGCGATCTGTTGCCCAGCCCTGACGATATCTATGTTTCCCAATCGCAGATCCGACGTTTTGGCCTGCGAGCCGGAGACACGGTCATCGGTCAGGTTCGCCCGCCCAAAGAGAACGAGAAATATTTTGGGTTGCTCCGAGTAGAGGCGGTGAACAATCAGGATCCCGAACAGGCCAAACGACGGCCCTGGTTTGACCGACTCACCCCCATTTTCCCCCGTGAGCAGCTCCGCCTGGAATATGGCCAGTTTCCTCTATCCAATCGCCTGTTGGATATGCTCGCTCCCATTGGTCGGGGGCAGCGCGGCCTGATTGTCTCGCCTCCCAAAGCCGGCAAGACGACGATCCTCAAAGAGATCGCCAACGGCCTGTCGGCCAATTACAACGATCTGCACTTGATGGTGGTCCTCATTGGCGAGCGCCCGGAGGAAGTGACCGATATGGCCCGCTCGGTGGAGGCCGAAGTAACGGCTGCCACCTTTGACGAACCGGTTCAGCACCATGTGCGTGTGGCCGAAATGGCCCTCGAGCGGGCCAAGCGCCTGGTGGAAGTGGGCCGCGACGTGGTCATTTTGGCAGACTCGATCACGCGCCTGGCACGGGCATATAACCTGGTGGTCCCACCCAGCGGCCGCACCCTCTCGGGCGGTATTGATCCGGCGGCGCTCTACCCGCCCAAGCGGTTCTTTGGGGCGGCCCGTAACATCGAAGAGGGCGGCAGCCTGACCATCATTGCGACCTGTCTCGTAGACACGGGAAGCCGCATGGACGATGTGATCTATGAGGAGTTCAAAGGTACGGGCAACATGGAGATGCATCTCCACCGCAAGTTGGCAGAGCGGCGCATGTTCCCGGCTATCGACATCGAGCGCTCCAGCACACGGCGCGAGGAGTTGTTGTTGTCGAAAGATGTGTTGGGTCGCGTCTGGACCTTGCGGCGGATGATCGATGCTTTGGGCGGCGGCGCCGATGCCGTCGAGCCCGTGCTGGATCGATTGCGAAAAACCCGAAGCAATGCCGAATTCCTCGCTTCGTTGAATCGAGAAGTCTAGCACTCCCATGGATTGGCGTTGGGAAACGCACTCGCGTGGAAATTTGCCCTCCGCCAGTTCTATGGTATAATGACTGCGCCGCAGGATGTCAGTCGTGCGGCGCAATCATTGTGGAGTGAGTTATGATAGAATCGCAGACCAAACTCCCTATGCAGGAAGAAGGTTCAGCGAGAGGTTCGACCAAGGGACGGCGAGTGGTTTCAGCCGCCGTAGAACGGGTCCAAAGTTGGGCTCAGGATCTACCCAGGACCCGGATCGTGGGGGCGTGGGATCAGGTTTCTCCCCTCGTACGAAATCTGGACAAACAGCTTTCGCTTCGTTCCCTTTTTACCCGTGTTCGAAATTCAATAAGCAGTATCCGTGGGGAGGGTTCGCTTCTTAGCCGCTATGCCCTCCATTTGGTGGTTGTGTTGTTGGCGGTAGGGGTTGTGGGCGTCAGCCAGGTTACCCTGCCCCAGATCGATTTTGAACTGCCGACGCCCACGCCGGCCCCTGATCTGGGCAGCCACGCGGTTGCCGAGGCGCCGACCAATCGTGGGGGAAGCCGCTTTGTCACCAATGCGGCCTCTCTATTTCAGGCGCCCGTGGCTCATACGACCCTGGCCGACTGGGATCGGATGCAGATCATCACCTATACGGTCAAGGCCAACGACAATGTCTGGGCCATTGCCCAGGGCTTTGGGTTACAGGCTGAAACCGTATTGTGGGCGAACTCTGAAGTGGAATCTCAGCCGGACCTCTTGCGGGTTGGCCAGCAGTTGATCATTCTGCCGGTCGATGGTGTGTACTATCAAGTCCAAAAGGGCGATACGCTCGAAAGTATTGCCAAAAAGTTCAAGATCACCGCTGACAAGATCGCCGAATTTAAGGGCAACGATCTTGAAGAGCCCTACGCCCTCGCGGCTGGGCAAAAGCTGGTGCTTCCTGGCGGCAAAAAAGAGATGCCACGCATCAACTATTCCAACTACTATCCGATGACGCAGGTGGGTTCCGCTCCGGCAGGGGCAGTCAAGGGCTCGGGACGGTTTGCCTGGCCCACCCGGGGTACGCTTAGCCAGTTGTACTGGAGCGGCCATCCGGCCATCGATGTGGCCAATCGAACCGGCACGCCGATCCTGGCGGCGGATGATGGCTATGTCGTCATGTCGGGGCGCGACACCTGGGGGTATGGCAACCAGGTGGTGATCGACCATGGCAACGGCGTCAAGACGCGGTACGCCCACCTGAACACCATTTTGGTCAAGGCCGGGCAGTCGGTCAAAAAGAACCAGCAGATCGGCACCATGGGTAGTACCGGACGCTCGACGGGACCCCATCTTCACTTTGAAATCATCGTCAACGATGTGCGTCGGAACCCGATGGGGTATCTACCTTAAGGGGAGAGATAACGAGATAGAAAACGGGCGCGAGATCGAATCTCGCGCCCGTTTGAGTTTCCAAAGAGGGCGACTTGAGCAACCAGTTCCATGGAGAACGATGGCTGTGACGAGTCTCCGTCAGGGTCGCTCAGCCTTTGACCCGCTCTCTCAATGGGTGTCCAAAAAGCAGTCGGCCCCTGCCATCCTTACGGTGGGAGGGGCCGACGATTTAAATTTCTTGTGGGCCGGCCATTGCCTAGGGGAAGAGCCCTCGCAACTGCACCGCTTCCGCGACTCGACTGATGGCCAGGATGCTGGCACCGAGTCGCATCGGTACCTGTTGCGCCTGGGCCACATCCCACACCTCTTTGAAGCTGCGGACCATGATCCGCTCCAGCCTGTCGTTGACCTCTTCTTCTTCCCAGAAAAAGTATTGCAGATCTTGGACCCACTCAAAGTAGCTGACGACCACGCCGCCGGCATTGGCCAGGATATCGGGCACGATGGCAACGCCCCGAGCGTTCAGTATCGCGTCTGCCTCCGAAGTAGTCGGGCCGTTGGCGCCTTCCACAATCATCTTGGCCCGGATCGAATCTGCGTTATCGGCGCGAATCGAGTGTTCCAGCGCGGCCGGGATCAGAACATCAACATCGGTGCTTAGCAACTCCTCGTTGGTGATCCGCTCCACACCAGGCGCTTCGTAGCCTTCGAGCAAGTGCTTGGGGTGGTTGGCCTGATATTCAGTGAGGCTGGCCGTATCCAGGCCGTGGGCGCAATACAACCCACCGCTGATGTCGCTGACTGCCACGATCTTGCAGCCCATCTCCTGCAGGATGGTCGCCGCTGACGAGCCGACATTGCCATAGCCCTGCACAGCCACCGTGGTTGTGGCGAGATCGCCCTGCCTGCGCTTGATCAACTCACGGGTGATGATGGCTACACCTCGACCCGTCGCCTCTTTGCGGCCCAGCGATCCGCCTAACGAGATGGGCTTGCCCGTGACGATCTCCATGGAGGCCTTGTCCTCCAACATGGTCACCGTATCAGCCATCCAAGCCATGATCTGAGCATTGGTGTTCACATCTGGGGCGGGGATGTCCCGCTTGGGGCCCAGGATGGGCATAATGGCCGTGGTAAAGCGACGGGTGAGTCGGCTCAGCTCCTGCTGCGACATGGTGGCAGGGTCGCACTGCACACCTCC
>CAZNQW010000033.1:0-23850 GCA_964575225.1 uncultured Anaerolineaceae bacterium | reverse complement strand
GCTCTCTATTCGGTTCTCAATGTGCGGTTCTCAAACTGCGAAATATAGGCTTAGAATAGAAAGAAGGATCATGAAGCGATTCCTTGCTGTGGCCGGAAATGTAGGCGTCGGCAAGTCCACGCTGACCCGCCTGTTGAGCGAATACCTCTGCTGGGAGCCCTTTTTCGAAGCAGTGGACGACAACCCCTACCTGCCCGATTTCTACCAGGACATGCAGACCTGGTCCTTTCACTCTCAGATCTATTTTCTGGCGCGGCGGCTGGGCCACCACCGGCAAATCGTCGAGCGACCGGGCACCGTCGTTCAGGACCGAACGGTGTACGAAGATGCCGAGATCTTTGCCCGCAACCTCCACTTGCAGGGGCACATGGCCGACCGGGATTGGCAGACCTATTGGGACATGTACCAGACGGTCATCACCATTCTGCCGCCGCCCGACCTAGTCATCTATCTCCAGGCTTCGGTGCCTGCTCTTCTGGAACGGATCCACATGCGGGGTCGCGACTATGAGCGCCAGATCTCGACCGACTATTTGACCCGGCTCAACGAGCTGTACGACGGCTGGGTGCACGAATTCACCCTGTGCCCCGTGCTGACGGTCCCCACCGACGACCTGGATTTTGTGACCTCCAATGCCCACCTGGAGCTGATCGCCAACCGGGTGCTGGAGAAACTGCACGGCAAAGAGACCGTGGTCTTTGACTAGGCCCCTTGGGGTGGATCGGCCACGATCTTGACCAGCACCCGACGGCGACGCGGCCCGTCGAATTCGGCCAGATAGACGCCCTGCCAGCTCCCCAGGACCAGGCGCCCGTCGTCGATCAACAGCGTTTCACTGCTCCCCACCAGGGCCGACAGGAGATGAGCGGGTGAGTTGCCTTCGCCGTGGTGAAAGGGCACCTGGGGCACCATCGCCGCCAGAGCCCGCAGCAGGTCGCCGCGCACATCGGGATCCCAATTCTCATTGAGCATCAGCCCTGCCGTGGTATGGGGCACAAATAGATGGCACACGCCCTGCTCGACCCCCGAACGGGCCACCACCCCTTGCACCAATGCGGTAATATCCTGCAGTTCGGTAGGCTCTTGTGTGCGAACATCCACCGGAACGAGCACAATTTGCCTCCTGGGAAAATCTGCTTCCAAACAGAACGCTGAGCCATCCCCCAACCCCATATCGATGGCGGGGTGGCCGCCTCATATTGCATCTCTCCCCTCCTTGTGCTAGAATGGCGCGACACAAGGAGACGCCCGTATGATCACCATTGCCCTCTCCACAGGCTCATTGTACACCTATGGACTGGCCCGCGTCTTTGCCCTGGCTGCCGACACGGGTTTTGACGTCATGGAGGTTCTGATCGATCACCGCTGGGACAGCCGGCAGCCGGCCTATCTGCAACGAATCAGCCGGGAGACCGGCCTGCCGATCGCGGTGGTCCACAACCCCTTTGTGCCCTCGGTACCCGGCTGGCCTCACGATTCGCTGGGCCGCCTGCAAGAGACGGCCACCCTGGCCCGCGAGGTGGGGGCGCCCGTGGCGGTTGCCCATTTGCCGCTGCGCATCCGAGGCGCCCGGGTCGAATTCTTTGGCCTGCGGCGCAGCCTGCTGCTGCCCCTTCCTGGGGGCGGCGACAAGGCCTATCGCGACTTTCTCCTGAACGAGCTGGCGGCTTTTGAGGCGGAGCATGGGATCATGGTCGGTGTGGAGAACATGCCCGCCAGGCAGATCCTGGGTCGGCCTGTGGATCTCTACTGGCTCAACAACCTGGAGACCCTGGGGCAGATGCCCCACCTGACCCTGGATACGACCCACATGGGCACGTGGGGAATCGATCTCTTGGCCAGCTACGAGCGGCTCAAAGAGCGCATTGTCCACGTGCACCTTTCCAATTTTAATGGTCAGGAACACCAAATGCCCGACGATGGCCACCTGCCGCTGGGCGAGCTTCTGACCCGGATGGCTCAAGCCGGCTATGACCATGCCATCTCCCTCGAACTGGAGCCGAATGCGCTCCACGCCGAGGATGAAGCCCAGGTCCGAGCCCATTTGAGCCGGGCCCTGGCTTTTGTCCGCCAGCACACCGGCTAACCATCCAGGCCTAAAAGAACCGCTCCCGGCGTGGTCGGGTTTGCCGTTCCCACAGGAGCAGTGCCCCCACAATCAACAGTCCCCCTCCCAGTGCGGCAACCAGCGCCGTGGGAAAGGCTGGGGGCCGGCCGGCATTGATTTCAAAAGCATCCACCCCCCCCGAGACTGAGGCCTGATCGTCAACGGTCAGGCGCAGCACATGCTGCCCGGCCGTCAGGCCCGAAGCGATGGGGATTCGCGTCTGCCACACCACGACGTCCGAGTTCATATCGAGGTAGGAACGGCCCTGGGCGTCGGTGGGCAAGCCCGAGACGTTGCGTCCGTCCAGGGTCACCAGCATGTGCCCGGCCTCAGGATTCTTGCGGGCGATCAGATCGACCGAGTGGCCCTGAAACGAAATGGTCAACGTGGCACCCGGGGTATCGCTTTCGATCAGTCGCCCACCGCTGGCCTCTTGGGCCATGACGCTATACCAGGCGGGATCGCCGGCGACGGAGGGATGGGTCTCTTCGAAATGCCCCGAAGGCGCCACAAACAGGGGCGCTGTGGCATCCTGGACCGCATCGTACACCCGACGGGGGGTAAAGTCGATATCGACCATGCGGAAATAGTAGGCCGCTTCGTCGGGCGTGTACTGCTGACCGGTCTGCCGGAAATACCAAATCGCAAACACCCCCGCCCAGGGCCAATTCTCCTGGGCGTACGCGATCCCGCCCAGCGTGTACTCGGCTTGCTTCTCTTCACTGACCCGCTTCCAGATCAGCGCGGAATCGCCAAAGGACTCGGGCGCGGCATTCCAGCCATACTCGTTGAACCAGATCGCCTTGCCGTCATCGCCATAACGCTCCATGATCTCTCGCAAAAGCTCCACCCGTCGAAAGTTCAGGACGTCGGGATCGGGTGGGTCTTCGGGCGGCAGATCAAAGCCAAAGGAGTTGGCCGACAGAATGTCGAAATACCGGCCCGCGCCGGCCCGATACATCGCTTCCAGATAGTCCAGGTCGGGCATCGAGCGCCACTTGCCCGGCTCTGGATGAGGCTCGCCCAAGGTGGGCGCCAGGGGAGCCGATAGCACCGTGATATTGGGATCGGCCTGCTTGGCCCGCTCGTAGGCAATTTTGAGCATCTGGGTATAGGCCACCGGATCGACGGCCTGCTCGCCCCACTCGGGATAGATGTTGGGTTCGTTCCAAATCTGGATATACTGCACCCGGCCCCGGAAATGCTCCACAAAGGCATAGACAAAATCGCCGTAATCTTCCAGGCGAGTGGGCGGCGTCTCGGCCCGCGTATCGGCCGGCCTGGCCCAAGCCGGCGCCCAATCCAGGCGGGCAATGACCTGCAATCCGTTCTGGCGGTACAGATCTACGATCTGATCGAACTTGAGCCAACTGCTTTGGCCGCCCACCGGCTCGATGAACTCGCCCTTGCGCTGCGGCTCGATCTCGGCCCAGGCAAACTGCTGTTTGGCCCAACCCAGGCCCGCTTCTCGTGCCATCTCGACCGTGCGCTCTCGCTTCCAGGGTTCCACCTCACGCCCCAGGAAAAAATTGGCGCCATAGGGATTCACATCCGTGTTTGGAATCGAATGGGCCGGCATCCAGATATCCTGAAGCGATGAACTCATCACCGCATAGCGAATGAGCACAAAGCTTATTAGCCCCATCAGGACGGCCGCCAGCCCGATCAACAACAACCTCCGCCAGCGCACTTCGCGTATCCGCTCGAAAGCTCGATTCATACCTTTGTCCGCCCCCTTATTCTCCCAAGGGCAGCACCCGCAGGGTCCACAATGACAGCAGTCCCCCACCGGGCTGTACTAGATGATGGCGATAGAGCGTGAGATTCTCCATAGTTTTGGGATCGTACAACCCCACCTTGATCTCGTACACCCAAGGCCCGGCATCGGGCGCCAGGTCAAGGGTGCGCATGTCGCGAACGATCTCACCCGGCTGCCAGGCCGACGTGGACAGCAGTAGATCCGATTGGCCGATCTTGGTGTTCTGCGGGCCCAGAATCTGCACGGTGGCTACATAGTCGGTATCCAGAGTGCGCAGAGCCCGCCAAGCGAGCTCCAGACGGATCTGATCGCCGGGCACCGCAGCCGCCTTGTCCAGGGTGTAATCCACCAACGCAACCTGGTGACCCCAATCATACGCCAAAGAACGATTCGGGTCAACCTGGACCCTCGGCCCCGACAACCGGACATGATCGCCCCCGGCCTGTTCTTCTGGGCTGACAATCAACAGCCGCTGGCCTCCCCGACGATAGAGGCCGATAGAGATCGTGCCTGGTCCCGAATGGGGCACCGTGTCGGACACGCACAAAGGGTATCGGTCGCAGAATCGGGCACCGCCGGGCCACAGCGAGGTGAGGAAATTTCCCAGGCCGTGATAGGCATCCTTTTGGCCCGCGATGAGATCGTGGTCGGCCAGCAACTGGACAAACCCCCTCTGATAAAGAGGATGGACACAGCGCCGATGGCCGGATAGAGGAGACGGCCTTGCGAGCCGGGCGTCAACAGCGTCCAGCGCACCAGGCTGACGGCCTCCAACAGCAGCCAGACCGACAGAAACAGAATGCCCAGCAGCCCCTGCGTGTGACCGCGGCGAAGGGCTCGCACACCATAGAGGCCCAGGCCGCCCGTGGCGAGAATCGCCACCAGATCGTACACCCGATAGAGCCAGGCCGGCAGGGTCAGGTTGAACCAGCCAAACACCGCCCAGTAGGACCAGCGGATGCCGGAAAACTCGGCCCACACGTCGCGGAGCCCAAACCCCGGCTCGCGCCGCCCGATTACATCCAGCATCGTCCCGATGCCGGTCGGATCGCCATACAACTGCCCATTGCGGATATACCACCAACCACAGATCAAGACCGCCAATAGCAAGGCCGGAACCGCCACGTGGGTCAACAGACGCCCACTGCGCTGTTTACAGGCCAGGACCAGCAGCATCAGCGCCGCAAAAGGCCACAGCAGCAGCCCGCTCAACTTGGTCAGAGCTGCCGACCCCAAGAGGAGCCCCAGGAGCAGCGGGTCCCAGCGCCGGGCACCCCCCTTCCAAATCCGGGCCACAAGCACCAGGGTCCAACTGGCGAGAAAATTGATCAGAGCATCGTTGCTCACCAACGCGCTGGAAAAGAGAAACCCCGGCGTCAGAGCGGTCATCAGCATCGCCCCCAGAGCGAGGCTGTCCTCCCCGGGAAACAAGAGGCGAGCCAGAATAAAGGTAGCGTACACCGTCCCGGCTCCCAACAGAATCGAGATCCCCCGCGCCAGGTGGACGGCGAGGGCGGTGCCCGAATAGGGCCAGCGCTCGTCGTCGGTGTGGACGATATAGTTCTGGTTGTCCGGATATCCCCACGGGACCGGCGTAAAGTGGGGGTTCAAGCGCAAAAAGGCCGCCAGATCGTCGCCGGGAATCCACCGGGTTACCACAGACACCAGGAAATAGTACAGGGGTGGCTGGTTCGCCTCTTGGTGGGCCAAGTGGGGGTATTGCTCGGCCGGTTGGCGCGGCAGGCCCCGGCCCGCGGCGAGTTGATGCGCATAAGCATAGTGAAAGGGCTCGTCAAAGCCCTCAAAGACCGGAGTGATCAGGCTGTACACGACCGCGAGGAGCACGAAAAGAGCCAAAACGGCGGTCCCTTGCCACCGATCCGGAAGGCGGTCCGACAAGCGTCGATTCTTCTCTGAACCCATCATGCGGTCATCGGGTGCCGGGTCGGGCTCCTGTACAGAGCCCTGGCCCATTATGGGGCAGAGGTCTCCATGGGGAGCCCTGCTCTCTGCCACGCTGCCAGACCGTCCAACAGGGCGCTTGTATTCCGATACCCCAGATCCATCAGCCTTTGTGCCACACGGGCACTTTGGTTTTCCTGGCCTCAGGTTCAGATCAGAATCCATGCTCTGTCGTCGGGCAATTCGCTCAAGCGCGCCTCGATCTCCTCCTCAGGCATCGACACCGATCCGGCGGCATGGGACGCCTCGTAGGCGGCGCGGCTGCGCACATCGACCAGCACCGCCTCACCTGCCTCGATTTTGGCAATGGCTTCCTGCAAAGAGGTGCGGGCCACGGCAGGGTAAGGGATCTGCCCGGTGGCCAGCGCCTGCGCCGTTGCAACGCTTGCCTGGGTCGCTGAACCCTGGGCCAGCCGTCGCTCGGCAGTCAGAAGGACACCTACCACCAGAATGACAACGACCCCCACGGCCAACGCCGGCACGGCCCAAGCCGAGGGGTCCTTTCCCCTCTTGGGGACCACCTTCCTGGAATGCGCGCTCCTTTTGCTCATACGCCTTGCCTCTTCTCTGGAAACGGCTAACGGCCATTATACAAAAAAGGCGGAAAAAGCACAAGACCCCGGCGCTGCCCAAAAAAACGCCCCCGTTCGGGGGCGCTTTGAGAGCGAAACGTCGGTCGAGCTAGGACAAAAAGTCGCGCAACTTGCGGCTGCGGCTCGGATGTCGAAGCCGCCCCAGGGCCTGGGCCTCGATCTGTCGAATGCGCTCGCGGGTCACGCCAAACTTTTTGCCCACCTCTTCCAGGGTATAGCTATAGCCATCCACCAACCCAAAACGAAGCTGCAAAATTCGCACCTCACGCGGCGTCAACGAGGCAAAGATGTCGTCAATCTGCTCCCTGAGCAACTGCTGAGACGCCTGATCGGTGGGAGAGGGTGCATCGCTGTCCTCAATGAAATCTCCCAAAAAGCTGTCGTCCTCTTCTCCCACAGGCATTTCGAGGGAGAGTGGGCGCTGCGAGACTTTGATGATCCGCTCCACCTTCTTGGGGCTCACGCCCAGTTCCTCGGCAATCTCTTCCACCGACGGATCGCGGCCCAGTTCCTGAACCAGTTGGCGCGACACCCGGGCAAGCCGGTTGATCTGCTCGTACATGTGCACCGGTACCCGGATGGTCCGGCCCTGATCGGCAATGGCCCGGGTGACGGCCTGACGAATCCACCACGTGGCATAGGTGGAGAACTTGTATCCCCGCCGATAGTCAAACTTTTTTACGGCGCGGATCAGGCCAATATTTCCCTCTTGGATCAGATCGAGGAAAGGCACGCCACGACCCACATACTTTTTGGCCACACTGACCACCAGCCGCGAGTTGGCCTTGATCAGGTGTTCCTTTGCCGCCTTGCCGTCTCGGATCAGCCATTTGAGCTTTTCTCGATCTTCCCGACTCAGGCGCCCATCCTGGCTCACACGCCTGCGGGCATTGCGACCGGCCTCCATGCGCTTGGCCAACGACACCTCTTGCTCGGCCGTTAACAAAGGGATACGCCCAATCTCTTTTAAATAGAGACTAATCGAATCATCCACATCGATAGCTGACAAATCGAGATCCTCCTGTGCAGCTTCTTCAGCGACTTTTTTCTTTTTGATCTCTTCTTCCACATCAGGGGCTTCGATTTCCGAGTCGCTGATCTCAATCCCGCGCTCGATCAAGGCGGCCAAGGCATCCTCCAACTGCTCGATGTTCAGTTCGGCCTCAGGGATAACCTCCATGACATCATCGTAGGTGACATAGCCCCGCATATCGCCAAGACCAATCAGCCGATCGATGGGCGACAAATCGGTCTCCACCTCCCCGGTGTGGTTGGTTTGTTCCTTGTTTAACAACTCGACTTCTGTCATTTGGACTCGATCTTTCCGTTCAGTTAGGCTTGAATTTCCGGGCATTCCCAAGGCCAAGGGGGCCAAGGATGCGCGTTGGGTCGACTACCACGACAGGGGAACCCCAACCACCTTTGTTCTAATGGCAGGTGGACTGGGGCATTGTATGCCAGGCGCCCGCAATCATCTGTAACAATTGTTACAATAGCCCTGTCTGTGTTTATGGCAACCTGCCCTGTGGGCCTGGCTGATGCACCTCCCAATATTTTGCGACGGCAACATGACAAACTGGGCACCGAACGCCCACGCCACAACCGACCCGTCGCTTTGAGGGAGACAACTCACGTGGGGGTGCAGTACAGCGGCCTTGGAAGTTACCGGAGAATCGGACGCCGCCGATCCGCCATGGTCGGCTCGATTCCCGTGGCTGAACCGGCCATTTACCTGGCTCATCCACGTGCCCTCACAATTGGAGTGCTCACATCCACCCTCTGAGAGGCAAAGTAACTTGATTCATTATACCATATTCGTCTCAAAAGTAAACCCCCCAGTTTTGTTTTGGGGTATTTACGACAAGCACACTCCAAGATTGGGGCAGGTGGGCCCTTGGATCGCGATTTTGGTCTCGACAGCGCGTAGTAGGGATACGTGGCCACATACTCCCTAGTCATCAAGGTGAGGATGAAAAAGGACAACGGTTCTTTCGGCGAGCTTGACTTTTCCTGTCATCTCCTGTAAAATAGCCGCGTTTGTACTATAGGTGCCGTGACTCGCGCCATCGCTGCACCCTACGAAATGCCCTTTGGGTGTTTTTCGCAACGGCGCGAAAGGTCATCATCACCAACCTTTTTCGAGGAGGAATGAGGGAATGTCGGAACTCAACGGAGTAGAGCAGGGAATGCTCTGGGGCGTCATCGTCGTGGCGTTCATCAGCCTGGTCTATGCCTACTGGCTATGGCGTGACACGCTTCGACGGGACAAGGGCAGTGAGGCCATGCAAAAGGTCTGGCAAGCCATCAAGACTGGCGCCAACGCCTATTTGCAGAAGCAACTGCGTAGTATGCTGCCGATTCTGGGCCTGCTGGCGATCGTCTTGTTCTTTAGCGTGTACGTGGTCCAGCCCAGCGAGGAAGCCCTGAACCTATTCAAGGGCGATCTGCAAGCTGCCCAACTATGGATGGGCATTGGCCGGAGCCTGGCCTTTGTGATGGGGGCAAGTTTTTCCATCCTGGTAGGCCAATTGGGCATGCGGGTGGCCATCGAGGGCAACATCCGTGTAGCCGCCGAGGCTGTGCGCGAGAACTATAACGGCGCCCTGACAGTTGCTTACCGGGCTGGCACCTTCACCGGCATGCTCACCGACGGCCTTGGTTTGCTGGGCGGCACCATGATCTTTATGATCTTTGGCAAAGCGGCCCCCGACGCTCTTCTGGGCTTTGGATTCGGCGGCACCTTGGTCGCCCTCTTTATGCGCATTGGCGGCGGTATCTATACCAAAGCCGCCGACGTCGGAGCCGATCTGGTGGGTAAGGTCGAGCAGGGACTCCCCGAGGACGATCCCCGCAATGCGGCCGTCATCGCCGACCTGGTGGGCGATAATGTGGGCGACTGCGCCGGCATGGCCGCCGATATTTTCGAGAGCTACGAAGTCACCATCGTCTCGACCCTGATTTTGGGCCTGGTGCTGATGCACCAAACCGGCAACACGTTCTGGATTGTCTATCCTCTTATTGTGCGCGCCATCGGCGTCATCTCGTCGATCATGGGAACCTTTACCGTGCCCATCTGGGAGAAATTCCCCATCAAGTTCCTGCGGGCCCACGACGCCGAGGGAGCCATGTTCCGATCGTACGAGGTCTCGTCGATCAACACCGTGGTCTTTGCCTTTATCTTTGCCCTCCTGTATGCCAACGAGTGGCAACTGGCCACATTGAACGCCATCGGTGTGGGGTTGGCCGTCATCTTTAACCCGTTGACCTCCCTCTTTACGTCGACCAAGCGCAAGGCGGTGCAGGAAATTGCCGAATCGACGCAAACCGGTACGGCGACCACGGTCCTGTCGGGCCTGGCCCTGGGCATGGAAGCCAGCGTCTGGAGCTTGCTGGCCATTGTCGTGGCCCTGGGCTCCAGCCTCATCATCTTTCAAGAGGAAGGCTTGATCTATATGCTCTACGGTGTGGCCATGGTGGGTATTGGCATGCTATCGCACACCGGCAACAACGTAGCCATGGATGCCTACGGTCCCATCGCCGACAATGCCAATGGCATTGGCGAGATGGCCCACGTCGGCGAAAAAGCCTGGCAGCTCTTGTCCGAGCTTGATGCGGTGGGCAACACCACCAAAGCCATTACCAAGCAGATCGCCATCGCATCGGCTGTGATCGCGGCGACGGCGCTCTTTTTCTCCTTTGTCGCCGATGCCCTCACCCTGAGCAACCCAGGCGTACCCATTGCCGAACTGCTGGAAAGAGGGATTCCGGTATCCACCCTGGACGGCACCATTGGCTTCCTGCTGGGCGGCGCACTGCCGTTCCTCTTTTCGGCCTACTCGCTGCGAGCCGTTGCCCGCGGTGCCAATATGGTCGTCCAGGAAGTTCGCCGCCAGTTCAAGGTCCCCGGTGTGATCGAAGGCACCAAGACCCCCGACTATGGCAAGGTGGTGAGCATCACCACGGCAGCCGCCCAAAAGGAGCTGATCAGCCTGGTGGCGCTGTCGGTGGGCGTGCCCCTGCTGGTAGGCATCGTGTTCGGCGTCAAGGCCTTGGGCGCCTTTCTGGCCGGCGTCATCCTGACCGGTCAGCTCCTGGCCGTCTTTATGGCCATCGCCGGTGGGGCGTTGGACAATGCCAAAAAGTACATCGAGGATGGCCACTTTGGCGGTAAGGGCTCCCCTGCCCACAAGGCTGGCGTGGAAGGCGATACCGTCGGCGACCCGCTCAAGGACACGGCAGGCCCGGCGCTCAACCCCATGATCAAAGTGGTGAACCTGGTCAGCCTGCTCGCCGCCCCGCTCATCATTCAGAGCCAGGGGTCCATCGGCCTGTGGATTGCCGGCATTGCCCTGTTTGTACTGGTGGTCTGGGCCATCATGCAGAGCAAAAAGGACGTCCAGGAGGGAATGGGCTAGCGCCCGGAACCGAACCCGCCTGCGTATGATAGAAAAAAAGGGTCTGGGGGAGTTGTCTCCCTCAGACCCTTATCTTATGCCCAGCCTGGTGTCAGGATTTGGGCACCACTCGATGGTACCGTTTTTTCCCGGCGCGCATCAGAATGCCGCCATCGACCAGATTGGCTGCCGTGACCAGTGCGTCGACGCTCTCCACCACTGCGTCGTTGATGTAGGCACCGCCCTGCTGGATCAGGCGCCGGGCTTCGCTGCGCGACTGGCACAACCCCACCTCGTGAAATAGATCCGGCGCGGCGATGCCTGCGGCCAAGACCTCGGGCTCCATCTCGGTCGTCGGCAGCGCGTCGGTGGCTGCTCCCTGGCCAAACAGCGCCCGTGAAGCGTCTCGGGCTTCCTGGGCGGCCTGCTCGCCGTGCAAGATACTCGTCGCCTCAAAAGCCAGCACTTCCTTGGCCTGCCGGATATCGGCGTCGGTCAGCCGCCCGAGCCGCCGCACCTGCTCCATCGGCAGGAATGTAAAGAGCGCCAGGAACCGCTCCACGTCGGCGTCCTCGGTGTTGATCCAGTACTGGTAGTATTCGTAGGGCGACACGAGTTCTGGATCGAGCCACACGGCCCCGGCGGCCGTTTTGCCCATTTTAGCTCCAGAGCTGGTGGTCACCAGATGGAAGGTAGCTGCAAAGGCTTGCCCCCCGTCCACCCGGCGGATCAGATCGGCGCCCGCCAGGATGTTGCCCCACTGATCGTTGCCGCCCATCTGCAGGATGCAGCCATGTTCGCGATAGAGATGCAGGAAATCATAGGACTGGAGCAGCATATAGTTGAACTCTAAAAAGTTCAAACCGCCCTCGCTGTCGTACCGGGTGCGGTAGGCTTCGGCGGCCAACATTCGATTCACGCTAAAGTGTCGCCCAACATCGCGAAGGAACTCCAGATAGTTGAGCTTGCGCAGCCAGTCGGCGTTGTTGAGCATCAAAGCCCGTCCCCCGGAAAAATCGAGGAGGCGCCCCATCTGCATCTTGAGCCTTTGCAGGTTGGCGTCGATCTGGTCCACCGTCAAGAGCTGGCGCATCTCGGTCTTGCCGCTGGGGTCGCCAATCATGCCCGTCCCGCCTCCGACAATGGCAATGGGCCGGTGCCCCAACCGCTGCATGTGCGCCAGGGCCATGATCGGCACCAGATTGCCCACGTGAAAGCTCGAGGCGCTGGGGTCAAAGCCGACGTAGCAGGTGATCGGTTGCTCTACGGCAGCCCGCACACCATCGGCATCGGACACCTGCTCGATAAACCCCCGTTCCATCAATACATCGAATACGTTTTCCTTCATCTCCTCAACCTCCTGCATCTTTCTGGGGCGCGCCCCAGTATAACATGACTGGACCCTTTTGCAAACCGCACCGCCCTCGGGGTCACATGCGGGCAAAAGAAAACCCCCGCCGTTCAGGCCGGGGGTTGATTTCTTGTTGCTCGCAGCAATCTGCGTTCACTCACGTGTTGCCAGCACCATACTCCGCCCGGCCTCCGGGCCCACGGCAAACTGAAACCGGATAATAACAAGAGACAGGCAGGCAGGTCTGGCCCATGCTCAGGGGCATGGGAAGCTTGCTGTGACTATTCACTCTCATTTGGGTCTGGCCTTGCACGTGTACCATGTTCCTTTCCTCATTGGCAAGGTTCGATCCCTTTGCCGTGCTGGCCATTATACTGCATGACGCCCATCCTGTCAACATGGGTTTTGGCCCGCAGTAGGGCTGTTGCAAAGTCGGCCAGTCAATCTAGTTTGGAGCTCGCCGCCCCCGTCTCGGGGGCGGCCTGCACACCTGGCAGACCACCGCGCCCCGAGGACGGGGCGCGGAGCCCAACCAAATCACATCGGTCAAGAGACAATGCAACAGCCCTGTGGCCCGCAGGGCGGCGCATCCTGCGCGAGCCCTTGGTCAGATTACAGGCCGAATCCCTGGCTGCGGCAATAGGCCCAGGCGATCAACTCGGGGTCTTGGGCAGCCGCGGTACAAAGGTAACGGACGTTGGGCCGGATGCCCACCCGACCCAGATCCAAACGATCGGCATCCCAGCAGGTCTGCACCGTGGCGTCGGCCTCGGTCAGACCCTCGCTGTGATAGGCACAGGCATAGCTCAAAAGCTCGACCTCCGGGCCGGAAAGGGAGAGCGCGCCCTGCCGAGAGCGCACAAATTCGGCAGCTCGGCGCCCATGATCGGGATCTCGCCCGTCGGTGAGCCGCTTGGAATCGTGCAGGTACGCGAACAGCTCCACCAAGCGAGGGTCGGCCCCCGTCTGCTCCGCCAGGCGCAGGCCGTTTTCCCGAACGCGCTCCCAGTGGGCTCGGCCATGGATGCCATCAAGGGACAGGACAAACCCTCGTTGGATTTCTTTCCATACCCCTTGATCGATCATCTTTGCGTGCCTGGATGCCTTGCGCATCAACCGCGCGTCAGGCCTGCCCGTGCATCCTCCTCCCGTGCCACGCGCCGTCCCTCATCTACATTGACCCGCGTCAGCAAGTACATGCCCACTACGAACAGGACGATAAGGCTCAGCACAGCCGGCCGACTGCTGCCAGTGAGGGCTACGGCGGCGGCAAAGAGCAGGGGGCCGATGATGGCCGAAAACTTTTCCATGATGCCATACAGCCCAAAGAACTCGCCGCTTTTCGCTGCCGGCGACATGCTGGAGTACAGGCTCCGGCTCAGGGCCTGGCTGCCACCCTGAACGACAGCCACCATCCAGGCCAGGAACCAAAACTCGATCACCGAGTCGATGAAATATCCCCAGACGGCAATGACAGAATAGACCACCAGCGCGAGAATGATACTGCGCTTGGTGTTAAGTTTCTCGGCCAATCCCGAAAAGAGGGGGCGGCCCAAAAGCCAGGCAAACCCCAGCCCCAACGCTTCGACGGCGAGAATCATGCCGATGATCAGGGGGAGCTGGCTCTGGCGCACGGGGGGCAGGATCTCGGCCCTGGCTACCATCAAAACCGTGCCCTGGCTACTAGGGTGGCGCTCACCCTGGTTGATCAGCGTCAGAACATGTTCGCCCGGTTCCTCGGCCTGAAAGGTGTACGAGGCGCCATGGCGCACCGTGGCGTTGTATCCATCCCGAGTAAGCGGCTGGCCTGTATCTTTGTCCAGGTAGGGCTTGCCATCCAATTCCGCCGCCCAAAAGCCACGATCCGGCCCCAAGCTATAGAACACCTTGACCCGTTGGCCGTTAAAGGCCAGGGTATATCGCGCATCGGCTTCTTGGGTCTGATAATAGTTGGCATCCAGATCCTCGCCCAGCTCGTCGGCCGGAATCACCACCTTCTCCCAGGCGCCCGAATACTGTACAGAGGGATCGTCGGCTCCAAACGTGCCCTGCCCCACGGCCGTCGATGTGCTTTGGTAGGCAGGCAGCGGCGAGCCCACGACCTCATCGGGCATCACTCGGGCCCCCACAGCGCCGACCAAAGGCAGGGCCACAAGATTGAACAGGATAAAGGCCAGGTAGAAGGGGCGTCGCGTTTCTTTGGCGCTGGGCAGGCGTCCAAAGATCAGGCTAAAGGGGATCCCGACGAATTGTACCAAAAGCAGGGCCAAGATCAGCTCTACGCTGCCAAACCCCAGTTCGGCGCCATAGATCGCCGCCACGCCGATGATGGTGCCAATTCCGTCGTTGTAGATCAAAAAAGCCACCAGATACTTGAACAGCTCGCGGTACTGCCGAATGTCCTTAAAGGTCGTCCGCAGGCGATCAAAGCTAATGGCCACCACACTCCGGCCGAAATCCGACTTGACCGTGGCTGCGGGTGGTTCGGCCACCCGGGTAAGAACTGGGATCGAGAAGATAGCCCACCACAAGGCGACGCTCAGGAAGGAGAGGCGCGGCCCCCACGTGCCGGGAAGGAATTGAATCATGATCACGTTAACCGCCAGCAACAATCCCCCACCCAGGTACCCCATGGCATAACCGCGGGTCGAGACTCGGTCCTGGTCCTCTTCGGTGGCCACGTGGGGCAACAACGCATCGTAGAACACGTTGGCCGAAGTGAACCCGATCCGTCCCAGCACGAACAGAATCGAAGCCAGGAGCCAATCGCCCGTGCTGACCAGGATCAACATCCCGGTGCTGACAATGCCCAACGCCGCAAAGCCGGCCAGGAACCGCTTTTTGCCGCGCATCACGTCCGAGACGGTTCCCAGAATGGGCGCGAGCACGGCCACGATCAGGAGGCTGAGGCTGAGGCCCAGGCTCCAATAGGCGGTAGCCACTGCCTCGCTGGGCAATGAGGCGCCCGCCACCTGGCTGTAGTAGACGGGGAGTACGGCAGCCAGAATGGTCGTGGCAAAGGCCGAGTTGGCCCAGTCGTACATGCACCAGGCATTGACAATGCGCTGGTACGCCTTGCTATCTCGGGTCGGTGAGGACATGGTTTGATCCCCTTTCGATGAACCCTGTATTTTCGGTCACTTGCGATGCCCGATTGTACCCGATCTCCTTCAACTTGACAAATCGTGACGGGGCTGCCCTACCTGGCGCCAAGCCCTCGTCACAGGGGCGCAAAGCTATCCAAATGGCTTACAGCCCCCGAGATGGGGGAGCAGAGCGCTGGCGGGGGGTGCCGAGCGTTTGAAACGGAGAACGCTCAAAGCTGAGGCGAAAGGCCCAGCAAGCGATCCCGCTCGGCCAAATCCAACCCCTCCCAGCCATACAGATCGAGATCGATGCGTCCCTGGGGGTCAAAGACAATGCCTTCGCTTTCCAACAAGGCGCGCTGGACCAGAGCCCCCTCAGTGCCCTGGGCAAAACTGACCTGGCCCCGGCCATTCACCACCCGCTGCCAGGGGATGCTTTGGCCCTCTGGCACAGCCCGCAGCGCCCAGCCGACCGTGCGCGCCGAGCGGGGCGATCCCAACATTCGGGCGATCTGACCATAAGTGGCCACACGACCCGGGGGGATGCGCCGGACTACTTTATGGACCTGATCAAAGAATGAGCGAGTCATTGGGCCCCCTGCCGGCTCTGCGGTGGATGACCGGACTTTTGAGCCACGATCTGAAAGTGGCGAGCCAGCAAATAGTAAGGGAACCGGGAACTCAACTCAAGCTCCAGGTGCATCAACTTGTGGAAAAAGTCGGGATCGTGCTTGATCTCGTTATCGGCGATATAGTCGTTCACACAGCGAATGCCATACTGACCCAGCACCGTAAAGCCCATCGACGACAGCCATTCGACAAACTCGCTGGCGGTGCGAAGCTCGATAGAGGTATCGAACAGAGCGCTGTGGGTCGTTTCGGCGTCCAGAATCCCGAGCGCCGCATCGAGATCCTGCCACATCACGGCGGCGCGAAACGCTTCGGAATAGCGGTTGATACTGATCAGCGATAACAACCCTCCCTCCCGCAAGGGGGCGCCCAGAGCAGTTAACAGCGCCACGGCGTCCTTCACATAGTGGGCCACACTATGGCAGACGACGGCGTCGAACCGCTGCTCGGGGAAAAGGTGGGGCAGATCGATCAGAGGGGCACGACAGAACTCGATCTGGGGGGCCACACCTGCCGCCTCGGCGCCCCGCTGAGCCTCTGCCAGCATCTCGGCCGAACTATCCAGGAGGGTGACCCGGTGGCCCTGTCGAGCCAATAGGATGGCATCCAGGCCGTTCCCCCCGCCGGCATCGAGAATGGAGAGGTTCTGACCCAGGCCGCTCAAGTGGCGCTGAAGGTGGGCCTGCGAAATGCCGTACATCAGCCGGGACCAGGGCGCCGTTTGATGCTCCAGCCAGGGTTCCATTTTCTGATCGAACGAGTTAGGCGCCAAGGCCCCCTCAATCCCCACAGAGATGGGCCAGTTCGCGGTCCAGCCCTTCGGGATCCAGTTTCAGCCGATCCGATTGGGCCCGCCACTTGGCTTCAATGACTTCCTCTTGGGCCGAACGCTTGCTGACAGTTAGGCGCAAGGGGATGCCGATCAGGTCGGCGTCGTTGAATTTGACGCCGGCGCTGGCATCGCGGTCGTCGTAGAGGACCGTCAAGCCGCGGTCGCACAGATCCCGCAAGAGGGACTCGGCCTGCGCCGCGACCGGCTCTTTGCGCCCATCCAGCACCACGAGATGCACGTCGAACGGGCTGCAGGCGGTGGGCCAGAGGATGCCGTGGTCATCATGGTGGCATTCGACCACAGCGGCCAACAGCCCGCCCAAATCTACCGACCAGCGCGTCCACCAGAGGGGTCGCCCACGGCCCTCGGCGTCCAAGACCGGGATCTCGGGGGCGCAGGGCTGGGGCGCCAGGTGATGCGCCAGGGAAAAGGCGGCCTGGATCTCGAGTTCACCACCGCAATTGGGGCAAGGATCGCCCGGCTCGACGCGGGCCAGGTCTATCCACTCGTCCGGTTGAAAGTCGCGGGGCACGTTCACATTGAGGAGGTGGGTATCGGGCCGATTGGCGCCGCTCACAAAGTTGCTACCCACCTTCAAAGACGGGTCGCCCAACACACGAACCCGCTTGCGATCCAGGCCAATCGGTGAGGCGTAGCCCCCCACCGCGCCGGCAGCCTCCAGCTCCTGCTCCAGGCTCGCGTACCAACGATCGGTTCCCAGGGCGCGGGCCAGCTTGGCCTCATCCATCGTCCGGTCGCCGCGGATCGCGACACAGGTGACCTTGCCTTCCACCGAGCAAAAGACCATCTTGAGGGTCTTGCTCGCTGGAATTTGGAGGAATTCGGCCAGAGCGGCAATGGTGTTGCAGCCCGGCGTGTTAACCTCCTCCACGACCAGTTCCGTTTCCGGTGGTAACGCCTCCCATCGGCGTGTGGCCCAGGGCCGTTCCGCGGCACAAGTGCACTGGGTGCACTGCGCCACCTCGTGGTCACCGGCGGGGTGAACATAGAAGGCGACCGACCGAGCTTTTCCAGCCTCTGCCCACACGACCGGCACGTCGCAGGAGGCAAACAGCCCGTCGATCAGCCCTTGGACCTCGCCTTGGGCGGCAGCCAGTTCTGCACTGCCAAAGACATTCACGTCCACGGCCCGATGCTCACCGGCGCCCAGGAGGCCCGAGCGAAGGCTGGGGTTGGCTCGCTTCTGGTCCATGATCTGATACAAGACCATCGGCAACTGCCGGTACGAATCGATCTCCCGGCGCGCCAGATCCAGCAGCGCTTTGGCCGAATCCCGCTCGTACACGGCAGGCACGACCAGCGGTTGCCCGCCCAGTGCAGCCAGTCCATCCTGCAATCGCACCTCCAATTTCTGCAGGGCCGACAGTCCCAGCGGCAGATAGGCAAACAGGCCATCCTGCCAACCGCGGATACATCCCGCCCGGGCCAGCAACTGGTGGCTGGGCAACTGCGCTTCCGAGGGAGCTTCCCGCAGGGTTTTGCCAAAGAGTTGAGAAAAATGCATCGATCTCCTCCTGTAATCGCGCCTCTTGCGCGACGATGTTGGAATCGGTAGGTGGGTTCAGGTCCACAGGCGGCCCACACCCTTAGACTATCACCACGGCGGACAATTGTCAAGTGAGGCTGCCACTAGCATGGCAAAGGCAAAGGATCATCAGCGGACTTTTGATAGGCGGCTCGTCTAGCGGGGCTCCAATGAGGCGAAACGGTATCCCTGCTCCCGCTCAGTGAGGATGTAACGAGGGTTGCGCGGATCCGGTTCGAGCTTGCGCCGCAGCCGATAGATGGCCACGCGCAGGGCCTCGGGGCCTGTATCGTCGGCATAGCCCCAGATCTTGGCCACCAGCACAGGGAGCGGCAGAATCTGCCCGGAATGGCGCACCAGGTGATAGAGGATCTTGGCCTCTAGGGCCGAGAGGTTGACTGGGCCCTGAGGGGTATGGGCCATCCCCGCGCCAAAGTCGATGCTCAGATCGTCATCGACCACAATCAGCGGTTCTCGCATGGGGGTCGAACCCGCCATCCGGCGCATGATGCGGTTAATGCGGGCCGTGAGTTCCTGATAGTCAAAGGGCTTGACGATGTAATCTTCGGCGAATTGGCGAATGCCCTCGATCCGAGCCTTGGGTTCTCCCACAGCGGTCAAAAAGATGATGGGGATATCACCTCGCGCCTTGATCTCGGCAGCCAAGGCAAACCCATCCATGCCAGGCATTAGCACATCCAGAACGGCTAGATCGGGAATTCGGCGCTCCAAAGTATTCAGCGCCTGGTTACCATTCTCCGCCGAAATCACCTCATAACCATCGGTTTCCAAGCGGCGCGTCAACAGGCGCAATAGGTCGGTATTGTCGTCCACCAATAAGATGGTTATATGGTCCATACCCACTATCCCCACCGACATTATACTTGATCTCGGTGGGGATGGCAACTGCGGGTCAAGAACGGTGTTGCCTCGATTCGACGGCTCGTTTACCAGGCGCCCACGGCGTGGCCCAAAGGTGCACTACTCAGGCCCGGTTGGCTGCAAGTGGCCTTGTTGATCCACGATAGGAGACGCTCCGGGTTGAGGGGTTTGGGGAAAAAGGCTGTCGCCCCACAATCCATCGCCCTTCGTTGGAGGTTCTGATCGGGGAATGCCGACAGCAACAGAATGGGAATCTGAGATTGCTCGCGCAGTTGCTGGCAAGTATCCAGGCCGTTGATCAAAGGCAGATAGACATCCATCAATACCAGATCGAACCTTTGCTCGCCAAAACGAGCCAATGCTTCCCGACCGTTCACAGCCCACTCGACCCTATGCCCTTTGGCCCGCAGCAGCGTAGCCAGAATGTTGCACATCAGGATACTTTCGTCGGCCAAAAGAATATCTGCCATAATGTCCGCCACTCCATGTTGATGATTGTATCCAGAATCACTACGATTTCACTTTATCTTACTCCATTATACAGTTGTTTTATATTTTTACCATCGACTTTGGGTAGGGAACAAGGTGGTATTTCGGTTGCTGCTGGTACTAGGTCTTTTCTACTCCTTTTTTTACACCCATTCGGGCAGGACTCGGGCGCGCGCTACCTACCCCCGAGTCCCCTTCTGACTCTATCTTTGCCCGAAATTCCGCCTTGGAGTATAATGTTCTTACCAGGCCGGTCGCTCCAGGGGGAGTGCCAAGGAGGAGCCCATGCCCCAACCCAGCCATCTCAAGCCAGGCCCATATTCGAGCCAGGGAGGCCCTACCGGCGTCCTGCTTATACACGGCTTCACCGGGTCGGTCGCCGAGACCCGTCCGATGGGCGAATATCTGGCAGCTCGAAATCTGACTGTGCGCTGTCCCCTGCTTCCCGGTCATGGCACCTCGCCCCAAGATCTCACCCGGATCGAGTGGCAGGACTGGACTGGGGCGGTCGAGGCCGAGCTTCAGGCCCTTTTGCAGACCTGCGACAGGGTCTTTGTCGGCGGATTGTCGCTGGGGGCGCTGCTCACCCTGTGGCTGGGTGCTCGGCATCCAAAGATCGCCGGCCTGATCCCCATGGCGCCGGCCCTCGAGGTCCAGAACCGCATGCTGCCCCTGGCCGTGGGGCTGCGGCACGTGCTCAAGTACAATCCCCTTGGCCCCATGGGCGACGCCGACCTGGGCGATCCGGCGGCCTTGGACCGCATTTGGTGTTACGACCAATTGCCCCTGTGGGGAGCGGCCGAGGTCTTTTTGCTCCAGCGGGAGGTTCGACAGGCCCTACCCGCCATCCGCCAACCCATCCTCATCTTTCAGGGCCGGCGCGATCAGCAACTCACCGAGCGCGCCGCCCAGAGGGTCTATGACGGGGTTTCTTCTGTGGACAAGACACTGGTCTGGCTCGAACACTCGGGCCACAACCTGTTGGCCGACGGCGAGCGCGGGGCCGTATGGGCCCAGAGCTACGAATGGATTCAAAACCACTCCAAGGCCGAGGCCGGGCCGGGAGCAGCCGACTGATGGAACCCACAGCAACGGCGGCCCGCTTTTGTACCCTATGCGGCACAGCGCTGGTCGATAGAATGCTCGACCAGCAAATTCGGCAAGTGTGCCCATCCTGTGGTCAGGTTCAATGGCGCAATGCCAAACCCACAGCCGGGGCCCTGGTATTGCGCAACGGCAAAGTCCTTCTGGTACGCCGCTCCATTGAGCCGTTCCTGGGCCATTGGGACATACCGGGCGGCTTTTGCGAGGAAGACGAACACCCCACAGCGACCGCCATCCGCGAGATCCGAGAGGAAACCGGACTGGAGATTGAATTGACCGGCCTGCTGGGTCTGTGGCTGGATGAATACGCCGGGCTTTGCACCCTGAACATCTATTATCTGGCCCGCCCCCTGAGCCAGAGGCTGCACACCGACAACGAGGCCGATGGCGCCGCCTGGTTCGCTCCCAGCGCTCTGCCGCAGCGGATCGCCTTTGCCAATGGTCGCGCGGCCCTCCATGCGTGGGCCACCGGTTGCTGTATGCCCCTGCACCTTCGCGGCAGCCAAGAGGAGGAGGTATTGTGACAAACCTGACCGTTCTCATCAGCGGAGCGTCGCGTGGGTTGGGTGCGGCATCGGCGCGCATTGCCGGCCAGATGCACGCCCAGGTGGCCCTGATGGCCCGCTCGGAAGCCGACCTGGAGATGGTGGCCGATCAGGTGCGGGCCGAAGGAGGCCAGCCGCTGACGCTCCTGGGAGACGTAACCGACGGAGAGGACTGCCGCCGGGCCATCGACCGCGTGGCGCAGACGTTTGGCCGTCTGGATGCCCTGGTCAACAATGCCGGGGTCCTCGCCCCCATCGCCTCCCTGAGCGACAGCGATCCAGAGACCTGGAAGCAGAACATCGCCGTCAACCTGTATGGGCCGTTCCTGCTGACCCAGGCCGCCTTGGGCCTTTTGCGCGAATCGGAAGGGCGCATTGTCAACGTATCCAGCGGCGCCGCCGTCGAAGCGGTAGCGGGTTGGTCGGCCTATTGCGCCGCCAAAGCCGCCATCAACCACCTGACCCGGGTACTGGCCGTGGAAGAGCCCCGCGTGACCACCATAGCCTTCCGACCCGGTGTGGTCGACACGTCCATGCAGGCTCAAATCCGAGCCGAGGGAGCAGCAGGAATGGCCGAGGAGAGCCTGGCCCACTATGTGCGTTCCTATGAAGATGGGGAACTGTTGCCGCCCGAAGTGCCGGCCTGTGCCCTTATTGCCCTGGCCTTTCACGCGCCTTCCGAATGGAGCGGCACCTTTCTTGCCTGGAATCACCCAGACGTTCAGGCCCTGGTGAGAACCTATGCCTGCCCACCGGGCGCATAAACACCCTCAAGGAGAAACCGATCATGCTGACACGCGCGCAGAACCTCCGGGAACAACTGGTCCAATGGAGACGAGACATCCACATGCACCCCGAACTGGGATTTGAGGAAACCCGTACATCCAGCCTCGTCGCCGGGGTGCTCCAATCTTTGGGCTACCGGGTGCGAACCGGCGTGGGGCGCACCGGCGTGGTGGCCGAACGGGGCAGCGGGCACCCCATCGTGGTCATCCGCGCCGACATGGACGCCCTGCCCATCCAGGAAGAAAACGACGTGCCCTACGCCTCCCAAGCACCGGGCGTGATGCACGCCTGCGGCCACGACGCCCACACGGCCATTGCCATGGGTGTGGCCACGATGCTGGCCCAAGAAACGTTCGCTGGCACCCTACGCCTGGTCTTTCAGCCCGCCGAAGAGGTGGCCGACGCCGAAGGGCTCAGCGGCGCATCGCGCATGATTGAAGATGGGGCCCTGGAAGGCATGGACGCCGCCCTGGCGCTGCACGTCCACTCGAACCTGGCCGCCGGAGACGTATCAGTAGAGGCCGGTCCGGCGTCGGCCGGGGTGGATACCTTGTATGCCACCATCATCGGCCGGGGAGGCCACGGCGCCCAACCCCACCAGACGGTGGATCCCATTTTCCTGGCGGCCCACGTGGTCCTGGCCCTGCACGGTATCTCGTCGCGGCGGGTCGATCCCTTTGAGCCCTCGGTCATTACCGTGGGCTCGATCCATGGCGGCGAAGTCTCCAACGTGATTCCCGATCGGGTCCAGATCGAAGCCACCATCCGCTACCGGGAGCCAGAAGTGCAAAAGCTCTTACACGCCGAGATCGTGCGGGCGCTCGAGGTGGCCAAGGTGTTGGGCGGCGACTATGAGCACCGATTCGAAATCGGATACCCGCCCATGCACAACCATGGCGAAATCACCAGCCTGCTTTCCCGGGTGGCCATTGACCTGTTGGGGAATGACCACCTCAAACCCGGGCTGCCCACCATGGGGGCAGAGGACTTTGGCTACTTTACGGCCCAGGCACCGGGCGCCATGTTTTCTCTGGGCTGCGGAATCGAGGGTGATCCGCGCATGGCCCACAACCCTCTGTTCGACATTAATGAGAACTGCCTGCCGGTGGGCGCGGCCATCTTGGCCGAGGCAGCCCTGCGGTTGTTGAAAAACAATCCAGCGTAACGTAGGTGGATCGCCGAAAAACTTATAGTCAATGGAAAGGAAAAACCCATGTCATTCTCAGAACTGATTCAGAAGCGGTACAGCGTCCGGGCCTACAAGCCCGACCCGGTGGAAGAGGAAAAGCTCCAACAGGTCCTTGAGGCCGCTCGCCTGGCCCCCACCGCCGTCAACCGCCAGCCCTTTCGGCTATTGGTCATCCGAACGGCAAAGCACAAGGAGGATCTCAAGCAGATCTATTCCCGGGAATGGTTCACCGACGCCCCCGTGGTGATCGCCATCTGCACCGTAGAGAGCGAAGGGTGGGCGCGCCGGGATGGCAAAACGTACGTGGACGTGGATGCAACCATCGCCCTGGATCACCTGATCCTGGCTGCCACGGAACTGGGGTTGGGCACCTGCTGGATCGGCGCCTTTGATCCCGAGGCCGCCCGCAAAGTGCTGGCCCTGCCCGAGGGCGTAGAGCCCTTGCTGTTTACGCCCCTGGGCTATCCTGCCGACGAGCCCCGAATCAAAAAGCGCAAGGACCTGGCAGACCTGGTGCAGTACCTCGACTAACCAGGATGGTCTTTTCGAGATCGGAAGAGCGTCGTGTAGGGAAAGAGTGTAGGATAGGGTGTAG
>CAZNQW010000032.1:13424-23984 GCA_964575225.1 uncultured Anaerolineaceae bacterium | reverse complement strand
CCCCACCCCCCCCCTCCCCTACACTCTTTCCCTACACGACGCTCTTCCGATCTCGCCGGCTTTGCCGGGGGAGATGCCCCGGCAGGTGGCACGCGCATCATCGAGCGCGCCCCCAAGCACCTGGCGATGCTGGTGGAAAAGGCCCGGCCCGATCGCAAGTACGACTTGAAGGGAACCATCAACGTGGGGCGTGCCCGCGAGAATCAGGTCTGCTTGGACGATGTGACCGTCTCTCGCCAACATGCGTGGATCAAGGCCCAGGGGGAGGATTTCCTCGTCTTTGACATCGGCAGCGCCAACGGAACCTTTGTGAATGACGAGCGATTGGACGCGCCCAGACGGCTGGAAAACGGCGACGTCGTTCGCTTTGGCGAGGTGGAACTCGTCTTTACTCGCATCTTTTAATCGATCGCGCGGCCAAAGGTGGGCCGAAAAAGGAGGGCGGTGGTGAGCCTGATCGTCGAGGAGGGACCGCAAGCGGGGCATCGGTTTGACCTGGTGGCCCCGGTGCTGTCCCTGGGCCGTGGGGCCGATAATGACCTTGTCCTGGCCGAAGCCGGGGCCTCGCGGCACCATGCCCGCCTGGAGCGCACGCCTCAGGGTTGGCAGTTGCTCGACCTGGGCAGCACCAACGGCACCTTTGTCAACAGTCGCAATCTGGGGGCCCACGAGCCCTACCTGCTCCGGACCGGGGACCGGATCGCCATCGGTGGCACCGTGCTGGTGATGCGGCCCGATCCCGAGTTTGCCCATGCCGACCTGCCCGATGTCGGATCGTACGAGGGGGATTCTCGCCCGTCTTCAAGACGAATTCCGCCGGCGGTGGCAGTCGTGGGGGTTCTGGTCGTCATCGGGCTGTTGGCCGGTCTGGTATTCGCGCTGGTGACGGTCCTGCGGCCGCCGCCGGCGCCGCCCACGCCCACCCTCGTCGAACCGATGGAACACATGTTGACGGCCTTGCCCCTGCCGACGGGGTTCGACGACCTGGTTACCTCGGTGGCCACCTTGTTTCCGCAGGATCTGCTGCCCTCCCTGCTTGGGGGCACACCCACCCCATGATGGCTCAACCGGGTGTTTCCAAAGGGATACCGGATGCAGCGATATGTGGTTTCGAATCGTGGATGGTCCATAGCTGATTCTCGGCCTACGGGAAAAAGCCAGCATTCGAAAGGCGGTGGCACAAATGTCCAAGTTGGTGGTACGGTCAGGCCCTCAATCGGGCATCGAGTTCCCAGTGGACAAGCCGGTTGTCCGCATTGGCCGGGGTTCCGGCAATGATATTGTGCTCCAGACCACCCAGGCGTCTCGCCAGCATGCCGAGATCAGCCGCCAGGGGGACCAGTTTTTCATTCGCGACCTGGGCAGCACCAACGGCACCTTTGTCAACGATCAAGCGGTCACGGCGCCCCAACCTCTGCGGCGCGGCGACCGGGTGCGGATCGGCGATGTGCAGTTGGCGTTCGAGGTGGGCCCCCTGGCCGCTCCTGGCCCGGCCACCGACTGGGAAGCCGACCTGTGGAATGACCGGCAGAGCGCGTCAGGCGCGCCCCCGGCCAAGTCCAAGACGATGATGTGGGTTCTGGCAGGCCTGGCGGCGGTGCTGCTGATCGGCGCCGGTGTGGCTGCCGCGCTCCTGTTAAAGGGTGACGGAGAGCCTGCCCCGGTGGCCGGCGTGGGGACGGCCGTCCCCACCCAGGTGATCGTCGTAGCGGCCAGCGCGACGCCCGAGGCGGCCCAGCAGGGGCAGCCCACGGTCACGCCGCTGGTCGAGGTGCCGACCGTGGCCGTCCAGGTTCCCACCGTCGCGGTGCAGGCCACGGTCCCTGCCGTGCAGCCGCCCAAGGTGCCGACCAACATCCCCACCGCCCCTGGGGATCTGGAAAAACTGCCGGCTATGGTTCAGCAGTACTTGGGCGACGTGCCGCCCGATCAATTGCCCCAAGCCATCGCCCAACAGATGCAGAATCTGTCGCCCGAAGAGTTGCAGGCGATGATCGCCTCTCTGTTCCCCGGCGTGGACGCGGCCCAACTGCCTGCGGTTGTCGCAGCCTCCTTCCCAGGACTTGGTCAGGGCGAGATCCAGGCCCTGTTGGGCCAGGTCTTTCCCGGGCAGACCTTCCAGATACCCCAGGTTGGAGGCGCCGTCAGCGGGCGTATCGCCTTGGGGATATGGGATGGGCAGAGCGAGTGGCGCGATCTGTACCTTGTGAATGTGGCCACCGGCGCATCGGAAAAGTTCCTGCCCCTGGCCAGCGAGCCCGCCGTCTCCCCGGATAGGCAGTGGATGGTCTATTTTAGCGGGGACTCGAGCAAGCTGGGTTTGCGTTTGATCAAACTGGATGGCACCGGAGACATGGCCCTGACATCAAGCAGAGCACATGCCTATCCCTCCTTTTCGCCCGATGGCCAGCGTATTGTCTTCCATCAGACCGATCAGGATCAGCTCTATGTCATGAACCGGGACGGTTCAAATCAGCGGGGCTTGACCAAGGGGCAGTACCCGGCCTGGTCGCCGACCGGAGAGCAAATCGCCTACCGTGGTTGTGTGGGTGGAGGGAGTTGTGGATTGGTAGTGGCCAATTCTGATGGCGCCAATCCTCGCTTGATCACCACCCATGCCAACGACTCCGCGCCGCGCTGGTCGCCCAACGGCGGGCAGATCGCCTTCCACTCGGATCGGGACGGAAACTGGGAGATCTATGTCATCAACCTGGACGGCACCTGGTTGCGACGGATCACGACCAATCCCACGACCGACATCATGCCCGAATGGTCTCCGGACGGTCTGCGGATCGCCTTTGGTTCCGACCGAGGAGGCAAGTGGGCCGTGTGGGTGACGACAGGCGTGGGCGGACCGGCGACGAAATTAATCGATGCCGGAAACGTTTTTACCGAGTGGAGTACGATGGACTGGTTCAAGTAACGCTGACAAGGTGTAGATGAAAGCCAACTTGACTCTCCAAGAGGGACCGGGGGCGGGACATTCCTATCCGCTGGATCCCGCCCAACAAAAAAGTCTATCGGTGGGTCGTTCCTCGGAATGTACCATCGTGCTAATGGATCACCGGGCCTCCCGCCACCATGCCGACATCCGCTGGAACGGGCGCTCGTGGGAGGTGGCCGACCGGGGCAGCACCAACGGCACCTACGTCAACGGGTTGAGGGTGCACCAACCGTACGACCTGCAGCTCGGCGACCGGGTGACCATCGGCGAGACGACGCTGGTTCTGCGCGAACCGGCTGGGCCACCCCAGGCCTCAGCCTACGGCCCTCCGCCCCGTGCAGCGGCCCGCCCGATGCCCCGGGTATCGGCCCAAGAGCCGGCACCCTCCTCGGTGGGCGCCGGCGTGGCCTTTTGGGCAGCAGCCGTCCTGATTGCCCTGGCGGTGGTCTGCCTGGCGACGGGCGCCTTTTTGCCCTGGCTGCGGGTCACCGGCTCTCTCTCTCAGGAACTGAGCCCGCTGATCCAGGGCGTCACCGACATTATCTCGTCAATTATGGGCCCCGATTCCTTTCTGCACGTGACCCAAGAGATCGGCGGTTTGGAGGGCTATGGCAAGCTCACCCTGGGCGTCGCTGTGGTGAGCCTGCTTACCTTGGCCGTCGATCTCTTTGTCGGGCGTCGTTCGTGGGTGCCCCCCATCGTGTACCTTCTGTCAGGGTTGGCGGCTGCAGGGGCCATGGCTTCCGACCTGCTGAATTTCTACCAGCTCTACAAACAGGTCGAGTCCTGGAGCGTCCTGTTCGGCATTCAATTGGGCGAGATGGTCCAGTTCTTGGACAAGTTCATCGAGATGCAGGTCACGCCCTTGATCGGGCTGCCGCTCACAGTGGGTGGCCTGGGCTTGCTGCTGGCTGGGGCCGTTGTACGCCTGAGTGCAGCCCTGCTGGAGTGGAATCACCGTCGATAGGCCGACCGGGCCATCAGACAGAGAATCAAGCGATTTGAGAAGGATAATTATGAACCATCATCAGGCTCTTGGCATCCTTCAGATACAAGTGGGGGGCCTAGGACAGGACGAATGGCCCCTCCTTCAACCGACCCTCAGCATGGGGCGGGGCCAAAAGAACGACGTCATCCTCGACGATCCCCAGGTCTCGGGGCAGCATTCCCAGTTGGTTTTGGGCCAGGAGGGCTGGCAGATCGTCGATCTGGGTTCGACCAACGGAACCCTGGTAAACGGGCAACGGTTGGCACCCCATCAGCCGGTTCTCCTTCGTCCCGTCGATGTGGTGCAGATCGATCAATTTGCCCTGCGCGTGCGCCTGCCGTCGCCCGGTGAGCCTCTTGCGCCCGCGCTGCCGGCTCCCGTGCGCATCTCGCCCAAGCCATCTCCCGGGTTGATCGTGTACCTGCGCGATGGGGTTCAGAAATACCCCCTCGAGGGGGACACGGTGAGCCTGGGCCGTAAGGAGGGCAACGACCTGGTCATCGCCGACTCTCAGGTATCGGGGCAACACGCCCGGCTGGAGCGATATGGCACCACCTACCGCATCGTCGACCTGGGCAGCACCAACGGCCTGGCCTACCAGGGGCAAAAAGTGGCCCAGCATACCTTTTCCGATGGCGACCTGATCACCATCGGCAAGCAAATAACCCTGCAATACCGGTCCTATGTCGGCTTTCTGTCCGGCAAGGCCGAGTTTCGGGCGCCCAGCTCGCAAACCCAGTACCTGGATATGCGCGCCCTGCCCAAGACGGGACGGCGCATCACCATCGGCCGGCACAGCAGCAACGTTCTGGTCTTGGATCACCCCCGCGTGTCGCGCTACCATGCCGTCATCGAGCAATATGGGGCCCGGTTCCGGCTCCAAGATCTCAACAGTGACAACGGAACCTTTGTCAACGGCAAGCGAGTGGGCAAGGAAGTCTGGATCAAGGAGGGCGACGAGATCCGCGTCGCCTCTCACCGCATGATCTTTCAGGAGGATGGCATCACCCACTTTGACGAGGCGGGCAATCTGCGCATCGATGCCCTGCGGATCGAAAAGTGGTACAGCAAGACGGCCAACATCCTGAAAGGCTTTTCCATCTCGATCTATCCCAAAGAGTTTGTGGCGTTGGTGGGGGCCAGCGGCGCCGGAAAATCCACCCTGATGAACGCTTTGACCGGCTTTGTCCCGGCTAATGGGTCCCGGTCGCGGGTGATGGTCAACGGGCGCAACCTCTACACCCACATGGACGAATACCGCAACGAGATGGGCTATGTCCCCCAGGAGGACATTATCCACCGCGAGCTGACCGTGTATTCGGCACTGGATTATGCCGCCCAGCTCCGCATGCCTGCCGACACCACCAAGAAGGAACGCCACGACCGAGTCATGGAGGTCATCGAGGAGCTGGGGATCAAACGCCAGTGGAAGAATCCGATCACGGCCTTGAGCGGCGGGCAGCGCAAGCGCGTCTCCATCGGCGTCGAGCTGCTCACCAAGCCAGCCCTCTTTTTCCTGGACGAAGCGACCTCGGGCCTGGACCCCGGCACCGAGACAGAGATGATGAATTTGCTGCGGGATCTGGCCGATGGAGGTCGTACCGTGATCCTGGTCACCCATGCCACCAAAAACGTGATGATGTGCGACCAGGTGGTGTTCCTGGCCAAGGGCGGCTATCTGGCCTTTTTCGGCCCGCCCGATGAGGCCCTGGAATATTTCGAGCACTATCGCACCACGGAGGAACGTCGTTACAAAGACAAGGTCGAGTTCGACGACATCTATCAGCTCATCGAGTCGCGGGGCACCCCCGAAGAGTGGGGGCAGCGTTACCAGCAGTCCCCCCAGTACCAAAAGTATGTGGTGGGCCGTCTGCGCGAGCTGCAGGAGCAGCAGCGCACCCCCACACCGGTTCCCGCGACGAGGCAGCAGCCCAAGCGGCCCGTGTCGGCCCTGCGCCAGTTCTTGATCCTGTCGGCTCGTAATTTGCGCATCATCACCCAGGATAAAGTCGGGTTGGCCCTTATGCTCGCCGTGGCCCCGATCATTGGCCTGATGGATTTCATTTGGGGCAAGACCCTGTTCGACATCGTCGACGGCGATGCGGCCCAGATCATCACCATGCTGTTTATGATGGGCCTCATCGGCATTCTCACCGGCGCCATCAGCTCGGTGCGCGAGATCGTCAAAGAACTGGATATCTACCGTCGTGAGCGCACCGTCACCCTCAAGATCTGGCCCTACGTCCTGTCCAAAGTCTGGATCGGCGTCATTCTCTCGGCTTATCAATCGGTGATTTTTCTGCTCGCCAAAAAGGTATTCGTCGATCCCCAGTTTTTTGGGAACTACGGCTACATGACAATGTACATCACCACCTTTTTGTGCACCCTGTCGGGCTATATGCTGGGGTTGTTGATCTCGGCGGCGGCGCCCAATCAGAATATCGCCCTGCTGCTGGTGGTGGTCGTGTTGGTGCCCCAGTTTCTCTTTGCCGGAGCCCTCTTGCCGCGCGATCTGATCCCGGGCGGCGAGGCCATCAGCGCCATCATGTCGACCCGGTGGGCCTTTGATGCCCTGGTGCGCAACACCGGCATTGGCGAGGATGTGATCAACGATCCCTGTTGGCAACTGGACAAAGCCCAGCGCGACGAGCTGTCTCAAGAGGATAAAGACGCGCTGGGTTGCCGCTGCATGGGCAAGCAGATGTTCACGGCCTGTTACTTCCCGGGCATCCGCAGCTCGGACTTTTACAGCGCCCAGACCCAGGCACAGCTTACGGCAGCCGAACCGGTCAAGCCGCCCACTCCCACGCCCTACCCGACCTTTACGCCCTATCCCACGCCCAAACCCTTGCCGACGCCGGGCATGCTCGACGATCAGCAGGCCTATGCAAAAAAGCGCGAGCAACAAGGGGCGGATTATCAAAAGAAGCGAGAGGCCCAGGGCGAGGAATACCGCGATCTGACCGAGGGCCAGTTCGAGGATTACCAGGATAGCATGGAATCGTACGGCGAGGATCTGCGGGGGTGGCAATCGGATCGAGAAAAGGCCGTCCGCGGGGCCGAGGGCATGATCGAGGCCATCTACAAGCAGTACAAGCCTGCTCTGGAAGGGGATGTGGAAAAGAGCTGGCTGGCTTTGGGCCTCATCAGTGGGGTGGTGTTGATCTTGATCGTCATTTTCCAGAAGCGAAAGGATGTGATCTGATCTTGGCGGCTCAAACCCAGGGGCGGTCCTAGGTCGACCATGGCGCCCACGCTGCTGCTCATCAACCCTGCCATGAGGGTCCATCGTTCGAGTTGCGAACCCGAGGCCCGCCCTGGGTCGGCGCGTCCGGGATCGTCGGTGGGCGCCCGCCAGCCCAACGCCGGGGGTATGGCGACCATGGAGCCCCTGGCCCTGGCCTACGTCGCGGCCCTGACGCCGCGCCATTGGGACGTGATCCTCATCGATGAGGTGATGGAAGAGATCCCCGATGGCTTGCAGCCCGACCTGGTGGCTCTCACGTCGTTGAGCACCACCGTGCCCCGGGCGTACGAGCTGGCCCGCATCTACCGGGAAATGGGCGTGCCGGTGGTTCTGGGAGGGGTCCACGCCACCCTGTTTCCTGAGGAGGCGGCCCGCCACGTGGATGTCGTCTATCAGGGGGAGGCCGAGGGAGGCTGGCCCGCCCTGATCCAGGATTTCGAGGCCGGAGACCTCAAGCCGCGCTACCAGGGTGGTTTGGTATCGTTGCAGGGCTTGCCCCGGCCTCGCCGGGACCTGTATCGGCAGGACTATTTCCTGCAGCTCGTCTCGGCCTCGCGGGGCTGCCGTCATCGCTGCGAGTTTTGCAGCTTGTGGAAGCTGGATGGGGGGCGCTATCGTTCTCGCCCGCCGGAGGAGGTGTGGGCCGAACTGCAAGAGCCCGGATGGCCTCTGCGGCGAAGGTTTTGGAAGCAACGTCCCCTGCTGTTTACCGACGAAAACGTCTTTGTCGACCGCGAGTGGTCCCTGGCCCTGTTCCGGGGCATGGCGCGCCTGGGGCTCAAGCGGCCTCACGCCGTCCAGGCGTCGTTGGACGTGGCCGACGATGAGGAATTGCTGGTGGCGCTCCGAGAGAGCGGCTGCATGACGGTGTTGATCGGTTTTGAATCGGTCAGCGAGGAGAGCCTGCGCCTGATGCGCAAAGGGGTCAATCTCAAGATCGGGGTGGACCACTATAAAGAAAAGATCGCTCGGCTGCACGACCATGGCCTGATGTCGTCGGGGACTTTTATGTTCGGCAACGACGGAGATGACGCCGACATCTTTCAGCGGACCGTGGATTTTGTCCTCGATTCGGGCATGGACGTGGCCCATTTTGGACTGTTGACGCCGACGCCGGGCACCGATCTCTTTGACCGGCTGGGACGCGAAGGTCGATTGCTGTACACAGACTTTCCTGCTGACTATCGTCGCTACGATTTGCGTACGGCCGTTTTTCGACCACGAAATATGTCGCCCGAGAAATTGGAGGAGGGGGTGCTGTGGGCCACCAAGGCCATCGGGGGCTGGTCAGTCGTCCTGCGCCGGGCGTGGCATACCTGGCAAGAAACCCAAAACCCCCTCTACGTGGCCATCGCCTGCGGCTGGAACCGATCCGGTCTCTATCACCGGATGATTCCGTAATGGATCTGTGAAGCCATCATGGAAGGAGAATCTCACAAATGACACAAGCGGATGCACCTCTACGGTTTTTTGGTCTTCACGACGCCGAGCCCGATGCCCTGGTTGGCGAGCGTGTGGCGGTGTTGGGCTTTGGGTTACTGGGCCATTCCTTTGCCCTGAACCTGCGCGACTCGGGGATCAGCCCCCACGTGATCGGCAACGTCGAGGACGAGTATGCGGCCCTGGCCCGGAGTGAGGGGTTCGAGGTGCTGCCCATCGGCCAAGCGGTGGCGGCCTCGGACGTGATCCTGATCCTCCTGCCCGACGAGGTGATCCCCGAGGCCTTTGCCGCCGATATCGCACCCAACCTGACGCCCGGATCGGCCATCGTGTTTGCCTCGGGCTATAACCTGGCCTACGGACTGATTGCCCCTCCGGCCCAGATCGATGTGCTGTTGCTGGCGCCGCGTATGGCCGGCGAGAACGCCCGCCAGCGATTTCTCGACAAGCAGGGCTTTTTCGCTTACGTCTCGGTCGAACAGGAGGCCAGCGGCAAGGCCTGGAAGCGGCTCCTGGGGCTGGCCCACGCGGTGGGGGTGCTGTGGGGCGGCGCGATGGAATTGGACGCGCGCCGCGAGTCCGATCTGGATCTCTTTATCGAGCAGACGATGGGCGCGGTGATAGGCGTCGCCGTGTTGAGCGCTTTTTCCATCGGCGTCGAAGCGGGCATTCCACCCGAGGCGATGGTCCTGGAGATGTACATGTCGGAAGAGATGGAGAACGTCTTTCGCAGCTTTCGGGAAAAAGGCTTTTACCGCGCCTCCGATAGCCACGGGCCGACGGCTCTGTACGGTGGCTATGTCCGCACCATGCAGTTCATGATGTCGGACCTTGCCCAGAAATTCCAGGAGGCCCTGGACGAGATCCGCAGCGGCCAGTTTGCCAACCAGTTCCAGGCCGAGCGCCAGGCGGGCTATCCCACCCTGTCGGTGGCCAAGTCGATGACCGCCGAAGAGAGCCCGATGACAGGCCCCATGGTCGAGGCCGAAAGGCGGGTTCGGGAGGCATTGGGCAGAAAGGGAGAGGCGCATTGATGAGCAACGAGCCAGACAGGCACGACCGGCCCACCCAACCGATCTCTCGCCAGCAGATCCAACGCCTTCGCGAGGAGGCTCCCGCGCCACCGATGGAGGAGGAGTCGGTAGACATCCGCCCGCCTGTCCCCGTCGTCCAAGTGGCAACCGACAGCGCTCAGGACCATATCCCCACGCCGGTGCCCATCGTCGTGCCCCAGGGCGACTATCTGGAGCAGGGCCGACCGGGCAGACCTCCGAGGGCGCTGTGGACGCTGGCGATTCTGGCCCTGGTGATTGGCTTGGCTTCCCTGGCCTTGAACGGGGTGTTGATCTACAAGCTGCTCTCCGTCGGCCAGACCGCCGCCGACGGCCTGGACGCCGCCATTGCGGCCCTGCAGAATCTGGAAGGGGAGGGCTTTTCCTACGAGTATCGCTTTAACCAGACTGTGCCCTTTTCGGGGGATATTCCCTTCAAGCAGGATCTGATCTTTCCCTTCAAGGGCGACATCCCGATCAATACCACGGTGCGGGTGCCCATCGATGCCGGCGTGCTGGGGACCTTTACGATCGATGTGCCGATCAATACCACCTTTCACGTCGACCTGGAAGTGCCGATTAAGGTGGATCAGACCATCCACGTCGATACGGCCATTCCGCTGGATATGGCCATTCCCATCGAAATCAAGGGGGACGATCCGGCCATCCAAAAGCAGATCGATCGAATCCTGGAATGGTTGTTGTCGTTGCGGCAGCAGTTCTAAGTAAAAAGTCAGTCAGAGTGGGTATTCCGGATTCTTGCGGGGCGGGGTGCGGTAAAGGGAGGTAGCATGGCTTTCTCAGAGATGAGTTCCAGGGACAGGACCATTATTATCATCCTGGTCGCCGTGATTGTCCTAGCTCTCATTGGTATCGGGTTGCTGGTAGC
>CAZNQW010000032.1:0-13414 GCA_964575225.1 uncultured Anaerolineaceae bacterium | reverse complement strand
TAGCTCGATTATTATCGGATGGAGGATTGACCCAGTCGGAGGGCGGGATCACGGTGGTGCCCACCTCCGAGGTGGGCTCGGCAGCACAGATCGAGCCGACCATCACGGCGGTGGCTGCGCCTGCCCTGGGGCAGGCCGCCGAGGTGCCCAAGGTCGAGGTCGGCGAACAACCGGTGGCCATTGCCCGTCAGGAGACGGTCGGACCCCTGGCGCCGGTATTGATCGCGGGACAATCCTTGCAGCCCGGTCACCTGTACCGTATCGAGATTTCTACCAGCGACGGTTCGCAGGCCGCCATAGAGGGAAACTGGAGCCAGGCCGCTACCAGCGTCAGCGGACAGGTGGCGGCGCCCCAGATCGAATTCTTTGCCGGCGTAACACCCTACGCCATCGAGGTGGGCCCACCCGTTTCCGACCCGCAGATGTGGAGCCTGTCGGTATCGGCCGGGTTCAAAAAGATGCAGGGACTGGGTGGGACGAGCCATCTGGTGATCACCATTTGGGACGTGACGGGCAGCCCGTGATCGACCGGGAGAGGTTGAGAGCGTAAGATGGCCGGGCATCGCAGATTGTCGCTCGACGTCGGCCAGTTCTCCGATGTGGGGCGACAGCGCACCCACAACGAGGACTGGTTGGGCCTGTTCCAGCCGACCGATGAGCAGCGAATTGACTCCAAAGGCTCGCTGTTCGTCGTCGCCGATGGCATGGGCGGTCACCAAAACGGAGAGATGGCCAGCCGCATTGCCGTTGACCGGGCGATCCGCGCCTATGTCGACGATCCTGCCTCCGATGTGGGCGCCAGTTTGAGGCGGGCGATTGAGGCAGCCAATCGGGCCCTCGTCACTGGGTCCCCTGGGCGCGGAGGATCGTCCCAAAAACGGGACTGGGGGACGACGATGGTGGCGGCGGTGATCCGCGGCGACGAGCTTTGGGTGGCCAACGTGGGCGACAGCCGCGCCTATCTGCTCCGCGATGGGCGACTGCGCCAGATTTCGCACGACCATTCGTTGTTGGCCGGAATGAAAGGTGGGCGGGACTATGGGATCGGGCGCCACGTGATCACCCGCGCGCTGGGCCGCAAGCCTGAGATTAAGGTGGATCTGTTTGCCCCTGTCAGCTTGAGGGAAGGCGATCGGCTGCTGCTGTGCTCCGATGGCCTCAGCGGCCCGGTGGCAGAGGAAGAAATCGGTGCCATGGCCGGCCGGCTGCCCGTGCAAAAGGCGGTCGAACGGTTGGTTCGCGCCGCCAACGAAAAGGACGGCGCCGACAACATCAGCGCCATCCTGGTCGAGGTAGTGGCGGGGCGACCGTTGTCCCGGGGACAGGCGCTCCAAGAGTTCGCCGAGACCTGGTTGCGTCCAGCGGTCTGGCGGAATGCCCTGGATACCTTTGCCCGGTCCTTTCCGCAGGGGGCTGAGAGCCTGCGCTCCCCGCTGGTCATCCTGTTGGCGGCGCTGGCGGCCCTCTTGCTGATTGGGTTGGGCGTTGTGGTGGGGTTGAATCTATTCGGACGATGAGCGAGTTTATTGTGCAAGATCGGTCGGGCCGCCGTCAGGTGGACATCGGCCGACAGATGACCATTGGCCGGGGTTCCAGCAACGACCTGGTGCTGAACGCCCAGTTTGCATCACGCCGCCATGCGCAGGTGTGGCAGCAGGGCGACCGGGTGATTATCGAGGATCTGACCAGTACCAACGGCACCTTTGTCAACGGCCAGCGACTGGAGCGCCCCCGATTCTTGAACCATAACGACGTGATCATGATCGGTGATGGGCACCTTACCTTTGTGGCCGCTCACGATCGGGCTGGCGATTTGACGCCGCCTCAGGGGGTTCTCCAGGTCATGGCCAGCCAGGTTGCCTGCCGTTCCTGCGGGATGCTGAACCATCCCCAGGCCCAGGTCTGTGCGCGCTGCGGGCATTCGTTGCCGCCCCGGGTGTCGCAGGAGAGACAACGTACGGTTCGTTCGCTCACACCGACCGACCCGGTTCTCGCCCGGCCTTTTCCCGCGCCCACGGTGGTGACACCTCCCGGTCGCCAGAGCCGTTCGGGGGTCTGGATTTTGATTTTGCTTTTGGGCGTCCTGGCCGTCGCTTTTTTGACCGTGCTGGCCGTTCTGGTACTCTATGTGGTGAGCTAGCGGGTTCGTGTTTATGGATCAATCCTTGGCAGGACGCGATCTGGGACGCTATCGAGTGCTGATCGAATTGGGCAGGGGCCAGCATTCCACCGTATACAAAGCCTGGCAACCCTCCCTCGATCGCTACGTGGCCCTCAAGGTCCTGGAGCGCTACGATCAGGAGATTCTGGCCAAATTCCAGGCCGAAGCCCGCTTGACCGCCCAGTTGATCCAACTGGGTGTGCCCAACATCCGTCAGGTTTATGAGGTAGACCAGGCGGTCGACGGGCGCCTGTACGTGGCCCTGGAGTATATCGCCGATTCTCTGCACAGCGTTCTGACACGGGCCAAGCGTCAAAATCATCGGCTGCGGCCCGAGGCTGCCGCCCATCTGCTCGAGCCCATTGCGACGGCCCTGGATGCCGTTCACCGGCTGGATTGGGTACACCTGGATATCAAGCCGGAGAACATTCTGATCACCGGCGACGGGCGGGCGGTTTTGGCCGACTTTGGCATTGCCCAGCGCCGTGGCGCCCAGACCCACGCGTGCACGCCGGCCTATGCCTCGCCCGAGCAGGCGGCCGGCGACAGGCCGGTGGGGCCCTGGAGTGACATCTATTCGCTGGGCGCTGTTCTTTACGAAATGGTGACCGGACACCCTCCGGTCCGGGGCGACCAGGATATTGTGCTGTTGACCCAACATCTGGAGGTCAAGCCTCCCTCTCCGCGCCGAGTCAACCCTGATATGTCGGCGGGCCAGGAGCGGGTCCTCTACAAGGCGCTGGCCAAAGCTCCAAACGAGCGGTTCGCGACGGCCAGCGAGTTGATCCACGCCCTGCTGGACTCGGGTGGAACATCGTGGTCGGGCAGCCTTCGGACGCCCGTCAGGGGATCCATTCCCCCAGTGAATCGGGGGCGCAGTATTCTCCGCGTGGGGTTGGTGTTGGTGGCGGTTGTGCTGCTGGCGGTGGCTTTGTATCTGGCAGGGCGCACCATGTGGGGCGGGCCATCGGGGGGAGTGCCTGCGGCGCCAAGCTCTTTGCCTGCGCCAACGGCCGAGTCTCTGCCCGCGGCCACTGTGAGGCCTACACAGCCCATCGCATCGCCCACGGCGACAAATCCGCCCACGGCGACTCTGGCGCCGACCCGGACCAGGACACCACGACCCACGGCTACGCCGGCGCCCGAAGCTACGCCGTTGTCCGTCGAGCCGGTCACGCCCGGCGCCTGAGCTTGAGGGGGGCGGAAAGAAGAGGATCCAAACGGCAAACATCATGGATTTCGAGTTACGTATTGGTCAAGCAAGTGATACAGGGCGCGTCCGGCGGTACAACGAGGATTTTGTAGAGAGCGTTGTACCGGCCGACGAGACCACCCTGCGCGACAAGGGCGCCTTGTTCCTCGTGGCCGATGGCATGGGGGGGCACCGGGCTGGGGGAGTGGCCAGCCGTGAAGCCGTCCAGTCGGTCATGAAAGAGTATTATGCCAACACCGATCTCTCTTTGGAAGAGAGCCTGGTGCAGGCTTTTGAGCGGGCCAACAAAGCGGTATTTGAGCTTGCCCAGGAGGATGAGGACAAGGCCGGCATGGGCACCACCCTGGTGGCGGCTGTGCTCCTGGGACGTCGCCTGTTGATCGCTAATGTGGGCGATAGCCGGCTCTATCTGCTGCGCGGTCGGCAGTTTAACCAGGTCACCGTCGATCACTCCTGGGTGGAGGAGCAGGTGCAGGCCGGCCTGCTGACGCGAGAAGAGGCCGACATCCACCCTCACCGCAACCTGATCACCCGGGCCATGGGCACCCGGCCCGAAGTGGCGGTGGATCTCTATGATATGGAGATGCGCGAAGGGGACATGCTGCTGCTGTGCACCGATGGCCTGAGTGGTCAGGTTGCGGAGCGGCAGATGGCGAACACGGTTCGTACCTTGCCGCCCCCTCAGGCCGCCGAGGCGTTGGTCGAGCGGGCCAACGAGCAGGGAGGCAGGGACAATGCCACGGCCTTGATTGTCCAACTGGGCGGCTCTCCCACCAGGGGTGGGTTGCGCCAGATGCTGGGCAGGGAGGGGGGCCAGAGTTTGTATCGGCGACTGGCTCTCGGCCTGGTGGCGCTCATCTTTGCCTGTCTGTGCGCCTTGGTGGCTCTGTTTCCGATCCTCAACCAGCGGTTTGTCGGCAATCCGCGGGCGCTGCCGCAGGCGGCCCCCATCCGTTTCGAGGAGATCGATCAAGGCGAATGGGCCCGCCTGGCTGTCTACCTGGGATACACCGACACCGTCGCCCTGGAGGCTGCCCACCCGGACCCATCCGACCGGGGATTTCCCTCGGCGCGCGATCTGTGGCCCGCCGAGCGGGGCCTGTTCCTGGTCGGTGCGGTCCAGGATTGGAGATGTCAGGCAGACCAATGCCTCTTTGGCCTGACGATGAAGGGCCGATCCTTTGCCGTTCACCTGGAGCCCGATTTTCTCCAGGAGGGGTCTCAGGACCTGAGCGGGCAGCGGGTGCGCGTCTTTGGCGTACAGGCGTCCGGCGGCGAGGTCGCTGCCCGGTTGGTCGATCGGGGGGCGCCCTGGTGGGCTTGGTGGCAACCCTCCTGGGTCACGGTCTATGACCGGCACCGTTGGTCCGATCCGGTCTGGGTGTTTAGCACCGTCGATCAGAATCCCTACAGCGTCATCGTGGTGGAGGAACATCCGGCCCTTACCCTCGGTGAGCCGATCGTCACCCGAGGCGCCTGGCTCCCAGGACATCCGGGAGATAGTATGACCTTTGATCCCGAAGATCTGTATCGACTCGAAGACGGCGTCTATGTGCCGGTGCCGGGAGAGATCCATTCCGATCCGCTACCCACGGCTACCTTACAACCGGTGGGTGATGAGTAAAATCGAATTGCTGCCAGGTATGCGGCAGGAGCCGGCCGGGAGCGGAGACCGCCCCCGAGATGGGGGCTCTGAGCGTAATAGACCGCTGCCAAGGTCCGTATCGTTGAGAGGAAGATGCTGCCATTCCAGGCAGGGATCACACAGACCGACGATGCAGAGCAAACGAGGTGGATATGAATAATCAGGAAACCCACGGACCGACTGCCCACGAGCAGGACAACCAAGAGACCCAACCCTCCAACATTTCGATCTCGTCGGATCTGGTGTCGGTCAAGGTCACCGACGTTGGCCGTGTGCGCACTCACAACGAGGACTATGTCGATGAGTATGTGCCCCAAGACCCTCAGCAGTTGGCACGCAAAGGGGCCCTGTACATCGTAGCCGATGGGATGGGGGGGCATCAAGCGGGCGAGGTAGCCAGTGAGGGGGCCGTCAAACTCGTCATCAGCCACTACTACAAGGACACGACCCACGATATCGGCACCAGCCTGGTTCGAGCCATTCGGGCGGCCAACCAGATGGTCTACGACCAGGCTCAGGCCGACTCGGCCAAAACCGGTATGGGCACCACCCTGGTCGCCGCGGTGATCCTTGGGCGCAAGGTATATCTCGGCAATGTTGGCGACAGCCGCGCCTACCTTGTCCACAAGGCGGGCATCACCCGCATCACAGAAGACCATTCCTGGGTGGAAGAACAGGTACGCGCCGGGCTCTTGACGCCCGACCAGGCGATGCGCCATCCCCAAAAGAACCTGCTCACCCGAGCCCTGGGGACCAAGCCCTCTGTCGACGTCGATCTTTTTGAGGGCGAGTTGGGCAAGGACGACAAGTTACTCCTCTGCTCCGATGGTCTGACCGGGCGCGTTGAGGACCGGGAAATTGCGTCCATCGTCAACCAGTATGCCCCCGAGGAGGCCGCCCGTCGACTGGTGGCGTTGGCGAACGAGCGAGGCGGCAACGACAACATCACGGTGCTGATCGTCAGCGATCAGGTCGAGACACCCACCGTCGCGGCCCCTGCGCCGGCAGCGGTCAAAAAGGCCCCCGGGCGCAGATCTCTCCTTTTGCCCATCCTGGCGGGATTGGCCGGGGTACTGGTGTTGGCTCTGGGGGGCCTGTTTGTGGCGCGGATGCTTTCCAATCCAAAGCCAACGGTGACACCGACCGTCACTCTCGCTCTACCTCTGGACACGGCGGCGCCCGATTTGGAGCCGACCCAGGCTGAGGCGCCGGTAGGGACGCCCATCGAGGCGCCCACGGCCGAATTCACAGCCGACCCGTCCCAGCCGACGGCGACTCTGGCACCAACCTTGACCCCGGCACCCACGGTCACCCCCAGGCCCACCCAGCCGCCGCAGCCCACTGCGACAAGGAGGTCGGCCACGGCGTCGGCGCCCTCCGACACGGCACCGACGCTCGATTCGCCGTCTCTTGGCGCGCCGCTGACGGGCCAGATTGCCTTTCGCTGGAGCCATCCCGGACTTGCGCCCGGGCGGGCCTTTCAGGTGTTGATCTGGGAAGAGGGGGAGCAGGCGCACAATGGTGCCGCAAATTACACGACTCAGCAAGAACAGATCATCAACCTGGACGATGTCCCCCAGGTCAGGGATGGAGGGGTTGGCACCTATTATTGGACGGTCGTCGTGGTGAACGAAATGACCAATCAGCGGTTGGCCGAGGCTCCCTCCCGGCGTTTCGAGTACACAGGTTCTGGAGGGGAGCGGCCCAAACCCACCAAGCAGCCCCCGAATGGAGGAGAACCCCAGCCTACGCTCACACCTCGTCCCTAGCGGTGCGGAAGGGCTCGATCTTTCAGGCAGTAGACTTGTGGATGTCGAACATCGGTCAGAGGGAGGATACATGATGGGTTGCAAAACAGGGGATGTTGTGCGCACGTCCGGGGGGATTGGGTTTGTCCTGGGGATGCTCATCTTGCTATTGCTGACTGTTCCCTGGGTGGCTCAGGGTAACGGTGCGCTCGAGATTTCCAAGCACGCTCCGGCTGTTGCAGAAGCGGGTGGGGTGCTGACCTATACCATCACCGTCACCAACACGACCGGCGCCCCGGTGAGCGATCGGTGGGTGCTGGACTCGGTGCCGTGGCGCTCGACCTACGTGCCGGGCAGCATGAGCGCCCAACCCGGCGTGCTCACCGCCACCGAACCGGTGTCGGTGGAACCGGGCAGCGCCATGACCTGGACCCTGGGCTCGCTGGACGATGGGAAGTCGATCTCGATGACCTTTTCCGTCTTGGTGGACACTCCCCTGTATAGCGGCACCCAGATCGCCAATACGGCCTGGGTGGATGTTGTTTCCGACACGGCGACGACCACCATCCAGGGGCACCCAGACTTGACCGTAACCAAGACGGTGACGCCCTCGGTGGTATCCCCGGGCCAGGTGGCGACCTATACGCTCCTCCTGACCAACTTGGGGAATGCGGTCGCCAGCGATGTCACCGTCACCGACACGTTGCCCACGGGCTTTGTCCCAAATTGGAAGGTTTGGCACATTCAAGACCTGGTCAATTCTGTGACATTGACTCTGACCACAAGAGCGCCGCTGGAAAAGGGCCTCTATAGCAATGTGGTCACCGTGACCTATGGCGCCGAGACGCGAACCACGGGTCCCACAGCCCCTTTGGAGGTGGCGCCCCGACAAGTCTTCCTGCCCCTTGTCCTGCGCAATCACTATGTGCCCTTGCCTGCCTGGCACCAGGGCGGCGCCACGTCGGGCCTGACCGTCTATCACATTGCGGCCTGCGCCGCCGACTGTGACCGGCTGTACGCGGCTACCCGCGACCAGGGGGTATATGTGAGCGGGGATGGCGGCCAGACTTGGGCGCCGGGTGGGCTATCCGGATCGAGGGTGAACTGGGTGGTTGTGCACCCCGGCGATTGCAATACCGCCTATGCGGCCACCTGGGGCTCGGGCGTGCAAAAGACGATCAATGGAGGGCTCACCTGGGCGCCGGAAAACACCGGCCTGGCCGACTTTTACCTGTATGCGCTGGCCATCGCTCCCGATAGTCAGACCCTGTATGCGGGGACGGCCAGCCATGGGGTGTTCAAGAGCGTCAACGGCGGTGCCTCGTGGGCAGCCGCCAACAGCGGCGCCCTGAGCAGCGCCCTGGTCGACGCGCTCTTGCTGGAGCCGGGCAACCCGCAGGTGGTCTATGCCGCCACCTGGGGCAGCGGTGTCTTCAAAAGCCAAAACGGCGGTGGAATATGGACGGCCATCAATACCGGCCTGCAGGATTCCCGGATTTACAGCCTGGCCCTCGATCCGGCCGATGCTCAGATCCTCTATGCCGGCGGCTATGAAAAGGGCGTCTTTCGCAGCAGCAACGGCGGAGGGGCGTGGACCCAGGAAGGATTGGCGGGCAAGCCGGTCTATACGGTTGTGGTGGATGGCAGCGGTCAGGCCTTGGTCGGCACCGATGGAACGGTGGGGGGCCAGGGGGTATATGTGCGCGGATCGGCCGGCGTGTGGGAGCCTTTCACCCTGCAACCGGGCTCCTCGCCCGTGGTGCGCAGCCTGATGGTTTGTGAGCCCGATATCTACGCCGGGACCGTCGATGGAGCCTGGTGGTACGGAATCAGTAGGTAAATTTCTCGGCTGGTAACAGCACGAAGGAGGATAGCTTTGAATCTGATCGGTCGTAGACTCGGTAGCTATGAGGTGATGGAAGAGTTGGGCCAGGGCGGGATGGCCGTGGTGTACAAGGGCTACCAAGCCTCGCTCAATCGCTATGTGGCCATCAAGGTCTTGAGGGGCGATCTGGCGGGCAACGAGGAGTTTGTCTCCCGCTTTCGCCGCGAGGCGTTGGCCGTGGGGCGCCTCAGCCACCCGAACATCTTGCACGTCTATGACACCGGCGTGGTCGATGGGTTGTACTATCTGGTCATGGACTATGCCGATGGAGGGACGCTCAAGGATCTGATCCGCCGCGGGCCCATGGATCCCAGTCGGGCCGTGTCCATCGTCGCCCAAATGGCCGATGCCCTGGACTATGCCCACAAACAGGACTTGATCCATCGCGATGTCAAGCCCAGCAACATCCTGATGACGCGAGATGGGCGCCCCTTGCTCACCGACTTTGGCATCGCCCGGGCGCTCCACCAGACCCAGCAGCTCACCCGCACGGGCACCAGCATCGGCACCCCCGAATACATGGCCCCGGAACAGGCTCAGGGCAGTCCTATCGACGGACGCACCGACATTTATGCTTTGGGCATCGTCCTGTACGAGATGCTGGCCGGCCTGGTTCCCTTCCGAGCGGATACTCCCGTGGCGACCATGTACCGCCACGTGCACGATACCCCGGCGCCTCTCCGAAGCGTGAATGCGAACGTCCCGCCCTGGTTGGTGGCGGTGACAGAGAGGGCGATGGCCAAACAGCCCCAGGATCGATATCAGACGGCGGGGGAACTGGCGGCCGCCCTGCGGCGAGGTCCGTCTCAGCAGGCCACACCCCAGCCGCGCCGCACGCCTGTGCCCCGACAACGGCAAACGCCTCCACCTGTCCAACCCAAGGCGCCTTCGGCTCCTCGTCGATCGTGCAAAGCGCCGGCTCTGTTGATCGGACTGGCAGTGGTTCTTTGCCTGATACTGACACTCTTTGGAGGGCTGATGCTCTTTTTGGACGCATTCGATTCGGGGGGAGGCACGGCTCAGGTGATCACCGCTGTTGTCACGCCCGTCCCGCCCACTCAGCCGGTGGTCAGCACTGCGCCTGCTACGGCCGTCCAGCAGCCAACCCGGGCTGTCGTCGCGCCCACGGCGACCCCCATCCCACCAAAGCCGACCGATATTCCCACTATCGCTCCCCCCCTGCAGCCGACTCCCAATGAAGGCGGCACCTGGTACATTGCTGCCCTTGAGGCCACTGTGACCTACATCGAATTCTTTGAGGGAGGGGACGAGTCGCCGGCCAAGGACGACCGGGTCTATGACGTCTATTTTGACCAGGCGACCACGCGGCGCATCTACTACGAGGTCCATTTGGAATACCCCGAACGCACATCGACCCAGGGATTCCAGTTGAATGTGTTTATCTATGGCCCGGACGGCAATCTGTTCGCCGAGTACACAGGGAACCATCAGGTGGAAGTCGGATGGGATAGCTCCTGGCATACCAAAGGCTGGGGCTGGGACTCGCCCGGCAACTGGGACCTGGGCACCTATTGGGTTGAGTTCTCTGTAGATGGCGAGTTGGTGGCCACAGGCTCCTTTGATATCTATTAGCAGGCCGCTTGAATGCGCGGAGGGATCGGTATGGATCTGAAGGGCAAAACGCTGGGTGTGTATCAGATCATGGAGGAAGTGGGCCGGGGTGGGATGGCGTCGGTGTATCGGGCCTATCAGTCCTCCCTGAATCGCTACGTGGCCGTCAAGGTGCTGCCGCCCCAACTGGCCTACGACGAGGAGTTTGTCCAGCGTTTTCTGCGCGAGGCTCGGGCCGCCGCCAGCCTGAGCCACCCCAATATTGTCGTGGTCCACGACGTGGGCGAGCAGGGTGGGCTCTACTACATCGTCATGGAATTTCTAGAGGGGCAAACGCTCAAGGACCTGATTCAGCGGGAAGGGGCGCTGTCGCCCGAACGGGCGGCGCGCATCCTGGAACAGGTCGCCGCGGCATTGGATTACGCCCATCAGCGGGGGTTTGTCCACCGCGACATCAAACCGGCCAACATTTTTGTCGGCCCCGATGACCGGGTCAAGCTGACCGATTTTGGCATTGCCAAGGCAGTCTCTGAAGCCGAACAACTGACCCGTACGGGCATGCTGGTGGGCACGCCCGAGTACATGTCGCCCGAGCAGGCCGCGGGGACCCCGATCGATCACCGCACCGACCTGTATGCCCTGGGCGTGGTTCTCTACCAGATGATGACCGGTCAGGTGCCTCACCGGGGCACGACCCCCCATTCGATCCTGCATGCCATTATCTACGATCCTCCGCCCCTGCCTCGGCAGATCAACGTCGCCGTGCCCCCAGCCATCGAGCAGGTGATCCTCAAGGCGTTGGCCAAGCAGCCGGGCGACCGGTACCAGAGGGGGGCCGATATGGCAGCCGCGCTGCGATCTGCGTTGCGGGCATCTCCTGCCGGCCGACAGGTTCCGGCTTCCATGGTGGTGCCCACGCCGTCGCCCAAAACCCCGACTGCGCGGCCGGAACCTCCCGCGCGGAAACCGTCCTTGCCGTTGGCGGGGATACTGCTGGCCCTGGCGGCAGTCACCATTCTGGTGGTAATTGGATTGATCACAGCCTCCCTGCTGGGGGGAGGGGCACAGGCCACGCCGGTGCCTACCCAGGTGATCGTCGTCGCACCCCCGACGAGCAGCGGGAGTGAGGGTATCCAACCGACGGCCACGCCCACATCCGAAGAGCCTACCCCCACGCCTACCTCCGAACCGGCGACCGCTGAGCCGCTGCCGACCGAGTCCCTGGCGCCCACCGATACGCCGGTACCACCGACCGATACACCGGTTCCGCCAACGGCTACGCTGGCGCCGCCCACCCCTACACCGGTTCCGTCGACGCCCACAGTGCCCCCCTGTCCCTTTGCCGCGCAGGGTCTCTTTGCCGATCTGTGGCAAACGTACCGCACTCAACTGGGCTGTCCTCTCTATCCCCAGGCCCAGGTGATCCAGGATGCCGAGCAGGCGTTTCAGGCGGCGCACATGTTCTGGCGGGCCGACAATGACTATGCCTACGTCGTGTTCGAGCAGGGGGGATGGGCCAGAACCTATCGCAGCTTTACCGACAAGTGGAATGAGGGTGACCCCGATTTTTCTTGCCCCGCATCGCCGCCGCCGGGGCTGGTGCAGCCCAAGCGGGGCTTTGGCAAGGTCTGGTGCGAATTGGGTGGGGCCAGCTCGCCGATCGGCTGGGCTCTGGCCGAAGAGGTGGGCCGCGGACCCGGCAACGGCGACCCGGCCGTCCAGGATTTCGAGCGGGGCATGATCTTCAGTGACAGCGATGGGCGGGCCACCCACCGCGCCTATGTCTTTTTCGCCGATGGAACCTTTGTGCACGTGGGTTATTGAGAAGCTGGTTGGGTTGGGGAGATGGATCGAATACTTGTCTTGGGTGGGTTGGTGTGATATGATGGGTCCCGTGACGGCGCACAACCGTGTTGCACGACCATCTCGATCGCGAGCTCGGTATAAAGGCGTACCATCATCGATTTAGGGAGCACAATATGGATGAACTAATCGGCAAGTCCTTTGGTCCGTACACCCTCGTCTCCAAGCTCGGAGAGGGTGGCATGGCTGTGGTTTATAAAGGCTTCCAGGAGTCGCTCAACCGGTACGTGGCCATCAAAGTGCTGCGTGGCGAGTTGGCCCGCGATCAGGAGTTTATTGCCCGGTTTCGGCGAGAGGCCCTGGCCGTAGCCAAGCTGAGCCATCCCAACATCTTGCACGTGTACGATGCTGGAGAGGCCCACGGCATCTACTACATTGCCATGGACTATGCCGATGGAGGCTCCCTCAAAGACCGGATCCAGCAGGGCAACCTGACGATGGAGCAGGCGGTCGACATCACCGCCCAACTGGCCGACGCTCTGGACTATGCCCACCGTCAGGGACTGGTGCACCGCGATGTCAAACCCAGCAACGTGCTGATGTCCACCGATGGCCGGCCGCTTCTCACCGACTTTGGCATTGCCAAAGTGCTCTCTCAGGCCACCCATCTGACGCGTACGGGGACCAGCATCGGCACCCCGGAGTATATGGCGCCCGAGCAACTCCAGGGCCAAGAGGTGGATGGCCGCGCCGATATCTATGCCCTGGGCGTCGTTCTCTACGAACTGTTGTCGGGGTGGTCACCCTTTAGCGCACCCACACCCATGGCCATCATGTACAAGCAGATGAACGAGCCGGCGCCGCCCCTTCGTCAGATGAACGTTTCCATCCCATCCTGGCTGGAAGGGGTGGTCGACAAGGCGTTGGCCAAGCAACCCCAAGACCGCTTCCAGCGGGCCAGTGAAATGGCGACGGCCTTGCGCCAGAAGCAATCGCCCGTCGCTGCTCCCTCTCCGGGGCGGAAACGAACCAAGACCCCTGCGCCCATGACACCCGCTACACCTGCCGCCAAAAAGAAGGGTAGCGCCGTGCCGCTCTTGGTGGGCATCATAGCCCTATTGGTCTTGGCTGTGGGGGCCGGCGCTGCCTATCTGTTCCTTGGGGGTGATGGTGGTGGGGCGCCCACTGTGGTGGTCGTGGTCTCGCCCCAACCGACCGAGCTGCAACCGTCCATGGTGGTGGCTACCTTTAGCCCGACCCCCGAGCCCACCGACGCGTCGCTCGATCCTACGGCCGTGCTCGTTGCTCCTACGCCGGTTGTGGTTGTGGTCTCCGCGACCGGGGAGCCGACGCTGCCCCTCACGCCCGTACCGCCTACGGACACGCC
>CAZNQW010000031.1:0-24248 GCA_964575225.1 uncultured Anaerolineaceae bacterium | reverse complement strand
CACACACAGGTCCTCATCCACCCGGGCCAGGTAGCCGGAGGATGCCAGCATCGGCATGCCGTGCTGGTGGGCGTACATCGCCCCACAGCAGCAGGAACAACAATTGCAGATGGCATAGAACCTGCCGAGCATAGCCTCTTTGTAGTAGTGGACACAATGCACCAAGTCTGTTCGCCTTGACGGCGCGGTTGGTGCTTGCACCATTGGCACGGAGGCTTGAGCGGTAACAGCCGGTTGGACCTCGAGATTTGGCAGTTTGCGCGTCTATTCTGCAAACATCTCGGCAATCGTCACAACCACTTCTCTCTGTGTGGCTTTGTCTATTCGACCCAGCTTTTGCACCAATCGTGATTTGTCCACCGTTCGGATTTGATCCAGTACGACCTGCCCTTCCTTCCCCTGGAACTCGCACGGCACGCGAGTTGGATAGGAATGTCCTTTGGTGGTCATAGGCGCAACAATCACGGTTCTGATCCAGCGGTTCATTTCATCCGGCGAAACGATCAGGCACGGGCGCGTCTTTTTGATCTCGCTGCCAATTGTGGGATCGAGGTTGACCAGGTATACGTCAAAGCGTTTGACTACCATTCCCATTCTTCCTCGTCCCAATCGTTCGAGGCAAGAGCCTCGCCGTCCAGTAGCTCATCGTCGCGTCGTTTGCCCATGGCTTTGAACGCTTCCTCCCAGCCCTGACGCACTTGCTGGACCGGGCGAATAATGATCTGATCCTCTTGCAGAACCAGCTCGACTTCCTCCTCAAGATTGCTTTGTTCGAGCAGGAGTTTGGGAATGCGAACTCCCTGTGAGTTGCCGATCTTGACGATACGCGACTTGATCATGGCGACCATACCGAAACCTCCTTGCCAACATTTCAGCTTGATGGTATACACATTGTAATTACAGTGTGCGATTTTGTCAAGTACGACCAGCCTTCAATCCCTGGCGGTTGACGCTACCTCCGCCATGACCTTTTGAATCTCCAGCGGCTCGCCCTTGGTCGGATCTCGCTGCAAAGAGAGGGCCTCTTGCGGGCAGTGGGCCACGCACACGCCGCAACCCATGCAGGTGGCGGCATCGACGTGCGCCAACCCGTCATCCATCGAAATCGCCGCAAACGGGCAGACCTCTGTGCACGCACCGCAGCCCGCGCACAGGTCCTCATCCACCCGGGCCAGGTAGCCCGAGGAGGCCAGCATCGGCGTGCCGTGTTGGTGGGCGTACATCGCGCCGCAACAGCAGGAGCAGCAGTTGCAGATGGCGTAGAACCTGCCGAGCATAGCATCTTTGAAAAATGCATGGTGGACATGGCCCCGCTCGTGTTCGGCGGTGAGGATCGCCACGGCTTCCTGCGGGCTGATCGCCCGTGAACGGAGGGGGTGATGCTCCAGGACAAAGCTGGCAAAGGGTTCGCCGATCACCATGCAGACATCAACGGGCTCGCAGGAGTTGGGCCGCACCGAGCGGCAAGCGCAGTCCAGCACAGTGATATGATCGGGATTCTGGAGGACCAGGTCGCGGGCCACTGGATAGGGAATGATCTGTTCCAGGTCGCCCAGGTTCACGTCCTCCTGAACGGTGACCAGCTGGATGGCGGCATCAAGGGGCACCACCTTGCCGTGGTATCCGTCGGCAATCGTGTGGCTCTGGCTGTCGCCGTTGGACCGATGCGGTAGGACGCGGCCCAAGAGGCGCAGTGGGGGACCAAAAAGGCGAGCCAGCCAATGCTCCCCGGCTCCGATGCCGATGTACAGATAGATCCAGCGGGCATAGACATAGCCGTGCAGCCAGTTGATGAGGGAGTAGCCGGGGGTCCGGCGAGCTTCCTGCCACAGGGCCCGGGTCGAAGGTTGGATCAGGCGTCGTTTGGTCTTGTTTTCCATGGTATGCCTCCTGGAAAGGACAACCTCATAGGAGCACGTTGGCGGGCCCAGGTGATGAGAAAGCCTATGTACCTTTGTTCGGCAGCGAATAGCCCAGGCGGCGCAGTTCCTGTTCATCCTGGCGCCACTTTTTCCGGATCTTGACCCACAGCTCCAAATACACCCGAGTACCCAGCAATTGTTCGATCTCGCGGCGGGCATCTTGCCCAATCCGTTTGATCATGGAGCCTTTCTGACCCAGGATGATGGCCTTTTGCGTGTCGCGTTCCACAAAGATCGTGGCGCCGATGTAGGTCATGTCCTCGCTACGTTCTTTGAACTGATCGACCATGACGGCGACCGAGTAGGGCAGTTCCTGTTGCAGATGGAGCATCACCTTTTCGCGGATCAGTTCGGCCGCCATGAAACGGAGCTGCTGGTTGGTGACCTGATCCTCCGGATAGTAACGCGGGCCCAAGGGCAATCGGTCGAGGATGGCGTTCAGTAGATCGTCCAGCTTGTCTCGGCGCAGCGCCGAAATCAGCATCGAATCGGCCCAGTCGCCCAGGCCCTGATAGGCTGCCATCTGCGCCAAAGCCGACTCGGCCGGCAGGGCGTCGGACTTGTTCAGTACCAAAAGCACGGGGGCCTGCCGCTGTTCCTGGAGGATGCTCGCGATCTGGCGGTCTTCCTCGGAAGGCGGCTGAGACACGTCCACCAGAAACAGCACGAGGTCGGCGTCGGGGATGGCGCGGATGGCCGTCTCTACCATGTAGGCGCCCAGTTTGTGATGGGGCTGGTGGATGCCCGGCGTGTCGACAAAGACGATCTGGGCGTCGGCCGGGTCGCCCCGGCCCTTTTCCAGCGTCAAGATGCCCAACAACCGGTTTCGGGTGGTTTGGGGTTTGGGCGAGACAATGGCAATTTTCTGGCCCAGAAGGGCGTTCATCAACGTCGATTTGCCGACGTTGGGTTTGCCCACGACGGCGACAAACCCCGAGCGGTGATCGGCAGGGAGATCGGCGGGGACGAGAAGCTCGCCCCAATCGTTTTCAGTCATACATTCCTCACGATACAGGCTACAAGCCGCCTGCCGGCTTCAGTGGGCGATGTACGGCACATCACCCGGCGATCTTGAATGGGTTAAAGTCGGTGTCGACGTCGTAGACGTCTTCCTGTTCGGCGCGTTTCAAAAAGGCGACGATGCGATAGGTGGCGGGCGTCATCAACGTCTCCAGGCCCACCTTGAACAGATAGTTGGACAGCACCACGCTCCAAAAGAGATCCCAAGGTAGGGTCCCGGCAAAGGCGATGGTCACAAAAAGCAGGGTGTCCACCCCCTCGCCGATGAGGGTGCTGCCGATGGTCCGGGTCCACAGCCACCGTCCCTGGGTGAGCACTTTCATCTTGGCCAGGGTGAACGAGTTGCTAAACTCCCCGCAAAAGTAGGCGATGAGCGAGCCGGCGACGATGCGGGGCGTGGCGCCCAGGATGGCCTGGTAGGCGGACTGATGGTCCCAGCCCTGGGCCGGAGGCAGGGCACCCACCAGGGCCAACACCCCCGCCATCAAGGTGGCGCTGCCAAATCCGACCCAGATGACGCGGCGGCTCTTGCGATAGCCATACACCTCGGTGAGGATGTCGCCGAACAGGTAGCTGATGGGAAACAGGAGGGTGCCGCCGTCAAAGGTAAAAGGGCCCAGATCCAAAATCTTGCTCGAGGCGATGTTGCTGATCAGCAGCACGGCCACAAACGCCGCCATGATCAGGTCAAAATATCGGTACACGCGCACATTCTGAGTCATGGCTTGCCACCCGGGCTCACGAGGGCCCCCTTTGGTCCAGATTATAGCCGGGAAAGGTTGCTTCCGCAAATTGCATCGAACTACTGCGACGGTGGATGGGGGTGCCGGCTCCTGAGAAGATCGAGCAGGCGGGGCATGGCCTGGGTGTAAAAGCGGTAGGGAATCTCGCGGGCGGCATAGTCCCAGGCGCCCAATCCCTGGACAAGCTCGCCGCCGAGGCCGAGCTTGAAGCGCACCACTCCCCACATCGGATCGGATTCGTCCAGTTGTTCGGGCGCCCCCCAAAGGTCGTAGACGGTGCAGCCCCGGGCCCGGGCGTGGCGAATGGCTTCCCATTGGAGGAGATAGTTGGGCATCTTGTCCCGGTGCAGATTGGACGATGCGCCATACATGTACCAAGCCTGGTTTCCAAAGGTGAAAAGGATGATCCCGGCGACGACCTGGCCCTCCACCTGGGCCAAAAGCAGGGTCGCCAGCCCTTCTCGGAGAAAGCTACCCCAGGCGTCTTCATAGTATTGGGGCGGGCGTATGAGGAACCGGTCGCGCTGGGCCGTTTCGGCATAGAGCCGGTAAAAGAGAGGGAGGTCGGCCAATTCCCCCTCGCGGACCGTTACGCCGCGGCGCGCAGCCAGCCGGATGTTGTACCGGCTCTTTTGCTTCATGATGGCCATCAACTCGTCTTCTGAAGGGCCGAGATCCAGCAGGGCGGTGTTGCGGAATTGAATCTGATCGTTCGAGAACCGCCAACCCCGTCGCTGGAGCATCGACGCCACCTGGTCGGCATGGGCCGGGCAGGGAGTAAAGGCCGGCGCGTGGTCTGGGTAGTAGATGTCGGGATCGATCTTGACAAACAGGGTCCCCCAACGGCGGGCCTCGCCCTCCAGCGCTGCCAGCACGCGTTCAGCGAGATCCGTATCGGTCCAATCGAGGAGGGGCCCCTTGGGCGCGTAACAGATGGCTGCGGGCAGGGCGGGGAGCCTGCGGCGGAGCAGAGAAGCCGCCGCCACCGTGCGGCCCTCTTCCTGGAAGAGGAGCCGTTGCGGGCGCCAGCCATGGTGCGATTTGAAATCGCCCCAGGCCCAGCTCTGCAGGATGTGGGGGTTGGGCAGGGCAAGCAGGGCGCGATCCCAGGTTTGCCGCTCGGCGACGGGAAGAACCTGCATCAGTCGGCGTGCCCTCGCTGGAGCCAGCGGACCGCCAGCCTGTAGAGCTGATAGCGCAGCGGCGCATAGACCCGATCCCAGGCGCCGATGGTGCGGACCAACCTCCCCCCATAGCCGCGCTTGAAGCGATAGACCCCCCACAGGCCATCGGAGCGCTCGGTGAAATGGGCTTCGAGGGTGTCTTCGTCCTCGTCGGGCACCCCCCACAGATCGTAGAAACGGCAGCCTTGCTCGCGGGCCCAGAGCATGGCGGCCCATTGCAGGGCATAGGCCGGCATGCGGTTCCGGTGCTCGTTGGACGTGGCGCCATACATATAGCAGGCGGTATCGCCAAGGGCCAAGACGGACAGGGTCCCCAGCAGTTGTCCCTCGTATTCGGCCAGCAGCAGGCGCCCCTTTCCTGTGGAGGCAAGCAGGTGATGGGCCGTATCGTAATACTCACGGCTGTGGATGGCAAAGCCGTCCCGTTGGGCGGTCTCTTCCATCAGTACATAAAAGGCGGGCAGGTCGGTTTCGTCCCCGGCGCGGACGGTGACGCCTTTGCGCTCAGCCAGGCCAATGTTGTAGCGGGTCTTTTGCTTCATCCGCTGTAGGATGGCATCGGGTTCGCCGTCGAGATCCACCACGAGGGTTCTTTGGGGTTGCACCTGTTGCGGGCTGAACCGAAAACCCCATTGCTGCAACAATTGAACGTGGCGAGGGTCATCCTCGAGGTTGGGCTCGATTTTGAGACAGATCGCCCCCTCTCGGCGGGCCAGGGGATCGATTTCGTCGAGGAGAAGTTGGAATTCCGAATCGTCGTGGGCCACCGGACCCTTGGGGATGTAGGCCAGGGTTCCCAAGCCGCCAGGCAAGGGGCGATAGAGGATCTGGGCGCAGGCCTGGCCCACGGCGATCCGTTGGACGCCCCAGCCAAAGCGTGCCTTGAGTTCGCCCCAGGCCCAGCTTTGCAACAGGTGTCCGCCAGGTGCTGCCGCGACTCGCTTATCCCAAGCCGCCTGATCTTGCGGATCGGTGTAGATCTGTACAGGTAAAGACATAGCGGGATTATATCACGACTGATCGATGCTGTAAAGGTGGTTTGTGGGGAGGGTATGAGCCATCGCATTTGGATGGCGCGCGAGCCCCCCCGAGTTTGGGGTATGCTACGTGAACTCATCGCCAATCAGCACTCTACCGGACATCGATCCCCATGCCCTGGAAGAAAGAACTCGGCTCCTGCTCCCCCATGCGACTGCTCCAGGGGGGAGGGCTCTTTTGGGAAAATTTCAACCGGGCGCTTACGAGAGACTTGCCTTTTCGCTAGACTTGTGGCATAATAGTGGACGTTCCAAAACCGGCTGAGGGAGGGTATGACGTTGCTGTCAGACTATAACTTCATCGGGGTCTATGTTGTGGTGGCCTGTGCCTTTCCCTTTATTGCTTTGGGACTGGCCTGGTTGCTGCGACCCAAGAAGCCGAATCCAACCAAGACGAGTACCTACGAATGTGGCCTCGAGACTGTGGGCGAAACTTGGGTGCAATTTCGTGCCCAATACTATGTGTACGCTCTGGTCTTTGTCGTTTTCGACATTGAGGCCATTTTTTTGTTCCCCTGGGCAGTGGCCTACGACAAGGTTGGACTCTATGCTTTGGTGGAGGCCTTTTTCTTTTTGGCCATCCTGACGGTTGGGCTGGTCTACGCCTGGAGAAAGGGCGCCTTGCGTTGGCAATAGGCAGCGAGCCAAAAGCCGATGATCCATTGGGATCATGGGCTTTTTGGGGTTTGTCCATTCCTCGCAGCGATGGGAGAAGAGTATGGACTTGTTAAACTTTTGGGTGGAATTCGGAGCCTGGGTCGGCGATCTGATGGCCAGTTGGGGGTTGCCCCAGTGGGGTGTGGATCTGATCGCCGATATTCTGGGAGTGGTGATCCTTCTCGTGTTCGGCGTGATGGCGGTCCTCATCTTTACGCCGATGGAGCGCAAGGTGATTGCGCGCATGCAGGACCGGCCCGGACCCAACCGGGTGTGGCCCTATGGTTTGCTCCAGGCCCTCGCCGACGCGATCAAGATGTTGACCAAAGAGGACGTGATCCCCACTCGGGCCGATCGGGGACTGCACATGTTGGCGCCCCTCCTCGTGGCCGTCCCTGCGCTCCTGGTGTTTGCCGTGCTGCCCTGGGGGCCCGGGACCGGGTACATCGGCTCTGATCTGAATGTGGGGGTTTTGTTTTACGTTGCCATTGGGGCCTTTCACATGTTGGCCGCGGTCATTGCCGGCTGGGGCTCGAACAACAAGTTTTCTTTGATCAGCGCTTTCCGCGTGGTCAATCAATTGTTGTCGTACGAGATCCCACTGATCCTCTGTATCCTGGCGGTGGTCCTATTTTCCAAGACCATGAGGATGCAAGGGATCGTTGAGGCTCAAGTTATCCCCTATTTTGTGGTGATGCCCGTGGCCGGCGTGATCTTTCTCATCTGCGCCCTGGCCGAGGCCAATCGCTCGCCGGTGGACCTGCTTGAAGCTGACTCGGAGATCGTGGCCGGCTACATGGTCGAGTACGGTGGCATGAAGTTTGCCATGTTCTTTATCGCCGAATACGTGAACATGTTCGCTGTGGCGATCCTGGTCTCGACGCTGTTCTTGGGCGGCTGGAAGTTCTTTGGCCTGGAGGACGTGGCCCCGGTCCTGGCGCCCATCATTGTGTTTGCCAAGGCCGTGTTTGTCATCTTTTGCATGCTCTGGTTCCGGGCTACCTTCCCGCGGATGCGATTCGACCATCTGGTCGGTTTTGCCTGGAAGTTCCTGGTGCCCCTGGCGATGGTGAACCTGATGCTGGCGGGTTTGGTGGTCAAACTCACCGAAAGCGTCTGGGGGCAGGCAGGGCTGATGTTGGTCGGCAACCTCCTTCTCGCCCTGGTGACGGGCCTGATCCTGAAATACTCGGCGCGCAAGGCCAAAAATGCCCCCGCTTTGAAGCGCATCGTGGCGGTGGAAAGGTAGGATGTCCATGAGCGTAACCCACGTGATCTTTATCATCCTGAGTGCTGTGGCGCTGATTGGCGCTGTGGGCGTTGTCACCAATCGCAACCTCTTTCGAGCCGCGCTCTTTTTGGTCCTCTCCTTCGTGGGGGTGGCAGGTTTCTATATCCTGCTGGAGGTCGAGTTTCTGGCGATGGTCCAGCTCCTGGTCTATGTGGGAGCTATCTCGATCTTGATCATTTTTGCCATCATGCTTTCCCAGCGCATGATGTCGTCCGACTATGAAGCGAGAAACGAGCAGTGGCTCGGAGGCCTCGTGGCCGCTTTGGCACTGTTTGGCCTCCTGGCCTTTATCCTTCTTGGCGTCGACTGGCCAACGGCACCCCTGGCCGATGTGCCCGCCGAAACCATCAGCGCCCTGGGGCAGGCTTTGGTGAACCCGGATCAGTTCATGCTGGTCTTTGAGGTCTCTTCGGTGCTGCTGTTGGTCGCTCTGGTGGGAGCCGTGGTGGTGGCCCGCGAGAAATAGGGCGGGTGCCGTCCCCTCTGGGATTCTTTTGAGTTGGGGTACGGAAATGCCCGAGCACGAACCGGTTTTTGGATGTTTCCTGTGATGGAGGAACGCCTATGCAAGTCCCATTGTCTTGGTATTTGATCGTCGCTGCCGCGCTGTTCTGCATTGGCCTGTATGGTGCGCTTTCTCGGCGTAACGCCGTCGGGGTGCTGATGGGCGTGGAGTTGATGCTCAACTCGGTCAACATCAACCTGCTGGCTTTTTGGCGAAACATTGAGGTGGCCTTCGGAGGCTTGTCGGGTCAGGTCTTTGCCATCATCGTCATCACCGTGGCTGCTGCCGAAGCGGCTGTGGGTCTGGCGTTGGTCATCGCGGTGTATCGAAACCGCCAGACGGTGGACGTCGAAGACGTCGACCTGATGAAACTGTAGAGGAGGCGGGAACAGTCCCGGAGGATGTCCATGTCGAGAGAATTCTTTTTCAATCTAGTTTGGCTAATCCCGCTCTTTCCTCTGCTGGCTTTTGCCCTGATTGTCCTTTGGACCAACCGCAATCGTTTGCTTAGCACCTGGGTTGCCTGGATTGGGATTGGCCTGGCATGGGTTTTGAGCTGGGTCATCCTGTTTCTGAGCTGGCAGGATGTGGGCGGTCTGACGGCCCCCGGTCATAACCACCGCTTTTTGCTGTACGATGTACCCACCGGCTCGACGTCTCTGAGCCTGGGCTTTCAGGTGGATACACTGACCAGCCTGATGCTGTTCATGGTGCCCTTTGTGTGTCTGATGATCTTTATCTATTCCAAAGGCTACATGAACTATGGCACCCCGGAGGTCGATTCCCGCTACTCCCGCTTTTTTGCCTACATCTCTCTGTTTGCCTGCGGGATGCTGGGGTTGGTCGTCTCGGACAATTTTTTCGCCCTTCTCGTTTTCTGGGAAATCATGGGGCTCTGTTCCTACCTTCTGATCGGCTTTTGGTTCGATAAATCCTATGCCGATCCCAAGCGCATCACGCCCAAAGAGGCGGGACTGAAAGCGTTTTTGACGACGCGCGTGGGCGATGCGCTGATGCTGGCAGGTATCCTGCTGCTCTATTCCCAGACCGGTACCCTGACCTTCCGGGAGATTTTCACCGAAGACATGTTGCATCAGTTGGCGACCACCTATGCCTTTGGTGGGGTGCCCTGGGCTATGTTGTGCGCGCTCTTGATTTTTGGCGGCGCGGTGGGCAAGAGTTCCCAGTTCCCCTTGCACGTCTGGTTGCCCGATGCTATGGAGGGCCCCACGCCGGTGAGCGCCCTCATCCACGCGGCGACGATGGTCTCGGCCGGCGTCTATTTGGTGGCCCGCTCCTTCCCGCTGTTTGTGGCCGTGGAGGGGGGAACGCAACTCTATGTCGTGGCCTTTATCGGTGCTTTTACCGCCCTCTTTGCCAGCACCATTGCCGTGGCCCAAAACGACATCAAGCGGGTCCTGGCCTATTCGACCATCAGCCAACTGGGCTACATGATCGCGGCCTTGGGGATCGGCGCCTATGTGGCTGCCGTGTTCCACCTGATCACCCACGCCTTTTTCAAGGCGCTGTTGTTCATGGGCTCCGGTTCGGTCATCCACGGCGTGGAGCATGGCCATCACCACGCCCATCACGGTCACCACGAGGGCGAGTTCGACGCCAACGACATGATGAACATGGGCGGCATGTTAAAGCGGATGCCGATCACCGGTTGGACCTTTATCATGGGTGCCCTGGCGCTGACCGGTATCTTTCCCTGGGCAGGGTTCTGGAGCAAGGACGAGATCCTGGCCGATGCCTGGAGCGGGGGAGCCTTTGGTGTAAGTTCGACGGCTGCCCTGATCGTGTGGCTGATGCTGACCCTGGCAGCCATGCTGACGGCGTTTTATACGGGGCGCCAGATCTTTTTGACCTTTTTGGGCAAGCCCCGCACAGAGGCTGCGGCCCATGCTCCTGAGAGCGTGCCCAGCATGACCTGGCCCCTGATCATCCTGGCGGTCTTTGCCACCTTCCTGGGGTTGTTCGGCACACCCTGGGCCAATTTCTTTTACCAGTTTATCGGCGAGCACGCCGAGGTGATGGGCCACCATGTCCATCATGGGGAGTTTAATGCCCTGGTGGCCGGGATCTCGCTGGCGGCCGCGGGCCTGGGCTGGCTGGTGGCCTGGTTGATCTATGGTCGCAAGCCGCTGACTGAGCCGGTCGATCCGTTGGAAAAGCCCCTCGGTCCGGTCTATACCCTTTTGAAGAACAAGTACTATGTAGATGAGTTGTACATGGCGGCCATCATTCGACCCGTAATCCGCCTGGGCAGCGTGTGCGCCCGCTTTGATCGCAAGGTGGTCGATGCCATCGTCAACGCCGTCGGCCTCACGGGGCGATGGCTTTCGAGCTGGCTCATGAAAGCCATCGACAGCCCCATCGTGGATGGAGCGGTCAATGGGGTGGGCCGGCTGACCGGCTGGGCGGGCGAGTTTATGCGCTCTACCCAGACCGGCAAGGTTCAGAACTATTTGCTGGTGGCGGTTGTCACGGTGGTTCTGCTTTTGGCCTTGTTCCTGGTGCGAGGCTGAACAACCTAATCTTGGATCGATAACGAGCAAAAGGCACTTTTGCACCGAGGAGGAATAGATGGAATATCTGCTCACCTTTATCACCTTCACCCCGCTACTAGCGGTGCTCTTGATCCTGTTCATTCCCAAAGAGGATGAGCGCACGATCAGGAATCTGTCCATTGGCATCAGCTTTATCCCGCTGGTGCTGGCCAGTTATCTTTGGTTGGCTTTGGACAAGGGAGCGGGGGGCTTTCAGTTCGAGACCATCGCCGAGTGGATTCCGGCCCTCAACATCAACTATCACGTGGGCGCCGATGGTCTGAGCGTGCCTCTCATCTTTTTGACGGCATTGCTGACGACGCTGAGCATGATCTACTCGTCGTTCACCATCAAGACGCGGGTCAAAGAGTTCTTTATCCTCTTTTTCCTGTTGCAGATGGGCATGTTCGGCGTCTTTGTCTCGCTCGATCTGGTCCTCTTTTACGTCTTTTGGGAGATCGGCCTGGTGCCCATGTACCTGCTCATCGGCATCTGGGGACAGGCCAAGGACCGGCCCCAATACTCGGCCATCAAGTTCTTTCTCTATACCATGGCCGGAAGCGTGTTCATGCTGCTGGCCATCCTGGGCCTGTACTTTTACCACGGCACCTTTGACATCGTCGAGCTGTCGCAGGTGGCCTCGGTGTTTAACGGCGTAGGCTGGATTGCCACCATCGCCTTCTGGGCCTTTTTCATCGCCTTTGCCATCAAAGTGCCGCTGTTTCCCTTCCACACCTGGTTGCCCGACGCCCACACAGCCGCGCCCACGGCAGGCAGCGTCATCCTGGCGGGCGTCCTGCTCAAGCTGGGCGGCTATGGCATGATGCGCATTGCCCTGCCCATCTTTCCCGAACAGTTCAAGTTCTACTGCCTGAACGTGCCCGTAATCCCCATCCTGGCCCTATTGAGCATTATCTATGGGGCGCTGGTGTGTATGGCCCAATGGGACCTCAAACGGCTGATCGCCTATTCCTCGGTGAGCCACATGGGGTACTTTATGTTCGGCGTCGCGGCGGCAGCAGCAGCCTGGGGACAAGCGGGATTAAAGGACGCGGCGGCAATGGCGGCCAATGGCGCAGCCATGCAGATGTTCACCCACGGCATCATCACCGGCGGATTGTTCTTCCTGGTGGGCGTGATTTACGAACGGGCTCACTCCCGGGATCTGGCTTTGATGGATGAAAAGGGCCAGCCGGTTCAGGATCAAGACGGCAAGATCATCGCCGCCTTTGGCGGCCTGGGCAAGATGATGCCCTACTACTATGGCTTGTTCATGGTGACGGCTTTGGCCAGCCTGGGGCTGCCCGGATTGGCCGGGTTCTGGCCCGAGTTCTTTATCTTCCGGGGCGCCTTTGAGATCATGCCCTGGTTTGCGGCGATCGGTATCTTGGGCATGGTGGTCACGGCAGCCTACATTCTTTGGAAGATTGTTCAATACCTCTTCCTCGGTGACTTTAACAGCGAGCGCTGGGAGAAGGTCACCCATGGCGCCAAACTAACCGACATGATGACCTTTGAAAAAGTGACCCTGTGGCCGCTGGTCGTGTTGATGATCCTCTTTGGGGTCTTTCCGACGCCGTTGGTGGACTTTTTCAATTCGTTTGCCAAGGCGCTCTTTGGCGGATAACGGACTTTCCGACCCTCTCGCCCTGGCTTGGGGCGGTAGGTCGCCCTTCCTCATGGAGAGGATCGAGGTGGCTCTGGCGAGAGGGGCTGCGGATGATGACCGGAGGTGAGTTTTGAATCTAGTTGAAACGCTACAACTGCTCTCACCCGAACTGATCTTGTTGATCACTGGAATCGTGGTCCTGTGCGTGGATTTTATCTGGTTGGACGATAAGGATCACGAATCGAGTGGCGGCAAGAAAGCGATCTGGATCCCGGCCTTGGCCCTTGTCGGCCTGGTGGGGGCGTTGGTGTCGACCCTGCTGCTGTGGGGGACGCCTCCGACGACCGTTTTGGCCCTGATGGCCGTGGATCCGTATGCGTTGTTTTTCAAGGTCATTGCCACCGTCACGGTCATTCTGGTGATCCTGGCAGCGGTGCCGTACCTGAAAGAACGCACGCCCTATCGGAGCGAGTTCATCGCCCTGCTTATCTTTGCGGCGCTGGCCATCTGTCTGGCTTCCTCGGGCACCGATCTGATGTCGGTCTACCTGGGCATGGAGTTCCTGAGCATCACCTCCTATGTACTGGCTGGCTATCTGCGCGATGATGTCAAGTCCAACGAGGCGGGGCTCAAGTACTTTTTGTATGGCGCGATCACCTCGGCGGTGATGCTGTATGGCATGTCGTTGCTGTATGGCGTAACCGGCACGACGAATCTGTCGATGATCGCCCGGGCCTTGATGACTGTTCCGCAAAGTGTGCAGTGGCTGGCTGTGGCATCCATTGTGATGCTGCTGGCAGGCTTTGCCTTCAAGATCGTGCTGGCGCCTTTTCATCAGTGGGCGCCCGATGCCTACGAAGGCGCGCCCACGCCGATCACGGCCTTTCTGTCGGTGGGTTCCAAGGCGGCCGGGTTTGCCATCCTGATGCGGGTCTTTATGACGGCATTGCCTGCCTTCCGCTGGGATTTGGGCTGGATGGCTTTCCTCATTGCCCTGTCGATCATCTCCATGGCCTTGGGCAACCTCATCGCCCTGCGCCAGACCAACATCAAGCGCATGCTGGCCTATTCCAGCATTGGCCACGCCGGCTACATCATGATCGGCTTTGTATGCCTGACCATGAATGTGGAGAGCGCCTTCCTGGGGATGAACGGCACCTTGTTCTACCTCTTTGCCTACCTGTTCACCAACATGGCCGTCTTTTCGGCAGTGATCGCCTTTGAAAGCGCCACCGGATCGACCGAGATCGTGGATCTGCGGGGGTTGGTCAAACGCTCGCCTTTGCTTGCCGGGGTGATGCTGATCGGGCTTCTCTCGCTGGCGGGCATTCCGGGCACGGCGGGCTTTTTGGGCAAGTTGTTAGTCTTTGGCTCGGCCATCCAGTTTGATACGGCGCAGACCCTGACCATGGCTGTGGTGGGTGTGTTGGCCAGTGTGATCGGCGCCTTTTACTACTTGAACGTCGTGCGCTACATGTTCTTTGAGGCGCCCGATGCCGAAGCGGGTCCGGTACCGGTAGGGGCAGGGGCCAAGGTGGGCCTGGTGCTTGCCGCCCTCGCCATTCTGGTGGTCGGCCTATATCCCCAGCCGTTCATCGAGTTTGCCTCCGACTCTATGCAGGCCATCGGGTTCCTTTTCTAGGCCGGCCCTTGAACCTATCGTAGGGAGCCGCGGTGCTGAAACTCGCCGTCACATCGAACGTAGTAAACGTCAAGGGAGGTGAGCCTTCCTTGACGTTTTGATTGTAGGATAAGATTCAAAAGGGGGGGGATGAGACAATGGATCGACGTCCGGGATGTTTGGAGGGGTTTTTTCGACTGGCCATTATCAGCACTGTCTTTAACTGGTTGCAGGATCGGTTCGGCTTTGGCCGAGGGGCCTCGTGTAGCGGCATCGGCTGCGGGATGATCTTGCTTGTGATCTTTTTGCTGTTGGTGTGTGGCACGTGCACCGGCACGGACTGGCTCCGGATGTGGTAATCGGGGCCAAGCGTCAGGCGTAGCGCTCCTGAAGAAGCGTGTGCACATCCTGAATGTCGCGGCGGAAAGGACCTTCGGTCTCCATCTTGAGGCTGGTCACTGCGGCTGCCCATAGGGTTGCATCGCCCAGGTCCGCATCCAGCCGGCGGGCGACGTAGGAAGCGAGGCAGGTATCACCGCGCCCGCTGCGACCCACCAACTGAGCAGGATAAAACCCTGCTTCGTAATAGCGCCCTTGGGCATAGACCAAAAGCCCGTCCCGATGAGTGAGGACGATTTCGGCCGGCCCCAGGTCGGCGAGGATCTGGGCGGCGCGGTGAATGTCGGCCTCTCCGGTGAGCTGTTCCGCTTCTACGGCGTCGGTTTTGAGGATATCCACGTACGCCAGGACCGCCTCTTTTTCGGGCCACGGTGCGTGGCGGAGGACGTTGCCCTCGGTCACCCGCACAAACCCCTGCACATCGACGGCCACCCATGCCCCCTTGGCTGCCAGCGCCTGAAGCATGTCGAGCCCAACTTCGCCGCGGATCGATGGGCCGATGACAAAGGCCCGGGCATCGATGCCCGCCACCTGCTGCACGGTAAAGGGCTCGGCCATGCTGTCCACATAGATGATCCGCTCGTCTACATTGGAGGTGGGATAGACCAGGCGCAGGCAGGTGGAGGTGGGATCCATCTCGACAAAGGTATCCAACCCCAGGGCTTGGAGTTCGGTGACCACATGTTCGTCTTTGCGAGCCAACCGGGTGATGGCTGCCGCGCGGAGGCCCATGCGCGCTGCCACGTGGGCGCCGTAATTAAAGGCCCCACCGTCGACCAGCCTTGTGCCGGCAGCGCTGACGATGGTGTCCTTGGTATAGTGGCCTACGAAAGCGAGTTCGTAGGTGGTTGATTGAACGGTTCCTTGGCTAGGCATAGGCTTGCTCACGTAGTTTTGACAATGATGTCGTGGATGATGTTGGCCGCGGCATCCCCCTGGTCGGCGCAGTTGCTCAGGTGACGGTAGATTTCACGCAGCTTGAGCATTTGCATCACATGGTGGATATTCTCAGGGCCTGAAAAAAGGTCAGCCACGCCCTCGCGGTAGACGCGCTCCACCCGGTTTTCCAGGGCTTTGGCCCGGCTGGCATGTTCGCTGGCGACGCCGGGATTGTCTTGCAGCCGCTGCATGGCCAGGTGGAGCTCTTCCGCCGCATCTTGGAGGAGGGAGACCAGGCGGCGCAAATAGTCGTTGGGGGCAACGCCGAGAATCTCCATTTCCTCCACGGTGGTGAAGGCATAGTCCACCACGTCGTCAATGGCCCGCGATAGCGTAAAAATGTCCTCCCGGTCGATGGGCGTGACAAAGGTACGGTTCAGGTCGTCGATGAGGATGCGCCGGACTTCATCGGCATCTTTTTCAGCCTGACGGACCTCGGCCGCGTGTTGCTCGGTAGGATCTTTCATGTACGATTCCAGGGCATTCAGCCCTCGTAGGGTAATCTCGGATTGCTCAATCAGCGACCGGATGAACTTTTCTTGTCTCGGTCTAAAGAATTCTTTCAGGCCCACGTTAGTAGCCTCCTGTCTTTGCCCTTGCGTTGAAACAAGTCATGATTACAGTACGAGATCGATCAGACTGTGAAGTCCAGCGGCGACCAAAGCGGATGTGGGAATGGTCAGCAGCCAGGCCACGGCGATGTCGCGCGCCACATTCCAGCGCACCTTGGAGACCCGATCGGCCGAGCCGGCGCCCATGATGGATGAACTGACTACCTGAGTAGTGCTGACGGGCCCGCCCAGCAGCGCTGCCCCGAGGATGATGACCGCCGAGGTGAGTTGCGAGCCAAAAGCATGAACGGGCCGGATTTTGTAGAATTTACCGCCCAACGTCTCGATCAGCCGCCATCCGCCAGTCGCCGTCCCGAGGGCAATGGCACCCGCGCTCAAGGTGATGACCCACCATGGAATATGAAAGGTACCGGCATAGCCGGTGGTGACCATCGCCATGGCGATGATGCCCATTGTTTTCTGAGCATCGTTGGTCCCATGGCTCAGGGCCAGGGCCAGGGAGGTACCCAACTGCGCTCGCTTAAACAGACTGTTGACGCCGGGCGTTGCGCCTCGCGCCAAGAAATAGATGATTTTCAGGGCGATGAAGCCCAGTACCAGTCCCAGAAGTGGCGAGAGAAAGAGGGCCAGGAGCACTTTGTTGATGCCTGCCAGTCGGAGGGTTTCGAATCCTGACGAGATGACTACCGCTCCGATGAGACCACCGATCAGGGCATGGGACGTGCTGGAAGGCCAGCCAAAGTACCAGGTGAACAGGTTCCAAAGGATGGCGCTGGACAACGCGGCCATGATGACCGTGGTGGTGATGGCCGTCGGATCGACCACCTCGCTACCGATGGTGGTGGCCACCGCTACGCCAAACAGAAAGGGCCCCACAAACTCGGCGATGGCCGTCATTGCCAGGGCGTAGCGGGGCGACGCTGCCCGTGACGAGATCACGGTCGCCACGATGTTGCTGGCATCGTGAAATCCGTTCAAAAAGTCAAAGAACAGCGCCAGGCCGATGATCACGATCAGTAGGGTTGGCATGGTGTCTTTTTACTCCTCGATCCCTGCGCTACGGCCCTGCCCGGTCAGCAATCCCAGCAGTTGAGAAAACTGGTCGATCTGGATATCGCCCGCGGCATCGGCGTCACGGTTAAAGGCCACGGTTTTGATCCCGAGCGCCCGAGCGCCCTCCAGCTCGGTGGCTTTGTGCCCCACAAAAAGAACCTGATGGGGTTGCACCCCCATCTGCTGCAAGGCAGCCTGGTAGATGCGGGGATCTGGTTTCCGAACGTGCATATCGCGCGAAGACACAAACACATCCCACACATGCCCGAACCCGCCCTTTTCAAACCAGTGCAGTTTCGTATGGGTATCGTGGGCCGTGTCGGTGACAATGCCCAGAAAGAACCCCTTGTGCTTCAGGGCCAGCAGGGTCTCGGGCACGCCCTCAAAGAACCGGATGTCGTCATCGTCCTTCTCCAAAAGCCCCAGGCCCTGCTGGATGAGGTCTTGGTCGTGGATTCCGCACAGGCGGATCAGCGCTTCCCAATACTCTTGCTGGCTGATTTCGGCACGGTAGGCTTTTTCTTTGAGTCCCTCTTCCTGTTCGTCAAAACCCTCCGGCATGGTGAGACCTTGTTCCTCCAAAAAGGCCCGAAACCGCTTGCGCTTGTGGGGGCGATAGTACAGGATGTCGCCGGCATCGAACAGAATGCCACGGATGCCATTCACCCCCCTAATGGGCTGCTGAGGGGCCCAAGATTGGCGCATATCCGCTTCCAGAATCTCTACCAATTCGGACATATCCTCGATCAGGGCATCAGGGTCCGGTTGTTGCCCTTTGGGATCGCGATCGTACTCGTGTTGGATCTGGACGGCGAGCCGAAAGCCGGCCCGTTTGGCCCCCGAGATGTCGCGGGTGATGCGGTCGCCGACAAAGGCGCAGTCGCCGGTGGGCAGGCCGGCCTGCCCGGCAGCGTGATGAAAGATGGCCGGCCCGGGCTTGCGCCAGCCATAGGCCGAGGACAGGACGATGGGGTCAAAGAAATCCTGGATTCCGTAGGCGCGCAGGTTGCCGGGTACCAGGCCTCGGCTCATCACGTTACTGATTATGCCCATCTTGAGTCCCATCTTTTGAATGGCGTTCAAGACGGCAGGCATCTCGGGGCGCATCTGGCGTTGGTAATAGCGGGCCTCGATAAACAGGGTCAGATCCTCGGCAACGGCATCGAGTTTTCGACGATCCAAAGGCTGTCCGGACAGAATATAGTCGCCCCAAATAACCTCTGGAGAAAGCTCTTGGAGCGAATCGGCGCTCCAGCACCGGTAACAGGCCAGCCCATCGAGCACCATGGGATAGAGTTCCTCGGGTTCGAGCTTCAGGTCGATGCCGGCCCGCCGCAAAAGGCGATGGAGATCGGGCGTCGCTTGCAGGCGAAGCTCGGGATCGTAGGAATAGGTTTCGATGGTTCCACCCATATCGAAAAACACTGCCTGGAGCGCCATACCGATCCTTCCTGACCCGTGATGCAGCGAAACCGTCCGTCCATTCACTCGCGATTGCAAATTATACTACAAATTCAGAAAAATGCAAGTTCACTTGCAGTAACCTGTGATACCTCACTCTTGGCGGATCGCGATGGGTCCGCCGACGACTTGAACCACAACCGCCTGCACAGTGCGGTGAATAGGCTATCTTACCATTTCCCGGGGAAAATGCAAATAATGGGAGCTTGGGTAATTTGGATGCCAAAGGAGCCAACCCTGTTGGGTTGGCTCCAGGCGAGGGAGAAAGCAGGCCAATTTATGCCGGCAAGACCTCTACGGCTCAGGTGCCGGCCCTGCATCCTCGGGGATCGAAGGGCCCGTGGGCAGGTCGCGTAGATAATCGCAGCTCACGAATCGCACGTCCTCCCAGACGTGACCCTCGGCCAGGAAGGTGTCAATGTCCTTGATCCAGCGCTTCTGCTGGTTTTCCAGCCGGTAGACGTGGGGACTGTTCCCGCACTTGAGCAGCACGTGGATGGGCCGCCCCTCCTCGAATCGCTCCAGGAAGCTGTCCTCCACGACATGCACGTCCTTCCAGGTCAAGCCCAAGTGATCGAAAGCATCCATGCTGCTGATCCAGCGCAGTTTGTCCTGCTCCAGCATATAGAACTCGGGGCCGCTGCCCTTGAGCACCAGCCCATCGCGGATGATGAGGGACGACGACTCGGGCAGAATCCGCGCCAGGCTGACGCCATACCGGTTCACGGGAATGTTCACGAGTACCAGGAGAACACCCACCAGTAGGGCCATCCGCCACAGCATCTGGCCCATATTTATACTCGGCAGCTTTGGCGGCGGCACCCAGTCTTTATCACCCGGCTGCGGCTCCCGCCTGGGTGGCAGTGGCCCGGGGCGCTGGGGGACCGAACTGGCCTTGCGCACTACTGCGGTCGGCGGCTCGGGTCGCGGCGGCGGCACGGCCTGGTCTCGCTGCTGCGCAGGTGCCGGCTGCTCGTCACTATGCGGGGCTTTGGGGGCCACACTGGCCGGGGCTCCTGCGGGTTTTTCGCCTTGAGTCCGGCGAGCACGCTGGCGCTCGGCCAGGGCGTCCAACAGCAGGTCCAGGATTGCATCTGTCGTCGAACGATCGTCCTTTTGGTTTTGGCTCGACATTTCTCTACTCCCTAATTTCCTGATCCCCACTGCCTAGCGGACCACGACAAAACCCAAGATCTCGCCGATGCTGGCAAAGATATTGGTGTAAAAGTTGCCACCCAACTGGCGAAACATCTCGAACTTCATACTCGGTGCACCGATGAAGGGCCGCAGCGTCCAGGCCATCTGGCTGCCGACAAAAGCATAGACAAAGATCCACAGCCACAGGACCCAACGCCGGGCCATAGCCCCCTCCTTGCCAGCCGCCGAGACGATCCTCATCCCCTGTGCCAAGAATATCACGCCGACGATGCCGCAAACCGCAAAAATGGTGACGTTCAGCAGCTTGAAAAATTGATAGCCCGAAGTCGTGAGCAAAAAGAAAACGATAATTGGCGCAAAACTGAGCAGCAGTACGGCAGTGACCGTGATGGCGGTCAGGATCAATGCCATGTTTTGTGTCAGACTCTGGTTCGATCCAAAGAGGACGTTAAAGAAATAGAGGGTCGGCGAGCAGACGATCAGGGTTGCCAGGAACAGGATGGGTAGCTTGATGGCCGAGCTGAGCGTCTGCCACAGGCTGTGGGTGGAGCCCAGTACGGCTCCGTAGAGCGCGAAAAAGAGAACGCTGGAAACCAGCATGGCGCGCATCTTTTCTTTCAACTCTACCCCGTCGCGGATTTCGGCAAAAAAGTGGTAGCGATTGCGCAGAATGGTTTCGATAATCGCCAGGTCTTTCATGGGGTTGTCGTCTCCTTTGATTTCGTTTGAATGACCCTTTTTACCAGGGTAAAGGGGGCTGCCTCATGGGTGTTTCTCGATAGGCCCTCTACCAGCGGAGCGATGGCAGGGCGACAAAGAGGACGGTCAGCATCCAGAAAAAGGCCCAGGCAGCCAGCGCGTACCGCCAGCGCTCGAATTTCAGGATGGGGATCAGCAGCACAGCCAGGGCCACGATCCAAAAAGCCGGGCGGCTGAGGAGTTGGGGCCAACCCACAGTGGTGCCATCGGGTGCAAAGGCCAGCCAGCGCAAGATCAGAGCGCCAACCACCGGTAGTGCGGCAGCCACGACGGCGTCGGCTGTGCCCTGGCCGATGTGGCTGGCCTGCAAGGCCTTGCCGATCTCTTCTTCCATGCCGAACCGCGCCGCAGCCTGGGCCAGGGCGCCGGCCCGATCGAGGCCCTGGGCCTGGGCTTCGTGGGCCGCCTCCTCCAGGTGATCGCGGATCTCGGCCAGGATCTCGTACTCGGTTTCGCTCTCCAGGTCCATGTGGACCCGGATCTGATCGAGCAATTGATCGATGTCGTTCATCAGGCCGGTTCGACGCCCAACAGGCGACTCACGTTTTCGGCAAACGCTTGCCAGCTTTCCACGTCCCGCGCCAACTGGCGGCGTCCCTCTGCCGTGATCGCATAGAACTTGCGCTTTCGGCTGCCCTCTTCCCCGTGCCACTCGGACCTGAGCAGCCCCTGGCGCTCCATCTCGTGAAGTCTGGGGTAGATCAGACCCTCTTTGAACTCAAAGAATCCCTCGCTTCGAGATTCGAGTTCTTTGATGATCTCGTACCCATACATGGCTCGCTCCAGGTCGGCCAGAAGGCTGAGGATGATGATCTCGGTCGTCCCTTTTCGGATCTGTTCCTGCAAGGCCATGATTACTCCATTACCTTATTTTCTTATGCATAAGAGAATATAGCACGAGTTGGAAATCCTGTCAAGATCGCCTACCCCACGGTTGCCCTACGGTGACCCGGCTCGCTAACGGGCCCAGGCCATCAGGCGGGCAGGAGTGCGTTTGAATGGCGTACCAAAAAGAGGCTCAGGAATGGAGTCCTGAGCCTCGGCCTGCTCCGTCTATCCGATCCAAGAAAAGGGGACCCGCTAGTCTCGCCGCGAAAAGCCAGTGAGTATAAAGACGTAATACAACAGGGTCGACAGAGACTGGGCCAGCGCTGCCACATAGGTCAATGCAGCAGCATCCAGGACCTTTTTCGTCTCCTGCAACTCCCCTCCGTCGGCCAGTTGGTAGGAGTGCAAGAGCTGTTGGGCCCGCTTGCTGGCATCGAATTCCACCGGCAGGGTGATGAGGGCAAAGACCACGGTCCCAGCAAATAGGAACAGGCCCAGCCAGGCAATGAGCGTCGACCCGGTAAAGCCCGACAGGAGAAAGCCGGCGAAAAAGACGATGGGGCCGAGCCACGAGCCCAGGGTCACAATGGGTACCAGCCCCGAACGGGCTCGCAGCGGCATGTAGTTGGAGGCGTCCTGCATGGCGTGGCCGATTTCGTGGGCGACAATCCCTAACGCGGCTACCGATCGGCTTTGGCCCACACCTCTCGATAGGCGGAGGATGTTCTTGGCAGGATCATAATGATCGCTCAGTTGGCCGGGTGTCTCTTCGACGCGGATGTGGTCCAGCCCGGTGCTGCGCAACAGGATGCGAGCGGCCTCAAAGCCGCTCAGTCCCCGGCTGTTCGGTTTGCTGCTATACTTCTTATAGGCCGATTGGACTTTGAACTGGGCCCAAAAGGCCAGAAGCAAAGCCGGTAAGGCAAAGATCAAATATCGCGGATCCCAGATAAACATAGAATTCTTTCTGATACCTCATTTGGGCGAGCTTATTACATCACCATCATAGCACAAGCTGCGGCGAACGGCAAGCCGCCGAGCTGACGGTTCGCTGACGGCACCCTCTCAGTCGCCTGTGTCGCGCCGGGGAGACTTGGACTGATGGACGATGGCGTTGGTGGCGTCGAGATCGGGTAGATTGTCATAGTCACATTCGCAAGGGCCGCCCTGGGCGCAACCCAAGCAGCAGTAGGTTTGGCCGTCAATGACGGTGGGCTGCCAACGAATGACGATCCCACAGGTGGCACAGACTGGGTATTGCTGCATGCTGACGGGTCTCCTTTTTCTCTATCAACCACATTCTAACCCCTGAGCGTTAGACCAATGCTAGAACGGTGTTAGAGTTTCATTAGAGAGAATCCGTATGTTCGGACCGCAACTACCCTCTGACCTCGGTCAAACCCGGCCGACTCTGCAATGGCATCCGCGAGCACATCCTTGGCAGATGCCCCGCATGTGCGGTCAGGAGAGGACGTCGTTTTTCTGCATTTGCCTTTTTGGCTGGTCTGTGATAGAATGCCGCGGGATGAGGAGGACGATGTTGGATAGGAAGGTGTCGTGGCAATTGCATACCGGCCACTATGTGGCTTGGCAGTTCTCCGCGGCCAAGGGCCTTATGGGGGCCTGCCCCCACATGCGATGGTGTCATCCCGATTGAGTCCCTTGCCGCCCAATTCCGCCTGTGCGGAAACGGTTGATATTGCCTGATCGAGAGCGGGGGAACTCCCCGCTCTTTCCTTTGAGAGGAGAATTCTCATGGCCCATAACCTGAACCCACGGAAAATCTTGGTCTGCACCGCCTGGCCCTACGCCAATGGACACCAGCACCTGGGACATTTGGCCGGTGCCTATTTGCCGCCCGATATCTTTGCTCGCTACCAGCGCCTGAGGGGCAACGACGTGCTCATGGTCTCTGGCTCTGACACGCACGGCACGCCCATCACCGTCCGCGCCGACGCGGAGGGGGTTTCGTCCCGCGAGGTTTTCGAGCGCTATCACCAAACCTTTCTGGAGACCTATCAGCAGATCGGCCTGACCTTTGATCTGTTCACCCACACCGACACTGAAAACCATCACCGGGTCTCGCAGGACATCTTTCTGAAGATCTTGGAAAAGGGCTACCTGTACAAGGAGGTGCAGCGACAGCTCTATAGCCTGCAGGAGGGCCGCTTCCTGCCCGATCGCTACGTGGAAGGCGAATGCCCTCACTGCGGTTACGCCGATGCCCGGGGCGACCAGTGCGACAATTGCGGCAAGCTGCTGGAACCGACAGAACTGATCAACCCGCGCAGCAAGGCCAGCGGCGACACCCATCTGGAGGTCCGCGAGACCGAGCATTACTTCCTGGATCTGGCCAAATTGAGCGACGAGCTGGAGGACTATCTCAGCCACGGCAAGGACCACTGGCGACCCAACGTCATCAACTTTGCGCGTAATTATGTGAAGGATCTGCACGGGCGGCCCATCACCCGCGACATCGACTGGGGCATTCCCATCCCGCTGCCCGGCTATGAAGGCAAGTGCCTGTACGTCTGGTTCGAAGCCGTCATCGGCTATCTTTCGGCCAGCATCGAGTGGGCCAAAAATCAGGGCACGCCGGAGGCATGGAAGGAGTGGTGGTACGATCCCCAGGCGCTGACCTACTACTTTATCGGCAAGGACAACATCCCTTTCCACACGGTCATCTGGCCGGCAGAATTGCTGGCGCTCGGCCGGCTCTACTGCGACGACTGCGAGACGAACCTCAACCTGCCCTATGACGTTCCTGCCAATGAATACCTGAACTTCCGAGGGGGTAAATTTAGCAAGAGTCGCGGCGCCTTTGTCGACGTGCCCTACTTCCTGAGCCGCTACGACCCCGACGCCCTGCGCTTCTACCTGACGGCCGTCGCCCCCGAGACGCGGGACACCGAGTTTGCCTGGGAGGATTTCGTCGAGC
>CAZNQW010000030.1:0-24413 GCA_964575225.1 uncultured Anaerolineaceae bacterium | reverse complement strand
TGGTCGCCCTCGTCCTTGACCGCCTGCCACTGCTCTTTGGACATGTTGCGGATTCGTTTCCACGATTCGCGCACCAGCTCGGGATCGTACATTTCCTGTGCTTCGCGATTGTAGCGTTCGACCTGCTCGGGCGTAAACCCTTCGTACAGTTCTTCATCCGTCAACGTCATGTGGGGTTCCTCCTCTGTCAATCGTTGAATGGTCCTGCCTATGGTTTTCAGGAGGCGGTTCAGCCGGGCGGTCTCTTTTTCCAGCCGTTGGCGGTGGTCTTGCAGTGCCCGAATCGGGTCAAAGGCCGGATCGTCCAAAATGCCCCGGATCTCGTCCAGCGGCACATCCAGCTCCTTGAAGAATAGGATCTGCTGCAAGCGCAAGAGTTCGGGCTCCCGATACTGCCGATAGCCCGCCGCGGTTCGGGCTGACGGTTTCAGGAGACCGATATGGTCATAGTGGTGCAGCGTCCGGACGCTTACGCCGGCCATTCGGGCCAGTTGACGTACCGTGTAGGCTTTCACCCTTGTCCTCCTGGCCTCAGTATACACTATGACGTAGCGTCAGTGTCAAGAGGCAATTTGCCCTGATCCAGGATTTTGCCCGATTTTCTCATTCCGCAACCTGGGTAACGCTCACTGTCCCCGTCTCGGGGGCGGCGCTACGTGGACCCGGAGGATGAGACCCCCTCATTCCGCAGTGGCTGGCTGGGCCGATCGACGGCGCCATTCCTGCCACAAGGCCCAAGTTGCCAGGGCCAGAGCCGACGCCAGCAGGATCATGGTGATGGAAAAGGAATCACCCAGGGCTGCCACCTGCGCAGCCGGAGGCGCCGCGGTAGCGCCCCCTGTGGGCATATTGCCCGCGTGAAAGGCCACGCGGCTGGCCCACAGGGCGCCCAACACGGCGATGCCGGTCGTTTGCCCGAGCGTGCGGGTAATCGACAGCAACCCCGACGCTACCCCCAGCCGCTCGCGGGGAACGGCGCCCATGACGGCGCTGTTGTTGGGCGATTGAAAGATGCCGATGCCAAGGCCAATGGGCAGGAACCGCAGCACATAGCCAATGCCGGTGGTGTCCAGGCTCAGGGTGCTGATGGCGTAAAAGCCCAGGAGCATGACCAGTAGACCCACCACGGTGATGGGCCGTGTACCCACCCGGTCTGACAGCATGCCTGAAAGGGGAGCCGTGATACCCACGGCAATGGGCACGATGGCCAGGAGAAAGCCCACAGACTGAGGGCTGTAACCCAGCACGTTTTCGAGGTAAAAAGGCATCAGCACGGTTGTGCCTGCCATGGAGACAAAGGTGGCAAACCCGGTGATCAGATTGATGTTAAAGAGGCGATTCCGAAACAGATTGAGATCGATCATGGGCTGCTCGACCTTGAGCTCGATGGCCACAAAGGCTGCCAGCAGAACCAGCCAGGCGGCAAACAGGCTCAGGGTGAGAGGTTCCGTGAACCCCGATTGCTGGCCCAAGGTCAGGGCAGTTAACAGGGCCAACAAACTGGCGCACAGAGTGACCGCGCCCAGCAGGTCGAACCGCTGCCCTCCCGCGGGCTTGAGGGACGGCACAAAGCGGGCGACCATCCAGGTACCCACAATGCCGATGGGCAGATTGACGAAAAAGATCCAATGCCAGGAAAAGGCGCCGATCAAAAAGCCGCCCAATACCGGTCCCAGCACAATGCCCATCGACACCGTAGAACCGCTGATGCCCAGCGCTTTGCCGCGCTCGGATGGAGGGAACGCTTCAGTGACAATGGCCATGCCCAGGGCCATCATCATGGCCGAGCCGATGGCCTGCACCACCCGAAACCCGATCAGCCAGTAGACGTTGGGCGCAAGGCCGCACAACAGCGACCCAATGGTAAAGATGATGAATCCCGCTATATAGAGCGGCTTTTTGCCCACCATATCGCCCAGGCGGCCCATGCTGAGCATTAACGTAGTCAGGGTCAAGAGATAGGACAGGACCACCCACTGGACGATGGCAAACTGGGTGTCAAAGCTGCGCACCAACGTGGGCAGGGCCACGTTGACAATGCTGCCGTCGATGGTGGACATGAATATGCCCACGCCCACGGCAGCCATGATGTACCATTTTCGGCTATAATCCACCGGCTGCTGTTCCATGAAACCCCTCGGTCTGGAATTGTCGCTGAATCGTGGCCGTGTGTACGCTCGTGGCAAGCAAGGCCAAGGCGATGACCGGCGCTCGATTTACGAGGTTGATTATAGGGTAAGAACGCCCCGGCGTCAACACAGAGGGGTGGGTTGCCAGCAAACCTCAAGATGGCCTACCCCGGGGTCGGCTAGATCCCGCCCATCGCTCAGCCACTGGGGGTGGGCAGCGGGCAGCTACTCCAGGTTGGGATCCTTGGCAAGAGGCTTTGGCGGGGAATTGCCAATTCCTGCGCTTTCGGCTATAATTATGGATGCACACAGGCCTTATAGAGTCGCGAGCATCGGGGCTGAGACAATAGTGTACGGATGGCGATCGTGCGACCACAAGGCCAGGTGCTCTGTTTTGCGCCCGAGTGACCAATGGCGCGGGCGCTATACCGACAGATGGTCTGGCCTGAGGGTTTGGACCTCCTTGAATGTGACCACGCACGGTTGGGGAAAAAGGAAAGCCGTACTATGGCACTACTGAGCCCAAGAGCCAAACGCGATTCACGAGAGCAAGACCTGGAACTGGAGCGTTCGCGTGAAACCGCGCTTCGAGACTATTTCGAGCGCATGTCCAAGCTATTTCCCCATCTCCCTCAACCCCAGCTATCCGACAACGGTCATTCGAGCGAGGAGGTGCGTTCCAGGACTCTAGCCATGTTGGGCAAGGCCCATGCCGATGGCCACACCATTCCCCTCTTGACCGCTTCTGAACCCTTGCCTGGACTCGACAGCAAGACACGCGAGATCGTCCAGGTTCGAACCCACACGGTGCTCCAGCATCTCGATGGCGCCCGCAAGCGCCTGGTGGTAGGCTACCTGCACAGCGCTGGGCTGATCGGCACAACCGCCCTCGTCGACCTTGCCGGTTGTGACCTGAGCCAGGCCGATCTATCCGATTCGGACCTTTGTGGAGTCAACCTGACCCGCGCCAATCTGCAGGGCGCTTGCCTAAAGGGTGCGCGGTTGCCCGCTGCCATTTTGCGATGGGCCGATCTGCGCCAGGCCAATCTTTCCGATGCCGACCTGTGGTCGGCCGACCTGAGGCAAGCGGACTTGACCGGGGCAATGGCCCAGCGGGCCAATTTGGGCGGTGCTAACTTGAGCAATGCCTTTTTGCGCGAGGCGGCCTTTTCGGGCGCCGACCTCACGGCTGCCAAACTCATCGAGATCAATCTGGCCTTTTCTGACCTGAGTGGCGCCAAGTTGAACAAGGCCAATTTGCAGGGCGCGAGACTTTGGGGGAACAACCTGTTGGAAGCGGACCTCTCGGGGGCAGACCTTGCAGGCGTCGATCTCTCGGGCTCCAGACTCACCCGGGCAAACCTGGCCGGGGCCAATCTGCGCTGGGCCACCATTTCCGAACAGCAACTCGCCGACACCCTTTCGCTCCAGGGTGCGACCCTTCCCAATGGACAGAAGGCCCCCTGACATCAAGGATCCATTCCACCGCCCTCGGCCGATTGGGAACGAAGGAGGGTTCCGATGCAAATCACACATGTAGAGGTGAGCCCTGTACAATTGGCCCTGCGGGTGCCGTACCGGGCGGCCGATCACCCCGACGAGATCGATCGGATTACCTGTGTCTTTGTGCGCATCGAGACGCGCGAGGGTCAGAACGCCTGGGGATGCGCCGCCTTTGACCCTGTGCTGACGGGCGAAACCATCGAACAGGTGCTGCAAGCCTGTCGCGCGTGTGCCGACCGCGCCCTGGATCTGAACCCCTTGAACACAGAGCTGGCCCTGGCCGAACTGGCCCCTCTGACGGAGAACACACCGTCGGCGCGCTGCGCCTTTGACATGGCCTTCTACGATTTGCTGGGCCTGGCTGCCGGCCTTCCTCTCCATCGATTGTTCGGCGGTTACCGTCATCGGATCCAAACCTCCATTACTCTTGGACTGGCCCCCACCAAAGAAACGGTGGAGCAGGCCCGCCATCGAGCCCGGCAGGGATTTCGCATCCTCAAGCTCAAGGGAGGGCTGAACCCCGAAGAGGATGTCGAGCGGGTACAGGCCGTGGCTCGCAGTCTGCCTCAATTGACCCTTCGCCTGGATGCCGATCAGGGCTACACGGTGAAACAAGCTCTGGACCTGGCCCGTGCTCTGGATGGGAAACTGGAAATGCTCGAGCAGCCCACAGCGGCCGGAGATCTGGAAGCCCTGCAGCAGGTCGCCCAGCACAGTTCGATCCCCATCCTGGCCGATCAGAGCCTCACGGGGCCTGCTTCGGCGCTGGAGATCGTTCAGCGGCGCGCTGCCCACGGGGTGAGCGTCAAACTGACCACGTGCGGCGGATTGCATTGCGCCCGCCAGATAGATGCCATCACTCGGGCGGCTCGGTTGGATACCATGATCGGTTGCATCAACGAGCCGGCGCTGCTGATCGCCGCCGGGCTGGGCCTGGCCCTCAGCAGTCCCAACGTCCGCTACGGCGACCTGGACGGCCATTTCGACCTGGTGAACGATCCCAGCCGGCCGGCCTTTCTGTTTAAAGAGGGCTGGCTCATCGCCCGAGATGTTCCCGGCCTGGGCTGCACCGTCGAACTCTAGTGCCACTCCCCTGCCAAGATGACACCTTGCCTGTCCTCGGGTTTTTGGGTATAATGCCAGTGAACGACATGGGAACCCTGGCGATGTAGTCCAGCCTGGTTCCCCAGCCCATCAGCCCGCACCAAATGAAGGGAAACCCATAGTGAGCCTCTTTGTCACATTTGAGGGGCCGGAAGGTTGCGGCAAGAGCACGCAGATGCGCCTTCTGGCCGAGTACCTCAAAGGATGCCGATACGACGTACGTACCACTCGCGAGCCCGGGGGCACATCCATCGGCGATCAGGTCCGAAGGATCCTGCTCGACTCGGCCAACATCGACATGCAGCCCACCAGCGAGTTCCTTTTGTTCTCGGCTGCGCGGGCTCAACACGTCCGACAGGTGATCTTGCCCCATCTCAACAAGGGGGGGGTTGTCCTCTGCGATCGGTTTGCCGATTCCAGCCTTGCTTACCAGGGCTTTGGTCACCAACTCGAATTGAGCGTGCTCAAGGTCATCACGGCTTTTGCCACCGACAATCTGGTGCCCGACCTGACCCTGTATCTTGACGTGCCGGTGGAGGTGGGCCTGAAGCGCAAAGCCGGGGGCAGCGGAGACTCGTGGAATCGCATGGAACAACAGACGCTGGCCTATCACGAGCGCGTGCGATCGGGCTACCTTCAGATGGCCGGTTCGGAACCCAACCGTTGGCTAGTAATCGACGCTAGCCATAGCATTGAACACGTTCAGGCTAAAGTCCGTGATTCAGTTCTATCACGCCTTGAGAGAACACAAGGGGGAAAATGACATGAAGCTGGTGATGAGCATTGTTCACAATGACGACGCAGGCCGCCTCGTGAATTCCTTGACCGGCGCCGGGTACCGGGCGACGACCATCAGCACCACCGGCGGGTTTCTTCGGCAGGGGAACGCCACGATCTTTGTGGGCGCCGAAGACGAACACATCCCCCACATCCTGGAGCTGATTCAGAAAAACTGTCGCACGCGAACCCAGTACGTCAATCCCATGCCGCCGGTCGCCGAGCCAGGGGAGATGTACCTACCGACGCCTGTCGAGGTGCAGGTGGGCGGGGCGACGGTGTTTGTGCTCGATGTCGTTCAATTCGAACACTTTTAACCGGGCCGGGAACCTAGATCATGTCGTCCATGCCGCCGCCTGCAGCGTCGCTTGCAGCGCCCATGCCCCCTGCAAGGTCGGGCATCGCCTCTTCGATCTGCTCGGGGGTCTGGCCCGATTCCAACCGACCGATCACTTCGTCAAACTCGGACGGCATCTCTTCCCCCATTTCAGAGCCCATCTTGCGCATCCAACGGGCCATGCTTTTGGGATCGTCTTCATCCAGGCCATCCAACACAGACGGGTCCGACAGATCGTCCAGTCGGCTTTCTTCGGACCGGACCACAGCGACCCGCGACATCACCCGGCGCAGGCGTGTGCCACCACAGCGCGGACAGACCGGCTCGGCCGGAATATCGGAAAAGGACCGGAAAAACAGGCTCACCCGGCGACGGCAATCGGGGCAGCGATACTCGTAAATAGGCATACCTTGGAACCTCGCTCCTTTCTAGAATCTTGCCAGGAGATGCCCAACAGTATACAACAGAAAGAGGGCTGTGCAAATCTTTGGCCAAGGCTGGAGTCGGATTCTCAGGGCTGCCTATCCCGCGGCCCAGAGTTCGTGTGATGGCCCGTTTGGAAAAACCATCAAAATGGAGCAAAAAGATGCCCCGACCTAACGATTATTACCATCGCGAACACACCTCGCTGTTGCTGGTCGTCTCTGGCCCCTCTGGCGTCGGCAAGGATTCGGTCGTGCAACGGATGAAGGAGCAGGGCTATCCGATCTGTTTCGTCGTCACGGCCACTGACCGTCCGCCACGTCCCACTGAGGTCCACGGTCACGACTATTTCTTTTACACCACGGCCGAGTTCGAGCGCATGATTGCTCAGGGGGAGTTGCTCGAACATGCCTGTGTCTATGGTCAGTACAAAGGGATTCCCAAAGCTCACGTTCGCGATGCTCTCGCCTCGGGCCAGGACGTCGTCATGCGCGTCGACGTCCAGGGTGCCGCCACGGTCAAAAGGCTGATCCCCGAAGCCATCACGGTCTTTCTCATGTGCGAATCGGAGGAAGAGCTGATGTCCCGGCTCCGCGAACGCCGGACCGAATCGGAAGAGGCCCTTGCCCACCGGCTCAAGACTGCCCACGAAGAGATGGAGCAGATCCCCGAATTCGACTATCTCGTCTTTAACCGGCGGGACGCGCTGGACAAAGCCGTGAACGATCTGGCGGCCATTCTCCGCAGCGAACACTGCCGCGCCCAGCCGCGAAGGATCTCGTTGTGACCGAAACCCCGGAGTTCCAACCCCGTCCGGTGTCGCTGCCGATCCCCCTTCACCGACCGGTCGTGACCTGGGTCTTCCTGGCCCTCATCGGCGTCGCCTTTGTCGTCGAGACGTTGGCTGGGGGGTCGCAGAACACAGAGGTGCTGGTGCGCCTGGGAGCCAAAGTAACGCCGTTGATCGCCGCGGGTGAGTACTGGCGCCTGCTTACGGCCATGTTTCTGCATATCGGTCTCATGCACCTGTTGTTCAACGGTTATGCCCTGTTCATCATCGGTACCGAACTGGAACAACTTTTGGGCGCCGGTCGCTTCCTGGCCATTTATCTACTGGCGGGGCTGGGTGGCAACCTGGCGAGCTATGCCTTCAGCCCCAACCTGGCTGCCGGGGCTTCGGGGGCCGTCTTTGGCCTGATCGGCGCCTTGGCTGCCTTTTTTGCCCTTCACCGCGAAACGTTGGGCACCTGGGGCCAAAAACGCCTGCTCAATATCGCCGGGCTGATTGTCATCAACCTCATCTTTGGATTCGTCCAGCCCGGCATCGACAACCTGGCTCACCTGGGTGGCCTTTTGTGCGGGCTCGCCCTGGGCTGGGCTCTGGCCCCCCGCTACCGGATCAACCTCATCGAACGCCGGCTGGAGGATGAGAACCGGCTGCCACGCTATGGACCTGCACTGGCGGCCGTCGCGCTCATCCTGGTGGGCGGCGTCGCTCTGGCTACCCTCCATCAGCGCGACAGCGCCCCGAGTTCCCTGTGGCGGGCGGAACAGGCAGCCCAGCAAGAGGATTGGGACCAGGTCATCGTCGAAGTGGAGCAGGCCCTGGCCCAGGACCCCGACATGGACGATCCGGCCGTCTACTTTTTCTTGGGGCTGGCCCACAACTATCAGGGCGATCTCCAAAGCGCGGCCGACGCCTACGAACAAGCTCTGGCCCTCGATCCCAACGACGGTCCTGCGCGCTGGAATCTGGCCCTGAGCTACCTTCAGATGGGCCAATACGAACAGGCCCGCTCCCATTTTGAGACGTACCGAACGCAAAACCCCCAGGAAGCCAACCAGGTCCAACCCTACCTGGACGAGATCGAGCGGCTTACCCGGTAAACCGGACATCGAGCGGCGCATGGCCGCGATCGACACCCGGATCGAGGTTCACCCCACGCCCATTCTGTGTTATAATGGGAACACCGAACCAGACTCGGCCCGAGAGCCAACGCCGCGCGGCCTGACGGCGCCCAGCCCTTGCAGGAAAGGGCTCCCACCGTGTTTGCCTGTGGACAAGGGGAGGTGACGCATGAAAAAAGACGCAGGGATTCGCCCTTCGGTCATCGCCGGGACCTGGTACCCGGGCACCCGGCAGGGATTGCTCAAGACAGTGGACGAGTACTTGAGCCAGGTGCAGCAACCCGCCGTGCCCGGTCCTCTCGTGGGCCTGATCAGCCCCCACGCCGGCTATGCCTACAGCGGCCTCACCGCGGCCCATGCCTATCACCAGCTTCAGGATCAGTGCTTTGACACCATCGTCCTTCTGGGTCCCAGCCATCGAGCCTGGGTGGGCGATTATGCGGTGAGCACAGAGGATGCCTATGAAACGCCGCTGGGTCAGGTTCCGTTGGATCGGGAGATGATCGCCGAACTGGGCGCCCGGGTGGCCTGGAACCCCATCCGAGGCGATGGGGAACACTCGCTGGAAATTCAATTGCCGTTTCTGCAGCGCCAACTCCAGGATTTCGCCCTTGTACCCATCATCATGAGCGCCGACGACCCCGCAGCAGCCCGGCGCCTGGCGGATGCCCTGGCCGAAACGATCCGGCGCCGCGAGGAGCGCGGGCAGCGCACCTTGCTGGTCGCCAGCTCCGATCTGCACCACATCGAGGACTATGACCTGGTCCGCCAGCGCGATCAGCGGGTGGTGGATGCCATCGCCGCCTACGATCTGGATGCCCTGACCCGGCTACTCATGGCTCCCGGTTGCACCGTGTGCGGTCGATTGCCCATCCTGACCGTCCTACATGCAGGCCAGGCGCTCCAGGCCGACGCCACGGCCATCCTCCATCACACGACCTCGGGCGATGTGACCGGACAGCGTCAGCCGGGCCACTATACAGTGGGCTATCTGGCTGCCGCCCTGTACAAAAGCCACTGAGCCGGCGTTCCTCGTATCTCTTGCCGACGAGTTGACCACACCATGTATGCCCAAGTCATCCTCACCCGACCCACTCACCGACGTCCTCCCACCGGCAGCGATCCATTGCGCGAGGATCGCTCCTGGCAGGCGACCTACACCTATCGCCTCCCCGACCCCTTGAGCGAACAGGCCGAGGTAGGGCACCTGGTGCAAGTTCCGCTGCAAAAAGGCAGCACATTGGGCGTCATCGCCAAACTCACCGATCTCCGCCCGCCCGATCTGTCGTCTGAACTCGAGATCCGTGAGGTGACGGCCATCCTGGATCCCTTGCCCGTGGTGGCCCAGGGACAGATCGATCTGGCCCGCTGGATCGCCCGCAACTATCTGGCGCCCCTGAGCCAGGCCCTACGCCTGATGCTGCCGCCCAACCTGGAGGCGCGGACCTTTGTCCTGGTGACGCCCACGGCCCAGAAGGTGCCTGCCGACCTCTCGGAGGAGGAGAGAAAAGCACTGCACCTCATCCAGAGCCGGGGCTCGCGCATGCGCCTGAGTGCGCTCCTCGACCAGTTGCAGGTCGACGACGCCGAAGCGGTTCTCGACAGTCTATCCGATCGCGGCCTGGTGGACACGCGCCACGCCATGATCCCGCCCAAGCCGGCGCCGCCCCGCATTTTGTACGCCCGCCTCCTGGCCGACGATGCGGCCATCGCAAAGGCGTTGCCCCGCCTGGGCCGCCCTTCGAAACAGGCCGACGCCCTCCTGGTGCTGGCCCGGCGCGACCCCGAACTGCTGACCGTGGCCGAGTTGGCCCAAGCAGCAGGTTGCACCGAGGGACCGATCCGCGCCCTGGCCCAGCGCGGCTGGATCGAGATCACCGAGCGCCGGGCCCTGGTGTTCGCCGCACCCGGCGTCCATCTGGATGCCCTGTCCAAGCTCCACCGCGCCCCCAAGCAAGCCGAAATCCTGGAAACCGTCTTGCGGCAGGGCAGCCCCATCGAGCTGGCGCAACTGCTCACAGAGACGGGTGGCTCGACGGCCCAGGTTGCTTCCCTGGAAAAACGAGAGCTGGTGCAGCGCATTGTAGAAGAGCCCCTGGCCCTGCTCGCGCTGCCCAAGGAGCAGATCCTCGACCAGGTCATCACCCTGAGGGGAGCACACAAGCAGGTGGGCGTGTTGGAGGCCTTGCGCGGCACCACGGACCGGGTTTGGGTGGGCGGGCTCTATGCCGAAACCGGCGCCGATTTGAACACCCTGAAGGAGTTGGCTGGACGCGGGCTCATCAGCCTGCACGCCGACGAGTACCCGCGCCCCCATTTTGCCGGACCCGAGGCCCCTCCCATCCTCACGCCGGACCAGAGCGAGGTCTGGGAGCAGGTCGAGGCCGGCCTGCAATACGCCCCGGAAACCGAACCAGGCGCCCGGCCCTTTGTGGCCCTCCTCCACGGAGTGACCGGTTCGGGCAAGACCGAGATCTATCTCCGCGCCTTGGCGAGCATTCTGGCCCAGGGCCGGCGGGCGATCGTGCTGGTGCCTGAAATCAGCCTGACGGCTCAGACGGTGCGCCGCTTTGAGAATCGCTTCCCGGGGCGGGTGGCCGTCCTGCACAGCCAGCTCAGCCTGGGCCAGCGCTATGCCGCCTGGGATCGTTTGCGCCGGGGCGAGGCGGATATTGTGGTCGGCCCGCGCTCGGCCCTGCTAACCCCCATTTCGCGCCTGGGCCTGATTGTGCTGGACGAAGCCCACGACGATTCGTACAAGCAATCGGAGCCCATCCCTCTGCCCGCCTATCACACCCGAGAGGCGGCCATGGCCTTGGGCCAGATCACGGGCGCCGCGGTGTTGATGGGCAGCGCCACGCCCGATGTCGTCACCTATCACCGGGCCGCCCAGGGCCAATTCCACCTCCTGACCCTGCCGCACCGCATCCGCTCGGGCTCTGCTGCGACCCCGCCCGCCGTCCAGACGCCGTACGAGGACCACCCCTTGCCCCCCGTCCGGGTCATCGACCTCCGCCAAGAGCTGCGGGCCGGGAACCGGAGCATCTTTAGCCGCGCCCTTCAGGAGGCCCTGAGCCAGACCTTGCGCGCGGGAGAACAGGCCATCCTCTTTTTGAATCGTCGGGGCGCTGCCACCTTTGTCCTCTGCCGCAACTGCGGCTATGTAGCGCGTTGCCCCCATTGCGAGATCCCCTTGACCCTGCACCGAGCCTCTGGACGGCAAAAGGCCTCAGCACCCGAACAACTGATCTGCCACCATTGTAACTATCACCAGGAGGTCCCCACCCGTTGCCCTGAATGTCAGAGCCCACAGATCCGGTTCTTTGGCCTGGGCACCGAACGCGTCGAGGCCGCCGTGCAAGAGATCTATCCCCAGGCGCGGCTCTTGCGATGGGATCGGGATACCGCCTCGGGCAGCGATCACGAGCGGTTCCTCCAGACGTTTATCGACCACCGGGCCGACGTGCTGATCGGCACGCAGATGATCGCCAAAGGACTCGATCTGCCCCTGGTCACCCTGGTGGGCGTTATCTCGGCCGACATCACCCTGTATCTGCCCGATTACCGGGCGGCCGAGCGAACCTTCCAACTGTTGACCCAGGTGGCCGGGCGGGCAGGTCGAAGCCATCATGGCGGGCACGTGATCGTGCAAACCTACAACCCCGACCATTATGCCATCCGAGCTGCCGCCCACCACGATTTCGCCTCGTTCTACCAACAGGAGATCACGCATCGCCGGCTCCTGGGGTATCCGCCCTTTAGCCGGTTGGTGGCCCTCCGCTTTAGCGACCCCGATCTCCGCAGGTGCCAGCGCGAGAGCCAGCGATTGGGTCGGTGGCTGTCTCAGGAGATCGAGCGTCAGGGTGTCGAGGCCACCCTTATCGGTCCCGCGCCTTGCTTCTTTAGTCGCCTGGAAGGACGGTACCGTTGGCAGATCCTGATCCGGGGGCCCGAGCCCGCGGCGTTGCTGCGTGACGTGGCCCTGCCCCGAGGCTGGCTACTCGACGTCGATCCTGTGACTACCCTCTGAGCCAGGACCTAGTCCTCAGGGCTGTTGCATTGTCTCTTGACCGATGTGATTTGGTTGGGCTCCGCGCCCCGTCCTCGGGGCGCGGTGGTCTGCCAGGTGTGCAGGCCGCCCCCGAGACGGGGGCGGCGAGCTCCAAACTAGATTGACTGGCCGACTTTGCAACAGCCCTAACCTAGTCCTAAAGGGCTATTGTCACAACCGGATAATGGGTGTATACTGTCGGTGCGGTAGGCATACCCCTGTCGAGTCAGGGCAGCGCAGAAAGGAGGTTCGACGTGTTGTTCTTGGCTGCTGAGGAGGGGCAGGGACTGATGGAGTATGGGCTAATTCTTGTATTGATAGCAATTGTTGTGTTTGCAGTTCTCGCCCTACTGGGCCCGGAGATCGGCGATCTTTTTAGCACGGCGATCGACGAGTTGCCCTTTTAAACACCCGAAACCTGCCCGCATCACAAAAAACACCTCCCTGATTTAAGTAGGGAGGTGTTTTTTGTGGCCGATCTTTTCGTCTCAGTGGTCGCCGACTTTTGCGTCGGCCAAGGCGACATAGGCCTCGGGCCTTCGGTCGGCCAGCAGGTGGTTACGGGCCGTAATCTGCTTGTCGCGCGCCTCGGCAATGTCCACATCGACGATCCGAACCTCTTCGCCGGCGGGCGACCCTTGAGCCAGGACCTCCCCTTTGGGGCCGGCAATGGTCGACAGCCCGGTAAACGTCAGATCCCGCTCCGAACCCACCCGATTGCCCGTCACCACAAACAATCGGTTGACCAGGGCGTGGATCGGCACCGCTCGCTGGGCCAACCCGGGCAACACCAGGTTGGAGGGATGGCAGATGACATCTGCCCCCTCAAGCATCAAGACCCGCCAGACCTCGGGAAAGATCCAGTCAAAGCACACCAGCATGCCCACCCGGCAGGGACCGATATCAAAGACAGGCAGCCTTCCATCTCCCGGCTGAAAATAGTCCTTCTCGTTCAAAAAGAGATGGAGCTTGCGATAGCGCCCGATGTACCCTTGGGGGCCCACCAGGACGGCCGAGTTGTAGAGGCGGTCCCCTTCGCGTTCGTTCAGCCCAGAAACCAGGTGCAAGCCGTACTGCTGGCAGAGGCCTTCCAGATGCCGGACGAACCTACCCGTCGGGATCTCTTCCGAGGTATCCCAAGCCTGTTGCGCCGACTCAAAGTGATACCCCGAATTGCACAGCTCGGGGAGCACCAACAGATCGGCTCCCTTGGCCTGTGGGATCAGCCGGTCGATGGTCTCGAGCGTGGCCTCGACGTCGCCCAGTGCGGGTGCGAACTGTATGAATCCGATTTTCATCATCCCCTCACTCTATTCTCTTGCATGGGTTGGTCTGGATTCGTCTCAGGAAGGCGCCTATCGGCCCGGCCCTGGACTCTGGCATCAGGCCCGCCTACTCACGGATTCCGCCCTCGGTCAGGGCGCGGGCGTCCAGGAGGCGGTCCGCTTCCGCTGCCGTCAGGTAGCCCTTTTCCACAACGACCTCCTTGAGGGTTCGGCCGCTGCCCATCGCCTCCTTGGCCACCTCGGCCCCTCTCAGATAGCCGATGACGGGATTGAGAGCGGTCACCAGGATGGCATTCTTGGCCAGCCACCCCTCGGCCTTTTCCCGGTTGGCGACAAGGCCTACCACGCACTTTTCGGTAAAGGCTCGGATGGCGCCGATGAGCACTTGCATCATTTCAAATAGGTTGTGGGAGATCACGGGCATCATGACGTTCAGCTCGAGTTGGCCCGCTTGACTGGCCAACATCACCGTCAGATCGTTGCCCATGACGTGAAAACAAGCCATGTTCAGCATTTCGGCCAGCACGGGGTTCACCTTGCCCGGCATGATGCTGCTGCCGGGCTGCACAGCCGGCAGGCGGATCTCGTCCAGGCCCGTAGCCGGTCCGCTGGAGAGCAGGCGCAGATCGTTGGCGATGCGATCCAGGGTCACCGCCAGGGTGCGCAGCGATCCCGAAAAGTCCACCACGTCCGCCATGCTCTGCATCGATTCGAACAGGTCGTCCGATTCCTCGAGCCGCAATCCTGTGAGTTCCGAGAGCCGGACTACCATGCGGCTGTGGAACTCGGGATGGGCATTGAGCCCCGTGCCCGTCGCCGTCCCGCCAATGCCCAGGCGCCGCAGGCCATCGGCCGCGCGGCGGATCCGTTCGGCGTCGCGCTCGACGGCGCGGGCATAGGCACCAAACTCCTGACCCAGGCGCACCGGCACGGCGTCCTGAAGGTGGGTCCGGCCCGACTTGACCACATCGTCGAACTCGCTCGACTTGACGCGCAGTCCTGCTGCCAGGTGCTCGACCTCTCCCACCAACTCATCCAGCCGCCACAGACTGCCCAGACGGATGGCCGTGGGGATCGTGTCGTTGGTGCTCTGCCCCATGTTGACATGATCGTTGGGGTGCACAGCCTTCTGGGGATCGTCGATGGCGTATCCCAGAATTTGGTTGGCGCGATTGGCGATCACCTCGTTGACGTTCATGTGGTGGCTCGTCCCCGCACCGGCCTGAAAGGGATCGACGACGAACTGGTCTTGCCAGCGACCCTCGGCGACCTCTCGGGCGGCCTGGACGATGGCCCGGCCCTGCTCCTCATCCAATAACCCCAGATCCATGTGGACCTGGGCAGCCGCCTCTTTGATGATGGCCATACTCCATACAAAGGCGCGATAGGGCCGCAGGCCGCTGATGGCAAAGTTTTGCACGGCCCGCATCGTCTGGGCGCCGTACAAGGCATCCCCAGGGACCTCGATCTCGCCCAAGGAGTCTCTTTCGATCCTGATAGGGTTCATTGTTCCTCCCGAGAATGCCCTCCCCTTAGGGCCAGCACGGGGCGTAGCCGATTATCGATCGGCGTTCCCATTACACAACGAATCGCCCTCTCGAGATCGAGTTCGGGCTCGACGCGAGAGGGCGAACATTCCAGGCGATTGGTCATCCTCCTGTCCAATCCCAAAGGCCCAACGGGAGATCCACCCTGCCCTTAAAACGGGGAAAAGCCCATCGACAACTGGAACTGACCCCTGAGGAACTCGTACTCGCCCTGCAACAAGTCCAGGTGCCCTTGCTCCATGCGCATCAGATCCTGGAACATTTGCTTGCCGCGGGGATCCTCTGTCTGATGCAAGGCCCGTTGATAGAAATCGATGGCATCCCTCTCAATCAAATAGGCCATCCTCAACGCAGACAGGTCCGAGGCATACTCCATGATATTCTGTTCGACGCGTTCCCGCGAAAAGATCGGGGCTCCTGGCACGGCGGCGGGCTCCATGCCCGCGTATTCCGTCCATGTCCCCTTGGTTTCCAGGGTTTCCTTGGCAGCCTGGAGGATCTCCAGGTGTTTGACCTCATCCTGGGCCAGTCGCTCGAACATGGCCCGGGCCTCGTCATCCTGCGTCTGCCGGGCAAACTGGCTGTAAAAGTTGCGTCCATCGATCTCGGTCTGAATCGCCATCTGCAAAGCCGCCAGGGCAGGTTCCAGATCAGCCACGTTTCGCCTCCAAAACCAGTTCTTCCTCGCCATCCGCGCGCAGGTCCAGCAACCAGTTTTCCCCGCTGCCGGCATCGATCTTGGCCTGGATGCGCTTGCGGCCTTCGGACCGCATTTCCTGCTCGAGCCTGGCCCGTCCCTGGTCGGTATCGAGGTCCAGGTCGGGCCATCGGCGGGCGGCGGCCTCCCTCGACGTCCAAACACAGTAGCGGAAAACCGGGTCTCCGCCCTTGATCACACGGGCATAGGCCTGGAACCGCTCCCCAGGTTCCACCTTGAAACCTTCCTCCAGCGTATGGCCTTTGTACTCCCAGTCGCTGCCCTGGCCCAAGCGGTCTTGGCCCACCATCGCCTGTGCCTGAGCAAGCAGTTCGTTGGAATCGGCAGTGGGTCGGGTGCAGAGCGTGCCCAGGCACACATAGGCCACCGGCGCAGGCTCGGGCGGATAGCCCAGGTCGGCCAGTCGCGCTTGCTCCCACACAGGATCGATGGCCTGGACCGTCTTGTTGGCGGCATAGGCTCGGCGGGCGGCCCGCAACAGCTCGGCGCGGATCGGATCCTCGTTTTCGCCGACCACAGTGATCATGAGGGGTTTGCGCAGGATGCGGTCGACGGTGAGCCCAAAGCGGGCCACTTCCAGCCCCACATCGGCGCGATAGGGAACCAAGGCCTCCAGGGTCTCCTGGGCCGCCTGGTGATACTCTTCGCGGCCAGTGAACCGGTACAGCCGCAATGTGGCCTCGGCAGCCAGCACATTTTCGCAGAAGGGCTTTTTCCTTATCCGCAGCCGCCCCACGGCTTCGGGAGCGGCGGGCGTGTCATAGTAACGTCCGTCCCCGTCGCGCAGGGCATTGTCGGCGAATCGCATCAACGTTTCGGCCCGCTGGAGATACACTTCGCGGCCATAATGCTCGTAGGCATCGAGCCACGCCTGGGCCATGCTCACCTGGTCGGCGAGCAAGCCGGGCAGGTGGGGCTGAAGGTCAAAATAGTGAAACATCCCCAGCCCTTCGGTATAGCTCTTTTGCCAGATAAACTCCAGAGCCCGGATGGCCAAATCGGCGTAGCGCGGCTCGTTCAAAACGGCGCTCGCCAGCATGTACGCCGAGGCGATGGCGGCATTCCGCTCGGTATAGGCCGCTTTTTCCACGTACGGCTTTTCCCGACCCTTTCGCCCCTCGGCCGTCAACGCATAATACTCGGGGTCGGCCTCCTGGCTGCTATAAAAGAACCCGCGATCCCGATCCCACATCACAGCATCCAGGTAGGAGAGAACGCCCCGCGCCGTCTCCAGATACCTCTTTCGGCCCGAAGCCTGGTAGGCGCGTAAATACAGACCCAACAACTGGGCCTGATCGCCCGCCATTTTTTCATAATGGGGCCGGCTCCAATCGGCCGCCGTCGCATAGCGGAAAAAACCGCCCTCGACCGGGTCATAGATCTCCCCCTTGGCCATGCTCTCCAGCGACTGGTGTACCGCCTCGGTCAGTGCCTTGTCACCCGTTCGATGGGCCAAGGCCAGGGCAAACTCTACCACGCTGGCATGGTGAAACTTGGGGGCGCTGCCAAACCCACCGTTCACGCGATCAAAGGCCGCCATCACCTGGGCAACGGCGTCGTCCACAAGATCGGGGGTCAATTCGCCCACGGCTTGGGGCCGTTCTTCGAAATCGGTCAGCGGTGCCTCGGGCCGAATGGCAATCGTCGGTCCGGTCAGGGCCGCCGCCTCTCCACTTTCGTAGCGCGCCGCGATGCGTTGTAGCGCCAACAGCATCTGATCCGATGTGAGAAAGTTGTAGCCTTCCAACACCTCACCACGGGCATCCAAAAAGGCGGTGGTCGGCCAGCCGCCCTTGCTATACCGGCTGTCGACGTCCGGCCGCTTGTCGGCATCCACCAAAATCGGGATGACATGATCGTTGATGGCTTTGATCACCTCGCTATCGGCCAGGGTGGTTTCTTCCATCAAATGACAGGGCTCGCACCAGGGGGCCGTCACATACAGCAGCACAGGCAGATCGAGGGTGTCGGCCAACTCGAAAGTCGAGTCCTCCCAATCGTACCAGGCGATGGGCACTCGATCTTTGGCCATCTCCATATCCGGCTCGAAAATGCGTCGGTATTCGGCTTCGAGAATCGCATAGTGGTTCTTTTCTTGCTCCACCAACATCTCGAACAGGGATCGGCTACCTTCGTCCGTGGCGGCTTGAGCCATACGGCCGTAGAACTCGCCAGCTTCCTTTTCGCGCTGCAATGCCAGACGCCAAGCCTCGGGGATGTCGTTCAGGGCCTTCATAGATCGCTCCTTTCCTATCCTTGCGTGGTTCTGATGTTGCTACCTTGTCTACAATTTGTATACAAAAAGGAACTTGCAAGAGCCGGAAACCTAGGCCAGGTTCCCGGCTTCCAACTGCAAGCCTTCCATGTCCAACAGTGTGAGCTGGCGACGTCCCGAGGCCACCAGCCCCCGACGACGAAAGTCCTGCAGGGTCTTGCTGATGGTCTCGCGCCAGGTACCCAGCATGTCCGCCAGTTCCTGATGGGTCACCTGGACCACAGGTTGGGGATCGTCCCCCGCAAGCTCGACCAACAGCGCCGCCAGTCGCGAGGCAATGGTGCTATAGGCCATCTGCTCCAGTCGGTTCTCTGCGTCCACCACTCGCTGGCCCATGGCCTGGATCAATCCTATCCCAAACATCGCGTCAGTCGACGAGACTTCCATCGCCTGTTTTTGTGGCATCATCCAAATCGTACAGGCTTCCAAAGCCACTGCATGGGTGTCGGGCCCTTGGCCGCCCAGAAGCGAATCCTCGCCAAACATCGAACCGGGCCCCAGCGTGGCCACCACAAACCGGCGGCCATCTCGGGTCGTGCGATAGAGCTGCACACGCCCGCTCGCTACCAAAAAGAGGGCGCGGGCCATCTCGCTGCCTTCGCTGACGGTTTCACCCGCCTCAAAGGAGCGGATCTGCATCGACTGGCTTAGCGACTCGTTCTGCTTTGCCAGCCGCCCAAAAATCTTGGTCACATTTCTTTCCATCTCATTCACATCCCAATTTCTAACGTCCTATCTCAACTGCCCCCAACCCATTCCCAGACGCCTATGCCAAACCCAGTCCTGTCAACGCATGTACCCAACAGGGTAGAGAGGCTCGCCGGGAAAGGACCGGATCCGTTCCTGGCGAGCCGATATCAATCTCTACACAGAGCTCACAGTCCAAGCCAGAACTCTGGGCTCGGGTACCCTCAGGTCGGTGAGATCAGATCTGCTCTCCCGCCTTGATCTTTTTCTCCAGCTTGGCGTACTCGCTCTCCAAAAAGTCGGCGTGAAACGCCTCCTCGTCCCGCAACCGGGCAAAGAACGCTTTGAGTTCTTTGTCGTCGGTCAAGTCCATGGCCAATTGGTATTTGGCCCGCGCGGCGTGCTCTTCCATCGCCATAATCTTGAGAAAGCTCAACCAGTCCATTTTTCCTCCTTGTGATTGGGTTTATGCAAACCGCTCTCCCCGAGGGTGACGATTATTCAGCCACCTTCACCGGAATCCGGCGCGGTTTTACATTCTCAACTTTGGGCATCGTCACCGTCAGGATACCGTTCGACATGACCGCTTCGATCTGGCCGCGATCAATGATGTCGGGCAAGCCAAAGTGGCGGTGATAGTTGCCTACCTCGTACTCGCGATACAGCACATAATCGTCGTCTTCCTCGCCATGGGTGACGTATCCCGTGACGATCAACTCGTCATCCACAACGCTCACGTGGGTGCAGTCATAGCATACCCCGGCCATGTCCATGACCAACACCACCTTGTCCGGCGTCTCATAGATGTCGGTGGCTGGAACAAACCAATAGCCACTGCGAAGCTCTTGATGAACGCTGGTATCCAGTTCCTGTTTTTCCAAACTCGTCAATTCCTGATTCTCTGTCATTGCGGCCTTTCCTTCGCGCTAGCCTTCTGCCACGCGCACGGCAATCTCTCGGGGCTTGGCGGCCTCTTTCAGGGGCAGGCGGATCGTCAGCACACCCGCCACATAGGTCGCCTCGGCTTTGGCGCCGTCCACCTCGGCGGGCAGGCGGATCGACCGACTAAACCCACCGCTCTCCCGCTCTCTGCGGTGATACCAGCCCCCCTCGAGGGTGGCGCCTGTTGTACGAACACCCTGGATGGTTAGCATATCCCCCGACACGCTGATGTCCAGGTCTTCGAGCTTCATGCCCGGCACTTCGGCGCGCACGTACAGCCCATCTGCCTTGGTCGATATCACAATCCCTGGAAATCCCTTGCTTCCCCTTTGGGGGGAGCTGTGGGCAGGGCGGCGGATAAGCCGGCTCATATCCTGCTGCAAACGAGCCAATTCTCGCTCGATACTTGAATCTTCCTGCCTGTTGAAAAAGTCCATCAATCCATCCTCCCGTAGACCGTTTCATCCGTCCTTACTGTACAAGAGGATTGTACCGCAAAAGTATTAGAGTACTGTTAACAAAGGAAGCGCCAAACATTAAAACCATGTTAGAGTTCTGTAATCTCTATCACAGTTCAGGCAGAGCCTCTTCGACCAGGGGGACCTTCATGATTTCGGCCAAAAGGGCCGTCGCATAACAACCCCGCTCGAGCCAGAAGGACAGCACGAGCCCCTGATCGAACCACAGCTTGGTGTCCTGGCATCGGAAGCGAAGGGCGCGCCGGGCCCCCTGGGCGTGGATTCCATCCCCCACTCGGAAATCCTCCCGATTCAGGCCCTCTTGCGCCAACACGGCTGCCTCCAGGTCGCCCTGGCGACCTTGGGCCTGTATCATCTTGAACCCATAGATCGGGCCGGTCGGGCTGATCTCAAACTGCGCAGCGCGGGACTGCTCGTCCGATTCGTCCTCCACTAGAAACACCGAATGTCCTGGATGTTTCATGGCCAGGTCTCCGGCGTATACCTGATCGAGGGTGTCCAGCCGTGCATCGAGCACCCGATTGAACAACTCGGACTGGTACGCCGACAGCAGAAAGGTCTTGAGGCGCTTGGGAACAGAGGCAAAGGCTCGGCCATAGTCCCCATTCCTTTGCACGAGCGTCTGAAGGGCTCGTCTCTCGTCGTTCAAATAGGGAGGCATCAGTTCCAACGCTTTGTCCCACTGCCCCTCGTCGTACCGGGTGCGTGCCTCCTGGATGTCCGGATGTTCGTTGGGATGCGGGCTGCCCAGAAACCCATCGATGAACGCCCGCGCGTCACGGTGAAGGATGGCGCGCCCCAGCAATGCCGAATCGCCCCGTTGCCCAAACCGCTGGGGGCCATAGTAGTTCGGAACCCCACGTTGAACAAGGATGTCGAGAATGCGTTGAGCGACGGGCAAGGCCGACTCCTCCACCTCGCGGATGCGGACAACAAAGCGGTTGCCCTGCAGATGACCGATTTTGAGCTTGTTGCGATGGCGCTCTGCCCATCGCACGGTGAGGTTGGGCAGCTCCAGTGCCCGCACCCCATCCGGCGGCACGCCGTGCACCGAAAGAACCTGACGCGTAACTGCCTGGGCATCCTTGAGCCCGGCGTAACTGATGCGCTGAGGTGATACGTTTAACGCGCGAGCAAGGCGCTTGACCGCCTGAAAGGTCGAAATTCCCACCTTTTCGATCTCAAAGAAGGTATGCTCGCCCTGTCCAATGGGCGGGTACAGGGGCAACTCCTCCACCTGGAAATCCTCCGGGTGGACCTTGATCGCTCCCCCAATACCCGGCAGGTCGTGGGTCAGAGTTCTCTCGGTTTGCGGGTAGGGAGCCGGCGCCCCCGTACTTGCTTCGATGGTCATGCGGGTTTCCACCCCCTAGTTTTTGGCCAGATAGCCACTGGAACCTCCTTCCCACTGCTCGCTTTGCGTGCGTATCATATAGGTCAGCAGCAACTGCTCCCGGCGCAAGATGAGGTGCTCTGCCTGGAGCATGCTGGCGATTGTAGGCTGAACCAGCAGATGCTGTTTCTGCTCCATCGGAAGCTGCAACGAGATGGCAATTAACAGCGCCAGAGTGCGGGCATTGGTGGGAATTTCCTCAACCTGAATTTTGTGTCCCTGGGCTTGGGATAACAGACTCAGATACAGACGGAAAAGGGCGCGCAGGGCGCCCATCTGTTGTTTGATCTCCTGGGACAGGGCGCTGACTAAAGGCCACGGTTCGGCGTTTCCTTCCAAATAGGGCTCTTGGTCAGAAATCTCGCGCAAGCGAAAGCGTTCGCCACCCACGACCACGATGTTCATCCGGCCCTCGTCCAGTCGCTCGACTCGGGCAATCAGGGCCGTGGTGCCCACGTCGCTGGGGGCCTGTATGGCCCCTGTTCCAAGGCCACTCGGGATAAACACCAAGCCAAAAGGGCGATCCTGCTCTACGCAGCGGTTGATCATCAGTTTGTACCGTTCCTCAAAGATGTGCAAGGGAAGCACCATCCCCGGGAACAGCACCGTGGGCAAAGGAAAAAGCGGCAATTTGGCCCATTGATCCAAGTCGACTTCTCCTTACCCGCCATCTCACATCGCTGATAGAAAGGGAGGTTCTCGGTCCCAGACATTATACATCAGGATCGGCGAAAAGCAAAGGGCCTTGTCGGGCCAAACCCCGACAAGACCCCGGTCAGTCTTGGAGGATCAATAGATGCGCAGGTACCGGTCCAATTCCCAGTCGCCCACCTGCATGGAGTAGGCCTGCCACTCGCTCTGCTTGGCCTCCAGAAAACGGGAAAAGATATGATCGCCCAGGGTCTCGCACATGAGGGGATCGGCGGCAAACTCGGTCAATGCTTCGCCCAGCGAGCCGGGCAGCGTGCTGAGCCCTCGGGCTTCGCGCCCCCGATCGTCCAGATGATACAGATCCTCGTTGGAAATGGGCGGCGGCTCTAGCTCGCGATGGATGCCGTCCAATCCTGCCCGCAGCATCACCGCAAAGGCCAGGTAGGGGTTGCAGCTCGGATCGGGACAGCGAAGCTCCAGCCGGGTCGACTCGGGCCGATCGGCCTGCACCTGTGGAACGCGGATGAGGGCAGACCGATTGGTCTGGCCCCAGCTCACATAGACCGGCGCTTCGTAGCCAGGCACCAGGCGTTTGTAGGAATTGACCAGGGGAGCAAGAACCGCGCTCATGGCCCGGGCGTGGGCCAACTGGCCGGCAATGAAGTGGCGGGCCATTGTCGACAGGCCGTACTGGCTGTTGCCGTCAGAAAAGGCGTTGGCCCCCGTGTGCACATCCACCAGACTCTGATGGACGTGCATGCCCGAGCCGGCAATCCCCGTGATCGGCTTGGGCATAAAGGTGGCATGCAGACCGCGCAAACGGGCCACCTCTTTGAGCGTCGTCTTGAAGGTCACCACATTGTCGGCGGCCCGCAGGGCATTGGTGTAGCGAAAGTCGATTTCGTGTTGCCCGGTCGCCACTTCGTGATGGCTGGCTTCGACCCGAATGCCAAAGGCGCTCAGGGCGCGAATCATCTCGTTGCGCACCATGAGTCCCCGGTCGGTGGAAAGATCAAAGTAGCCACCCCGGTCATGGGGCTCGGGAATCGCCTGCCCGTTGCTATCGCGCCTAAAGAGAAAGAATTCGGGTTCGGGGCCTGTGTTGAAACTCCAGCCCCTTTGCTCTGCCTCTCGCAGGGCCTTTTTGAGGACGTACCGGGGATCGCCTTCAAAGGGCTTGCCATCGGGCCGATAGACGTCGCAGATAAAGCGGGCCGTCACCCCGCCATCCCGCTCCCAGGGAATGACGGCGTAGGTGTCCAGGTCGGGCACCAGATACATGTCGCTCTCGGCAATGCGGGCAAACCCTTCGACTGAAGAACCGTCGAACCAAACGCCGCGGTGGAGCGGCACATCCAGTTCGGCCACCGGAATGACGACACTTTTCACCAGGCCGACAATGTCGGTGAACTGAAGGCTAATGAATTCGATGCCCTCTTCAGCCACCCGGCTTGAAATTTGCTCCTTACTGGTCATTCACTCTCCTCCACACAAAAAAGTAGGGAGCCCGACTCCCCCTCAGGCTCCCGCGCGCTTCAATGGACGCATGTGCGTAAACAGTATAGCAGAAGATGCAAAACCTGTCAAAAGTTCCCTTTTGGGCCAGGGTTCAGATTGTGGTATACTGTCTCTGGCAGGAATGGTCTTGTCTTCTCGTTCCCCACTGGATAGAATGGGAAACGAGAAACCAAGTCGACGGGTACGGCAAAACTGTAGAGGATTTTCCATAGGGTATCAGAATGTTTATTCGTGTGGGCTGGGCCGAATGCGCCATTATCTCTTTACTGCTATTCATCCTGATCGTCAGCATTGCCATCGGGGTTCGCTCCCGACGGAATGGATAGCCGATCTCATTCTCCCCAAGATCGCACTGCTGGTCAGTCACTGACCAATAGTCAGTGAACCCCTTCCCGATTTTGCGAAATTCGAAAGCTGTGGTATAATGGTCTTTGCAGGAGTCAATGGGGCTCCGGGATGCTAGAGAGGGATCTCGATTGATGGGGGACTGGTTCTTTCGTGAGCAAACTCGGCCCCTTCTTAAGGCGAGCGCCCCGGGCGTTTGGCGTATTTGTGCTGCCCAAGCCGACCGTTTTCGGCCGCTTGGGCGCTTTTTGTCCGCTGTTCCTTGAGACGTGGCAACCATGACAGAAGCAATCACGCCCGATTTGACATTTGTAGAGCAGGTGAGCGACCTGAGCCACCA
>CAZNQW010000029.1:7175-24613 GCA_964575225.1 uncultured Anaerolineaceae bacterium | reverse complement strand
CTACACCCTATCCTACACTCTTTCCCTACACGACGCTCTTCCGATCTGCAAAATTCGCGATTGCGCCGCGTGCGCACTCGACAAGGAGAGGGACCATGGAATATCGACAACTGGGTAAGGCAGGGGTTCGCGTCTCGGTCATCGGCATCGGGACCAACCGCTTTGGCTCCGACATGCTGCCTCAGGCCGCGGTCAACGACGTGATCGATGCCGCCCTGGAGCATGGCATTAACCACATCGACACCTCGAACAGCTATCAAAAAGGCCGGTCGGAGACCGTCCTGGGGAACGCCCTCAAGGGGCGTTGGGACCGTTTTGTCGTCGCCAGCAAGTTCTGGTTCCCCACGGGCGAAGGCACCAACGACCGCGGCGCATCGCGCTATCACATCATGAACGCCGTAGAGGACAGCCTGCGCCGCCTCCAGAGCGACCACATCGACCTGTACTATGTCCATCGCTGGGACGAGCACACCCCCATCGAAGAGACCCTACGCACGCTGGACGATCTGATCCGCATGGGCAAGGTGCGCTACGTGGGTGTGTCTGATTTTGCCTCGTGGCAATTGGCCCAAGCCCACCTGCTGAGCGAGGTCCGCGGCTGGACGCCCATCACCGTCATCCAATCGGAATACAACCTGTTGGAGCGCAAAGCCGAAAAAGAGGTGCTGCCCTACTGCCGCGCCCACGGCGTCGGCTTTGTGCCCTACTTTCCCCTGGCGGGCGGATTTCTCACCGGCAAGTACCGACGCGGTCAACCTGCGCCGGCCGGTTCGCGGGGCGCCGTCAGCGATCTACTGTCCCCCTACATGGTCGACGCGGTCTATGACAAGATCGAAAAACTGGAAGCCTGGGCCGCCGCCCACGAGCGGGGCCTGAACGAGCTGGCCCAGGCCTGGCTCCTGGCCCAACCCATGGTCTGCTCGGTCATCTCGGGTGCCACCAAACTGGAGCACGTCCTGAAGAACGTCCGGGCCGCCGATTGGGTGCTCGCGCCCGACGAGGTGGCCGAGATCGACGCCCTACTGGCCTGACCCTGGGCTCAGGGTGCTCGTCGGGGCATGGGGCACGGATTCTACGGACCATGGCCGTCCGCATCACCGCACCCGTAGAATCCGTGCTCCATTCTTGACACAGCCCGGCCCGTGGCCTTGGGGCCGATCAGAGAGGCAATGAGGACTCGAATGAATATCGATTTTGAACGATACTACGATTATGACGAGCTGACCGCCCTGTTGAAAGAGCTGGCAACGGCCTACCCGAGCCTGGCCTCGGCGTACAGCATCGGCCAGAGTATCCAGGGGCGGGACCTGTGGCTCATCGAGATCACCAACTACGAAAGCGGTCCCGCTGGCGCCAAGCCGGGCTACTATATCGACGGCGTCACCCACCCCGAAGAGATTTCGGGTGGGATGGTGGCCCTGTACACGGCCTGGTACCTGCTGACCCACTACGGCGCCGACGACGAGGTCACTCGCCTGCTCGACTGGCAGACCTTTTACATCCTGCCCGTGGTCAATCCCGACGGCATGGAGATCTGCCTCAAACAGCCCTTCTACAAATGGGTCGGCAACGGGCGCTACCTACCCGGCGACGATCAGGTGGGGCCCGGCCTCCACTATGCCGACCTCAACGGCGACGGACTGATCCTGGACATGCGCATCCCCGACCCCAAGGGCGAGTGGAAGCTCTCGGAAAAGGACCCGCGCATCCTGGTCCACCGCGAGCCCTACGAATATGGCGGCCAATACTACCGCCTTTTGCCCGAAGGCACCATCGAGGGCTACACCGGCGAGGACCTGCCCATCCCCCAACCGATGGATGGCAACCTCAACCGCAACTATCCCTACCGCTGGGTGCCCGAGGGCGAGCAGTACGGCTCGGGGGAGGTTCCCCTGTCCGAGCCCGAGATCGCGGCTGTGGCCCGCTTTGTGCTGGATCACCCCAACATCATCGGCGCCTTGAACTATCACACCAATGCCGGCGCCGTCCTTTTGCCCTTTGAGAGCGGGCCGGGCGGCATGCCCGCCGAAGACCGGGCCCTCTACCGCACCATTGGCACCATCGGCGCCGAAACCACCGGCTATGGCCTGATCGCCGACGAGAACGACTTTAACATCCCCAGCGTCCCGCCCCGCATGGGCACCTCCGGCGGCTTTTTGTACGTGCAACAGGGCATCGTCGCCCTGGTGACCGAGCTGTGGGACGTCTTTGCCGAGGCGGGCATCGAAAAGGATTGGTTCTTTTCCATCCGGCCCCTGCTGGAAGAGGAGAACCTGGCCCTGCTCAAGTGGAGTGACGAGCAACTCCAGGGCGAGGGCTTTCAGAACTGGACGCCTTTTGAGCATCCCCAACTCGGGCCCGTGGAGATCGGGGGTTGGAAGCGCCTCTTTATGTTCCGCAACCCGCCCGGCCCCCACCTGCCCGAGATGTGCCACAAAAACGCCCTGTTCACTCTGAAACATGCCCTGATGGCGCCGCGCCTGCACATCGCCCGGACGGCCGCATCCCCCCTGGCAGACGGCCTATTCAAAGTCGAGGCCCTGGTGGAGAACCTGGGCTACCTGCCCACCTACGGCACGCGACAAGCCCTCAACGCCCGGGTCGTGTCGCCGGTGACCGTCGAGCTTGTCCTGGGCGAGGGAGTGGAACTGGCCGCCGGTGCGCAAAAGGTGGACCTGGGCCACCTGGCGGGCCGCTCCGAACGCGCCATGCCCTATTCGCGGTGGGTCCCCTGGAACGCCGCCGTCAAACGGGCCGAGTGGGTGGTGCGGGTCACCGGCGCAGGGCCCGCCGAGGTCGAGGTGCAGTCCCTTTCGCAGCGGGCCGGGCAGGATAGCGCGCGCCTCTGCCTGCGCTGAGCGGATCGCCCTCCCGTGCCAAAGCGTCACCCCAACCTGCCTGCACAGGCAGGCGTAAGCAGGGGGTCCAAGCGCCAGCCGGATCGTGTGCAATCTTTGCCATCCTGCGGAGGCAGGGAGCCATTCGCTCCGGCGGAACAACGCGCCGGGTCTGGTGTGAGTGAGTAACATTCAGGAGAACCCATGGCCATTATTGGAGTACAACATATCGGGCTAGCCGTGCACGACCTGCACGCGGCCTGCCGGCGGCTCGAGACCGTGTTCGGGCTCAAGTACCGCGACCTTCGCAACGATCAAAGCAAAGGCATGCAGCTCGACGCCCGCATCCTGCTCGGCAACGACTGCTGGCTGCACGTCGTCCAGAACTGGAACCCCGAATCCCGCGTGTCCCATTTTCTGAAAACGCGGGGCGAGGGCCTGGAACATATCGCCCTGCAAAGCGACGACATCCAGGCCGACGTCGAGCGCCTGCGCCAGGCCGGGGTGCCCGTCTACCAGGATCGCATCTTTGACGCCCCCGACGGCTTTGAGGCCTTTGTCTATCCCGACCAGACGCCGGGGGTCACCGTCGAGCTGATCCAGCCCCACTCGTCGAGCTGGACCTACCCTCCCGATGCAGGACCCGTCAGCAACGCCATGGGCCTCATCCGCCTGCAGCACATCGGCCTGGTGGTACGCGATCTGTCGGCTGCCTGCAAGCAGTTCCAGAGGCTATTTGGTCTCACCTGCCAGGATTTTCGCAACGATCAAGGCAAGGGCATGCAACTCGACGCCCGCATTCTGCTGGGCAATACCTGCTGGCTGCACCTGGTCCAGAACTGGAACCCCGAATCGCGGGTCCACCAGTTCCTCCAGCGCCACGGCGAGGGCCTGGAGCACCTGGCCCTGCAAACCACCAGCATCGAGGCCGACGTCGAGTATCTCCGCTCCCAGGGGGTGCCCGTCTTCCAGGACAAGATTTTCGACGCCGCCGATGGCTTTGAGGCCTTTGTCTATCCCGATCAAACGCCGGGCTTGACCGTCGAGCTGATCCAGCCCCACGCTACGAGCTGGACCTATCCCGAGGACTAGATCACAGTGCAAATATTCGAGACGAGAATGGCAGTGGTACAGCTCCAAGTGGATTCGAGATGCAGCCCGAATCGGCTCCTGTCATTCCCGCGCAAGTGGGAATCTATGGACCCTCGCTTGCGCGAGGGTGACGTCATTACCTGCGTCCCTGCAGGAATTCACACCGACATCGGATCATCTGAAGCGAGGACAGGCAACCCATGAAACCGGTCGATCTGATCATCGAGGGCGGTGTAGTGGTCACCATGGACCCCCAGCACCGCGTCATCCGCGACGGCGCCGTCGCCATCCAGGGCCACTCGATCGCCGCCGTAGGAACCACGGAAGAGATCCGGCAGACCCATACCGCCGACCGGATCCTGGACGCCCGGCGCCAGATCGTCATGCCGGGACTGGTCGATGCCTACGGCCACGCCGGACACGGCATGATCAAGGCCATCCGCCATCCCGAATTGGGCTGGCCCACCAGCGACCTCTACTTTCACGCCGCCGATGAAGACTGGTGGTACGCCGAAGGGCTGATGTCGGCCGTGGAGCGCCTGCGCTTTGGCGTGACCTGCGGCATGTCGGTCATCGGTGCCACCCCGGCCCGCATGGACAGCCCCATCTTTGCCCAGCGCCAAGCCCAGGCCGTCGACGAGGTGGGCATCCGCGGCGTGTTGGGCGTCGGCCCGCCCGATCCCTTTGTCAGCCACCTGCCCGAGCCCTGGGAGGGAACCCTGTGGGTCGACGGCCGGCCCGAGCGCCGGCCCTTTACCTACGAGAGCACCCTCGAGAACTCGATCGCCTTTGTCGAGGAATGGCATGGCGCTGCCAACGGCCGCGTCCGTGTGACGCTCCACGTACCCTACCTGCTGGGACGGCACGCATCTCACCCGCGCTTTCCCTTTGCCTACACCGCCGACCACCTGCCCACCCTCATCGCCAAAGCGGAAGAAGCCCGGGAACTGGCCCGCCGCCTGGGCATCCTGCTCCATTCCCACGCCTTTCGCGGGTCGGTCTCGTTTTTCGTGGAACATTTCGGCGAGGAGCAGGTCCGCCGCCTGTTGGGGCCCGACGTTCTGCTGGCCCACTGCAACGACATGGCCGAAGACGAGGTGCGCCTGATGGGCGAGCAGCGGGTCAACGTCGCCCTGGTGCCCTTTACCGCCGAGAACATTGTCCACCTCCCCTGCCCGGCCATCGAGTTGCTGCAAGCCGGGGCCAACGTGGTCATCACCACCGACGGCACGTCCCCCTATTGCTCCTACGACCTGTTCAAAGAGATCTCGCGGGCCATGTGGGGCCAGTGGACCCGGCTGGGCGACTTTCGGCTGTTGCCGCCCGGCAAGGCGCTGCGCATGGTCACCATCGACGCCGCGCGGGCGCTGGGCCTCGACGATCAGATCGGCTCGCTGGAAGCCGGCAAGCGGGCCGACGTGATCCTGGTGGACTTGGACCGCCCCCACCTGACGCCCGACTCGACGGTGCCCCGCTTGTTGGCCTTTTATGTCAATGGGAACGACGTCCGCACCGTCCTGGTCGATGGCCAGATCCTGATGCAAGACCGCCAGGTGCGCTCCGTGGACGAAGGGGCCGTGCTTCGCATGGCTCGCGAGGCGGCTGCTCGCGCCTTTGGCCGGTTCGATGTGACCCCGTATCTGGAGACCGACGACAACTTTTGGATGGGTTGGACCCATTAAGGAGGTGGCCATGCAGGCCATTTACGCCGGAACACTGATCGACGGGCGCGGCGGCGAGCCGCTGAGTGAGGGAATTGTCCTCGTCGACGGCGAGCGGATCGCCGCCGTGGGCCCCGCGGCCCAAATTAAGGTGCCGCCCCAGGCCGCAGTCGTGGACGCCCGCGACAAGACGGTCATGCCGGGCATGGTCGACGCCCACGTCCACATCCACACGCCGGGCGGCCCCACCGACAACAAAGCCCTGCCCCAAGCAACTCAGCTCGAAGGGTCCAAGGCGCTGCGGGCGTTGAACTATGCTCTGCGCTCCTTGCACGCCGGTTTTACCACCCTGCGCAGCCTGGGCTCCCCGGCCTATGTCGACGTGGCCCTGCGCAAGGCCATCGACGAAGGGGTGGTCGACGGTCCCCGCCTGCGCGTGGCGGGCCAGGGACTGAGCCGCACCGGCGGCCACATGGACAAGCCCTACTGGTCGCCGGCGGTCACCATCGCCGGTCGCACCGGCGTCTGCGACGGGCCCTGGGAGTGCCGCCGGGCGGCCCGCGCCCAGGTCAAGTGGGGCGCCGACCTTCTCAAAATCAACGCCTGCGGGGGCAGCATCCATGACCTCAACGAACCCTGGATCCAGGAAATGACCTACGAGGAGATGGCCGCCATCTGTGAGGAGGCCCGCTGGGTACACAAACGGGTCGCCGCCCACATCTCGGGCGGGCCGGGCCTAACCGACGCCCTCCGGGCCGGCATCCACTCGGTCGAGCACGGCCATTGGCTGTCGGAGGAGCAGGTCGACCTGATGGCCGAGCGCGGTGTGTTCTACGTGCCCACCCTGCGGGTCGGCTCCCTGAACCTCCGCTCGCCCGAGCGGGAAAAGCACCCGGCACCGGTCCTGGCCTGGCTGGAATGCGCCAACGAGGCCAAACAGGGCTCGATGGAGCGGGCGCGCAAAGCGGGCATCCCGATCGCCCTGGGCACCGACGCCGGGTTCCTGGTGAACCACGGCGAGAACGCCGCCGAGTTGGAAGAGCTGGTCCAGACCGGGCTTACGCCCATGGAGGCCCTGGTCGCCGCCACCCAGACCGGCGCCCGCTGCCTGGACATGGAAAAAGAAATCGGCACCCTGGAGGCCGGCAAGTACGCCGACCTGCTCATCGTCGACGGCGACCCCCTGGCCGATATCCGCATTTTGCAAGACGGGGCGCGCATCGTCCAGGTATTCAAAGGCGGCCAACCGTTCAAGGCCGGGCTGCCCAACCTAACCCTGTCGCCCAACCAAGGAGGATAAACCCATGCAAACCTACAAACTGAGCACTGCGTTCCACGAGGACAGGCGCCGCGAGCTACTCAAGCGGCTGCAAGACACCGATCTGGACCTGTTGCTGGTTTTTGACGGCACAAACATCGCCTACCTGACCGGCTTTTTTCACATGACCACCGAGCGGCCCATCGGCATTGGATTCCTGCCCGATGGCCACGTCTTTGCCCTGACCACCACCATGGAGATCGACCAACTGCGCGCCCGAGCCCCCTGGCTGCAGGACATCGAGTCCTACTTTGACTATCCCGAGGGCAACTGGGGCTGGGTGGCCGACCGCCTGGCCGACCGGGGCTTTGCCGGCAAGCGGGTGGGCGTCGATATGGCCAACCTAGTCATGTCCGACGCCGTAGAGGGCTATGAGACGCTGCGCGGCCGCCTGGGCGATGGCGTGCGCAACGCCCATCGTCTGTTGGTCGAAATGCGCCTCATCAAACAGCCCGAAGAGATCGAGCTGATGCGCCTGGGCAGCCAGTATTGCGACTATTTGGTGGGCATCGGCTTTTCGTCCCTGCGCGAGGGCATCAGCGAGTACGAGGTGCACCGCCTGGCAGAAGACGCCGTCATCCGCAAGATGCTGGACGAGCTGCCCGAGATCATTGACGTCAACGGCTATGCCCGGGGCATTGTCTTTGGCCGCACCCTCTTTGGCGGTTCCAGCTCGCTGCCTCACGGCCCCAAGGGCACCAAGAAACTGGAGCCCGACTCGGTGGTCATGATCACCTACGGCACGGCCGTGTGCAACTATATCGGCGAGACCGAGCGCTCTGGCTTTTTTGGCCGCCGCCGCCCCGTCGACGAGAAACGGTTTGAGGCCGCGCGGGAAGCCCAGATCGCGGGCATCGAAGCCGTCAAGCCCGGCGTCCGCTGTTGCGACATATGGGCCGCCGTCGAGCGTACGGCCCGCGCCCACGGGATGGAGGGCGCCCTGCGCCACCACGCCGGACACGGCAAGGGCCTGGAAACCCACGAGCATCCCTACCTGGACGCCGGCGACCGGACCGTGCTCCAACCCGGCATGATGTTCAGTTGCGAGCCTGGTTTGTACTTTCCGGGCGAAGCCGGATTCCGCCATTCGGATACCATTCTGGTGACCGAAACCGGCCACGAGGTGCTGACCCACTATCCCCGCGACATCGAGTCGCTGACGGTCGGGGGCTAGACGCGCCATGCCTAACGCTGAAACAGTGGGCCAGTCACTGGCAGCCGCCCTGGCCACTCGGGTGCAGGGCGATCGATCCGCAAACCATGCCGCCCACTCCGAAAGCCTGATCGACCTGAGCCGCGAATACGGCCGCGGCGTCCTGCCCGAGCGGATCCTACAGGCCGTCGACCGCTCGCTGGAGCAGGGCCACACCCACTATACCACCCGGCCCGGCCTGCCCGAGTTGGCCCAGGCGGTGTCCCTCAAACTGGGCCGCGAACAGGGCATGACCCTCGACCCCGCCCACGAAGTGGTCATCACCTGCGGCGGGCGCGAAGGGCTGTTCGTCACCTTGCAGTCGCTGGTCCGGCCCGGCGACGAGGTGTTGGTGCCCGCGCTGCGCCCGGCCTTTTACGACGAGGCCATCGCCCTGGCCCTGGGCGTGGCGGTGGCCGTGCCTCTGGAGGCCGCCGAAGGCTTTGAACTCCGCGCCAAGCGGATTCGGGCCGGCCTGACCGCAAAGAGCCGCCTCCTGTTGCTGCCCACGCCCGCCAACCCCACCGGCGTGGCCGTCTCGGCCGCCGAAATGGGGCGCATCGCCGACTTGGCCGCCGAACACGATCTAACGGTGATCGCCGACGAGACGTTGGACGAATCGCTGGCCGGCGACGTCCGCCACACCAGCATTGCCTCGCTGCCCGGCGCCGCCCCGCGAACCCTGGTGGTGGGCAGTTTTTCCCGCCTGTACAACCTGGCGGCCTGGCGGGTGGGCTTTTTCGCCGGCCCCCGCTCGTTGGTCCAGCCGGCCCGCGAGCTGAAACAGGCCATGACCATCTGCACCAGCGCCATGTCCCAATTCGCCGCCCTGGAAGCCCTGACCGGCCCCCAGGACTGGCTCGTGCAGCGGCGGGCCGAGATCGACGCCAAGCGCGCCTTTGTCCTCGCCGCCCTGGACCAGATGGGGTTACCCCACAACTTGCCCCAGGCCACGCCCTACCTCTGGGTCGACGTTGCGCGTTCGGGGCTCGACTCAGAAACCCTGGCTCAACAGCTCCTCGCCGTGGCGCGGGTGGCGGTCACGCCCGGCACTCTCTTTGGTCCCCAGGGTCACGACTATGTGCGCCTTTCCCTGTGGGCCCCCTTTTCTGAGCTGGAGCAAGCCTTGGATCGCCTGCGCTCGGCCTTTGAGACTGGACTGGGAGGTGAGCGATGAGCGACGGTCGAACCCGCGAAACCGGCTCCCAAATCCGCCACAGGCTCATCGACCAGGCCGCCGCTCTGGACGACGTGATCTCTCTGGGCCGCGGCGATCCCGATCTGGACACCCCGCGCCACATCGTGGAGGCAGCGCGAGAGGCCATGCGCCGCGAATCGGCGTTGGAGATGCCGCCGCCCGAGGGCCTGTTCGAATTGCGCCAGGCCATCGCCGCCAAACTGCGCCGCGACAACGGCATCGAGGCCGATCCCGAGCGCGAGGTTCTGGTAGCCACCGGCGGGCAGGAGGCTCTATTCCTGCTCATCCAGGCGCTGATCGACCCCGGCGACGAGGTGTTGATGCCCGATCCGCGCTACACCTCCTACGACGGCGCCATCGCCCTGGCAGGGGGCGTGGTGGTCCCCGTGCCCACCTACCCGGAGGACGATTTCGATCTCCTCCCCGAGGAGGTCGAGGCGCGCATCACTCCGCGCAGCAAGGTGCTGCTGCTGGTGACCCCGGCCAATCCGACCTCAGCCGTGATCTCGCCGGCCCGCATCCGCCGCCTGGCCGAGATCGCCCAGGAGCACAACCTGCTCGTCATCTCGGACGAGATCTATGAGCAGTTTGTCTACGACGACGCCCAACACCTGAGCATTGCCTCGCTGCCCGGGATGAAAGAACGGACGATCACCCTCAACGGCGTGTCCAAGGCCTATGCCATGACCGGCTGGCGCGTGGGCTACCTGGCCGGGCCCGCGCCCCTGATCGCCGCCACTCGGCGACTCAAAATTGCGGCCAGCCTGGGGACCTCGGTGGTCTCCCAATGGGCCGCCCTGGCGGCGCTGGCCGGCCCGCAGGATTGCATTGCCGAGTTCCGCGCCATATACGAGGAGCGCCGTCAGGTGATGATGGCCGGGCTGGACGAGATGGGCTTTGTCTATGGCCGGCCCAAGGGCGCCTTTTACGTCTTTCCCGATGCCTCCAGCGTCGGCTTGGACGCCGATGACCTGTGCCGTTTGCTGCTGGAAAAAGCCCGGGTCCTGATCTTTCCCGGTACCGCATTTGGCGAATCGGGCGGCCGCTACCTGCGCATCACGTTCCTGGCGCCCAAAGAACAACTCCAGACGGCCCTGGAGCGCATGAAACAGACCCTGGCCGAAATTCGATAGAACCAGAACGGGGGCGCCGCGGACGGCAGCCCCCCGAAAAGAGGAGTGTACCATGACAGAACCCCTGACCATCGGAACCGTGTCGGTGATGCCCGGCGAGGTTCAACGCGGCGTCATTCCCATCGGCGCCGATATGTATGGCCGCGAGCGCGCCCTGCCCATCATCGTCTGCCGCGGCGCCCAAGACGGCCCGCGACTGTGGATCAGCGGCGCCACCCATGGCGACGAGCCCGAAGGCCCCTACTCGATCCAGCTCACCCTTCCCCAGATCGACGTCCGGCAATTAAAAGGCACGTTGGTGGCCGTACCGGTCATGAACATCGAGGCCTTTATGCAGGGCGACCGGGGCGACCCTCGCGACACCTTTTCCTACGACATGAACCGCATCTATCCCGGCAGCCCCGATGGCTATGCCACCGAGCGCGTGGCCTGGGCCCACTATGAGGCGCTGCGGGATCAGTGCGATCTGCACATCGCCATCCACTCGGGCGGCGACCACTCGTTTCTGGACGCCACCATCTTTTGCGCCGAGACGCCCGCATGCCTGGAACTGGCCGGGGCCATGGGTCCCGACTGGACGCTGGTCAACACCAGCGGCGTGGGCAAAGGCAGCCCGGCCTCGGTCCTGGCGGGCGAGGGACGGGGCGCCATCACCGTCGAACTGGGCGGCTGGTGCCGCCTGCTCACCACCGATTTCCACCAGGTGGGACGCCGCCTGTCCGAGGCCTACCTGAACGTCATGCGCCACTATGGCATGATCCCGGGCGAGGCCGCTTACGCGCCCCAGTGGAACCGGGGCCACCAGATCGCCCTGCTGGCCAACGAAAGCGGCCTGTGGGTGGGCGAGGACATCTCGTTCCGCACGCCCATGACCAAAGGCACCCTGCTGGGCCGCATCTATAACCTGTACGGCGACCCCCTCCAAGAGGTGCGAGCCCCGGAGGACGGCATGGTCTTTGGCCTGCGCTTCCGGCCCATGACCCGCACAGGCGACTGGATCTGCTTCTACGCTGTGATCGACGAGGTCCGCGATAACCTGATCCCGTAACTGCAACCGGGATGGAGAATCCACGATGATTGTAAGCCTTTTGTACGTCGGCTTTGCCGTGCACAACGTCGATACCACGCGGCGGGCCTTTCGCGACCTGATCGGCTTGCCCGGCGCGAGCCTGGAGCCGGATCCCTACCTCGGCGCCGGCAAGCTGGCCCGCATCCCCTTCCCCAACGGCTGCTGGCTGTGCGCCATGGAAAGCGAAAAGCCAGAATCGCCAATCCGCCGCTTTCTGGACCGGCGCGGCCCCGGCCTGGAGCGCGTGGCTTTTTGCTCCGACGACATCGAGGCCGAATTCGCCCGCGTGCAGCAGGCCGGCGTGCCGCTAGCCGACGAGGCCCTGCTCGACACGCCCTGGGACCGCCGCTTTGTGGTGCCGCCCGAATACCTGAACGGCGTGACCGCCCAGGTGGTCCAGCCCAAACCGGCAACCTGGGTCCACGATGCCCCGCCCAACATTTCGGGGGTGCTGGGACTGCAACACATCGGCGTCGCCGTCCGCGACATCGACGCCGCTTGCGCGGCCTTTGGGCGGCTGTTGGACCTCCGCGCCCACGCCCTGCGCACCGACCAGCATGGCGGCGAGCAAAAGGATGCCATGATCGAGCCGGGCAACGACCGCCTCTGGCTGCACGTCACTGAGAGCTGGGGCGAGAACGCCCGCGTCCGCCACTTTCTCGACGAAAAAGGCGAGGGGCTCGAGCACCTGTGCATCGAGGTGGCCGACATCCGCGAGGCCGTCCAGCGGGTCACCGGTCGCGACGTGCCCATCCACGAGCACAAGATCTTTACCAATCGGCCCGATGGGTTCGAGGCCTTTGTCTATCCCGAACACTCGACCGGCGTCACCATCGAGTTGATCGAGCCCTATCCCAACAGCCGCGGATACCGGCCCCAGAAATGACCACCCTCGTCACCGGCGCCACCGGCTTTGCCTGCATCCACATCGTCCGGGCCCTGGCCCAGGCCGGGGAGGCCGTCTTGGCGCTGGACCAGAGGCCGGCCGACGACGCCTGCCGCGCATTTCTGGCGCAGACGGGGGACCGGGTGCGCTGGGCGTTGGGCGACGTGCGCGATACGCCCACCGTCCTGGAGATGGCCCGCCATCACCGAGTCGATCGCATCGTCCACGGCGCGGCCCTGACCCCGACCCTGGAGGCCGAACGGTCGAGCGCCCGGCAGATCCTCGAGGTCAACCTGATGGGTACCGTCAGCTTGCTGGAGGTGGCGCGCCGGTTGGCCGTCGAGCGATTTGTGTTCATGAGTTCGTCGGCTCTGTACGCCCCGCCGGCCCGGCCTGGCCCTCTGGTCGAGGACAGTCCGGTGCAGGCCCAAAACCTGTACACCATCGGCAAACAGGCCGGCGAGCAGATCGTACAGCGCTATCACGACCTGTTCGGCCTTTCGACGGTGAGCGGCCGGATGGATTCGATCTATGGTCCCATGGAACGGGCCACCGGCTCGCGCCCTCGCCCGTCCATGATCTATGCGCTGGTCCGCGCCTGCCTCGCCGGCGAGCCGATCCAGGCCAGAGGACGTCCCTACACGCGGTCCTTTACCCACGCCGAGGACGCCGCCGATCTGTGGCGCCGGCTAACCCTGACGCCCTCGCTGGCGCACCCGGTCTATAACGTATCGGCCGGTACGGCGGACTCGCTGGGGGCGGTGCTGGAGACGCTGCAAGCCCTCGAACCTGCGTTTGGCTACCGGTACGTCGAACCGGGCCAGCCGGCCGACGCCGAAATCCAGCCCGACATGGGACGACCGGCGCTGGACACAACTCGGACAAGAACGGAACTTGGGTTCTCGCCCCAATTCAACCTGGAGCAAGGCCTGAGCAGCTATCTGGCCTGGGCCCGCAGCCACCCCGAGATGTTTGTTTGATGAAGGAAATTTAGGAGGAAAACCATGCAAGCCATCTATGAATGGATCGAAGCCCACCGCGACGAACAAGTCGCAGAATTGCAGGAGCTGCTCCGGCAGCCCAGCATCAGCGCCCAAAAGATCGGGCTGGACGAATGCGCCGACCTGTTGGTGCGCCAGATGCACGACAACGGCCTGACCAACGCCCGCCGCATTCCGGTGCCCGGCGGCCCCGACCTGGTCTATGCCACCGAGCAAGCCGCCGATCCCAAGGCCAAAACCCTGCTATGCTACGCCCACTATGACGTTCAGCCCCCCGAGCCCCTGGAGAAGTGGATCGAGCCGCCCTTTGCGGCCAACATCCGCGACGGCGTGATTATTGCCCGAGGCGCCACCGACAACAAATCGGGCGCGCTGTCCTGGGTGCGCGCCACCCGCGCCTTCAAAGAGGTCAAGGGCAAACTGCCGGTCAACCTGGTCTATCTCATTGAGGGTGAGGAAGAGATGGGCAGCCCCCACCTCGAAAAGTGGGTGATCGACCACAAGGACCTGTGCCAATGCGACGCCAGCGTCGCCCTCGATGGCGGCGTCCACCGCACCTCCTTCAAGCCCGAGATCCACCTGGGCATCAAGGCTATCCTGGTCGTCGAACTGAAGGTCAAGACCCACGAGACCGACTTTTGGAGCGGTCGCGCTCAGCTCATGGGGGCGACCAGCGCGCCCTGGCGGCTGATCCACTGCCTGAACAGCATCTTTGACGAAAACGGCCGCATCCTCATCGATGGCTGGTACGACGACCTGTTGCCTCCCGACGAGGACGACATGTACTACCTCCGCGAGGAACTCGAGGTGTTCAGCCGGGACGAGCTGCGCCGCCAGTTCGGCCTGACCCGCGACTTTCCCTTTGACGACGACGTCGAGTTGCTGAAAGCCATGCACTATGGCGCCTCCTGCAACATTAACGGCTTGGTCGCCGGCTACACCGGCGACGGCAGCAAAACCATCGTACCTACCCAGGCTTCGGCCAAGCTGGACTTTCGCTGCCCACCCAATCTGGAGCCGGTCGACCAACTCAAAAAGCTAGAAGATCACTTGAAGAACCAGGGCTTTGACGACATCGAAGTGATCCTCCACGCCGCCCGGCCCAATCCCTACAAGACGCCGGTCAGCGAGGCCGTCAGCCAGTCCATCATCCACGCTGCCGAGCGGGTATGGGGCGAGCCGCCGGTGGTCGCCGGGGTGAGCACTCAGGGCATCATCATGATCCACGTCCCGCACCCGGCTGCCCTGAGCGGCTTTGGTGCGCCCGACAACAACCTTCACGCGCCCAACGAGAACATGCCCATCGACCGCTACATGCAGGGCATCAAGTTCGCGGCGACCATCTTTCAGGAATTTGCCGATCGCACCGCCGGATCGTAGCAAGGATTGGCTTATGACCGTCTTGGATGTATTCTGCGACTATGTGTGACCCTACGTATTCCGAGCCACGGAGTGGCTCCACAGGGTCCAAATCGGGCGGCCCGGCCTCTGGACGATCCGCTGGCGCGCCTTCTCCCTCTACCAGGTCAACCACGAGGGGGATAGGAACTGGCGGATCTGGGAACAGCCCCTGATCGATCCCGATTGGGCCGAGCGGCCCTATGCCCCCTCGCTGCGCGCCTTTTGGGCCGCCGAGGCGGCCCGAAGGCAGGGCGAGGACGCTCACCAGCGCTATCACCTCGCCCTGCTTCGGGCCCGGCACCAACAGGGTCTGTCGCTGGCCAAACCGGAAACCCTCTGGGCAGCCGCCCAGGTCGCCGGACTGGAACCCGAGGCCTTTGCCCAGGCGCTGGACGACCCAACCTGCCTCCAGCGCCTGGCCCACGATCACACGGAAGCGACAGAGATGGGCGTGTTCGGCACGCCCACCTTTGTGTTCCCGGGCGCCGAGCCGGCCTACCTGAAGCTGAGCGATCTACCGGACCCAGGGGAGGGAATGGCTTTCTGGGCCGAGTTCCAGCGCATCGTCGCCGGCCGGCCCTACGTCCAGGAGATCAAACGGCCCCAGTAGGCCCCAGTAACGGGGGACGCGGGCCACAGGTAGCTCGCGCGGGATCGCGTGCAACCTTTGGTTGCCAACCGCGCCTGCCGGACAGAATGCTCGGCGCCCCCATCTCGGGGACGCCATAGAACCGAACAGCACGGCGCCAAACTCCAGCCGAGGGTGCGGAATGTCGCAACAGAGAAAGGGACCTCGCCTGAACATTCGCGGCAGCGACCTGATGAACTATGGTCTGTTCGTCATGACGCTGACCCACCTGCTGACCCACGTCTTTACCCGCGTCCACACCACCCTGTTTCCGGTGCTCCAGATCGAGTTCAACCTGACCCTGCAGCAGTTGGCCCTCATCGCCGCCATTCCGCCCCTGTGTCAGACGATCCCCGCCATCCCCATTGGCCTGCTGGCCGACAAGATCGGCTCCAAAAAGCTCCTGTTGGCCAGCCTGGTCATGTCGGTCGCTGGCGCCATTTTGGCCAGTCGGGCCTCGACGCCGCTGATGCTGATCATCGCCGTCAGTCTGGCGTATGTCAATACCACGGTGTACCACGCCCCGGCCTACAGCTTTGTCACCAAGCTGTTCAAACCCCGGGATCGGCCTCGGGCCCTGGGCCTCCACGGCGCCGGCGGCACCCTGGGCGTGGCCATCGGTCCCCTGTCCATCAGCCTGATCATGGGCGTGCTGGGCCTGGGCTGGCGGCAGGTCTATCTCTTTTGGCTCATTCCCTTCCTGCTGGGCCTGGCAGCCGTGCTGGCCATCCGTTCCGAACCGGTCGAAGATGCCCCCATGGACCAGGCCGAGCAGGCGGCCAGTCCGCCCGTTACCTCGTTGTTGTCCACCAGCCTGGTCATGTTCCTGATCTTTCTCTCCATTCGGGTGGTCGCCAACACCATGACCGACTCGTTTCTGGCCCTGTACCTGGTCAACGACCGGGGCATGGCCCCATCGGCAGCGAGCCTTGTCATCGGACTCAACATCGCCGTGGGGGTGGTGGCCGCCCCCCTGGGCGGATTTTGGGCCGTGCGCTTTGGCGAGAAACGCTGGCTGATGACGGTCTATGCCCTGGCCTACGTGAGCTATGGTCTGGCTTTTCTGGCGCCGACTACGGGCCTCTTGGTCGCCCTGTATCTGGCTTATGGCGTATTGACCCTGTTGGGTATGGCAGCCAACTCGGCCATAATGGCCAAGCTATCGCCCGGCAAAAAACGGGGGCTGGCCTACGCCCTCTTTTTCCTGCCCAGCAGCCTGGTGGGCGCTGTGGCGCCCTTTTTGGCAGCGGCCATCGCCGAACGGTTTGGCATGGCCAGCATCTTTGCCGCCTGCACGGCCACCTATGTTCTGAGCCTGATCATGCTCAAGTTCGGCGTCAAGGTGCGCCCCTAGCAGGTGGTGCATACAAATCGGGAATTTTCTACGCGTGATTACTTTGTGGATCCCAACATTCTGCACGTGTGAGGCCGATCTAACCTTGTCATGCCCGCGAATGCGGGCATCCAAAATGTGGACTCCCGCTTTCGGGGTGACTCTGCCATTCGTAGATCTACCCAGAATTCCCACCGAATAGGATATGCTACCCACACGAGAACTCGATACTATGACGAGGAGGAAAGCACAATGACGTTACGCGTAGGCATTATCGGCGCCGGTCAGGTGGGCGAGCGACACGCCATCGCCTTTTGCGCCGCCCAAGGAGCGCAGGTGGTCGGCATTGCCGATCTGATGGCCGAGCGGGCCGAGGCTCTCACCCGGCGCTACGGCGGCCAGTCCTTTTCCGACTGGCGGACGATGATGGACCTGGACCTGGACATCCTGGTGGTGGGCCTGCCCCATCATCTCCACGTGGAGCCGACGGAAGCCGCTGCCCAACGGGGTGTACACGTGCTCATGGAAAAGCCCATCGCCACCACCCTCGCCGACGGCCAGAGGATCGTCGATCTGTGCGCGCAAGCCAACGTCAACCTGACCGTCAGCTTTGTGCACCGCTTCCGCGACGAGTGTCAGTTCGCCCGGCAGTGGCTGGACCAGGGGCGCATCGGCAGCCCCCAGGTGGT
>CAZNQW010000029.1:0-7165 GCA_964575225.1 uncultured Anaerolineaceae bacterium | reverse complement strand
CAGGTGGTCCGTGGGGTGATGACCGCCCCCCGCAAACCCGACCTCCCCGCCTGGGTGACCCACAAGCAGAGCGCCGGCGGCGGCGTGATGATGTACAGCGCCATCCACGAGGTGGACCGCTTGCGCTGGCTGGTCGGCAGCGAGATTACAGCCATCACCGCCCAGACCCGGCGCTGGGACCCGCACTCGGAGGTGGAGAATGGCGCCGCGGCCCTGCTCACCTTTGCCAACGGAGCCGTCGCCACGCTGACGGCCCACGCGCCGGCCTACTGGGCCCAGCCCGCCCTCTGGGAGACCGAGCTTTTCGGCAGCGAGGGGTTGCTGCGCATCGGGCGCGAGGCGGTCGAGATCAGCAGCAATCGGCTCCAGGCCCGCCTGGAAACTCAATCATCGGCCAGCCGGTTGGGACCCCACTATAACTTTATCCGCCAGGCCGAGGCCTTTGTGGCGGCTATCGCCCACGACACCGAGCCCGTGGTGACGGCTCGCGACGGCCTCCAGGCCTTGCGGGCCGTGCTGGCCCTGTATCAATCGGCCGAAACGGGCCAGACCGTGGCCCTCTAACGCCCACTGTAAAGCGGCGGGCCTATTCAGCCCGCCGCTTCACCGTGCCTGTAGAATACGAATTCGCCGCCTCGCCCAGCTCACCGCCCCCGTTGCCGGGAGCAGTGGCGCGATTTGTAATGTTGCGCGTCCCCGAGACGGGGACGCGAGCAGCCTGTCGGGTGCTTGCGATTACTCGATCCCTACCCGTTTGCCTAGAACGCCCGGTCGGCCTCCACCAGCGCCCGCGCCAGCGCCTGGACCCCCAGGGCAATGTCTTCGAGATCGGTCCATTCTTCGGGGGTATGGCTCTTGCCCTCGCGGCTGGGCACAAAGATCATGCCGATGGGGGCAATGGTCCCGATCTGCATCCCGTCGTGCCCGGCGCCGCTGGGCAAAACCAGCGCATTGGGCGCCGCCTGCCGGCAGGCCCGGGTCGTAATCTCCAGCAACCGGGCGTCGGCCTGAACGGGGGTAGCGTCGGTCAGCAATTTGGCCTTGATGTCTAGGCCACGCTGCGCCGCGACCTCGGCGGCCCGCGCCTGAAACGCCAATCCCATCCCCTCGATGACCTGCGGATCGATGCTGCGCATCTCGGCGATGAACTCGACCCGGCCGGGCACCACGTTGGCCATGTTGGGGTGTACGGCCAGGCGGCCCACCGTGCCCACCGCCCCCGATTCGCTGCGGAAGATGGCCTCGGCATCGACCACCAACTGGGCCGCCGCCACCAGGGCATCCTTGCGCAAGGCCATCGGCGTCGTCCCGGCGTGGTTGGCCTCGCCCTGCACCTCCACCGTAAAGCGGCGAATGCCGGCAATGCCCGTCACCGCCGCCAGCGGCACCCCCTGTTGGGCCAGGACCGGCCCCTGCTCGATGTGCATCTCCAGGTAGGCGACAATGTCGCCGGATACACGCACCTGGGATGGGATCTCGTCGGGCCGTCCGCCCAGTTCGGCCAGCGCCTGGCGCAAAGTGCGGCCCGTGGGATCGGTTTTGGCCAGCATCTCGGCCGTCAGGTTGCCCGACATGCCCCGGCTGCCCACCGTCGACACGCCGAAATCGGTCGGCTCTTCGGCCAGGAAATCGACCACCTCCAGGGGATGGCGCAGCGAGATCCCCAGCTCGTGCAGGCAACGGGCCACCTCCAACCCGCCCAGCACGCCGATAATGCCGTCAAAGCGCCCGCCCCCCGCCACCGTATCGGTGTGAGAGCCGATCAGGATCGGCGGCAGGTCTTCTTTTCCAACGCGGCGGCCGATGAGGTTGCCCGCGGCATCCAGGCTCACCGCCAGCCCAGCGGCCTCCATGCGCTGCCGCAGCCACTGCCGCCCTCGCTGAAAAAGGTCGGTGAACGGCCGCCGGGTGAAAGGCTGGTCCGGGTCGGTGATCTGGGCCAGGGCTTCAATGTCGGCCGATAGCCGTTCCCGGTTGGGTATCTGAAGAAAACGATCGGGTTCCATTCTCTGTTGCCTCCTCGTGGGTGGGATCGATGAGTTCGGCCGGTTATTGCACGGGCACGCCTTTTGCTCCGGCTACAAACCGGCCGGTTCCCGGCTCGGCGACCACCTGTTGACCGTCATAGACCACCTGACCGCGCAACAGGGTCTTGGTGATCCGCCCGACCATGGGCCACCCGTGATAGGGGCTCCAACCCGCAGACGAATGAAGGGCGGCCTCGTCCAACACCCACTCGGCCTTGGGGTCCAAAATCGCCAGGTCGGCATCGGCGCCCACGGCGATCCGTCCCTTGCGCGGCGCCAGTCCAAACACCTCCGCCGGTCCCTCACACAGCAACCAGGTCAGATCGCGGAGCGAGATCCGTCCCTTGGCCACTCCCTCGCTGTAGATCATCGGCAGCAGCGTCTCGACACCCGGCGCCCCCGAGGCGTTATCAAAGATGTTGGGGCGAGTTTTGTAGGGAAGCATCCAGGGCGCGTGGTCCGACGTGATCAGGTCGACGACACCCGCGGCGCACAACTCCCACAGCCGGTCCCGGTCGGCCGCCGAGCGAAGCGGCGGATTGATCTTGCCCTTGGCCCCCAACCGGCCCATGTCGTCCTCGGTCAGCGTCAGGTAGTGGGTGCAGGTCTCAGCCGTGACCGCCACGCCCTGCTCGCGGTACCACTCGACCATTTCGAAGGAGCGGGCCAGGCTGGCGTGGTAGATGTGGACGCGAACCCCGGTCCATTGGGCAAACTCGAGGGCCTGCCCCACGGCGCTGGTTTCGACAATGCCGGGGCGGCTCAGGCAATGCACCCGCGGATCGGCTCCCTGTCCCCGAAATTCGTCGGTAAAGGCTTTGACCAGGTCGTCGTTCTCGCAGTGCAGGCCGATGGTCAACCCGGTTTCGCGGACCAGGCCAAAGGCAGCCAACAGCTCGGCGTCGGGGATGCGGGGGAACCGCTCGGGATCGGTCTCGAACAGCGACACCTTGAAACCGCAGGCGCCCCCCCGGGCCAGCAATGGGATCTGGCCCAGCCCGCCCGTCTTTTTGATCGTCGCCAGCAGGGCCACGTCGACCACGCTCTGGGCTTCCAGCCGTTCCCGCTTGTTCTCAAAACGGTCGACCGAGGTGACCGGCGCCCCTTGGTCGTAGGGCATCTCGATGATCGTTGTCACGCCGCCGGCCGCCGCCGACCGCGTCGCATCGGTAAACCCTTCGTTGGGCGTGCTGTAGCAATGGACGTGGGCGTCGATGACGCCGGGCAGCACCCACTGCCCCCTCGCGTCGATGCTCTGACGGTGCGGCGGCGCATGTTCGGCGTCGTAAAGGCCCACAATGCGCTCGCCCTCAATGCCTACCACGCCATCCTGCATCACGTAGTCGGGCAACACCACATTCCCGCGAACGATCAGATCCAGTGGTTCCATGAGTTCCTCCTTGCCGGCCCGCACTCCTGCCGGGCCGAAATCGATCATTTGTACTCTTTGGGGGTTGGTGGAGCATAGAGGCCGACCCGGCTGTGGGTCAAACCCAGGTCCACCACCGCTTCGGCCATTTTGAGCGACACCCGCAGCGGATCGAGCACCGGCACGTGCAATTCCCGCTCCAGGGCATCGCTGTACCCGGCCATCGCCGCGCAGCCCATGATGATCACCTCGGCGCCGTCCTCCTCGATCATGCGCCGGGCCAGAGCCAGGCCGGCCGCCTTGGTGCCCTCGGGGTCGGCCGTCAACTCGGCTACCGACCGCTCCAGGGGCCGGATCGAAGCCATGCGTTCCAGCAACCCATAGCGCCGGACGTGGCGTTTTTTCATCGCCACCCGAGGCCGTTTTTCGGTCATCACGCTGAATTTTTCGCCCAGCACCAGGGCCAGGGCCAGAGTCGGCTCTTCCAGGCCCAGTACCGGGATCGACGAAATCTCGCGAGCCGCCTCCACGCCCACCTCACAAAAGCAGGCCAATAGGATGGCGTCATAGCCTTCGCCGGCGGCCTGCCTCACCCGGTCGAGGGTGGGCCCGATGGCATAGGCCTCGTCGTAGGATGATTCGATGGTCACCGGCCCCCGCTCGGCGCAGACGACAGTGACCTCGCAATCGTCCCGCTTGGCAGCCTGGGCCACAGCCCGGAGTTGATCGGTCACCGCTTCCGATGTGTTGGGGTTGATGATCAAGATTCTCAAAAGTCCGCTTCTCCCATTTCGGTTCGTAGTTGTTCCAGGGCCATCGTCGCCCGCCGTTGCGCATCCAGGATATGGTCGACCAGCATGTCCTGGGCGCGCTCCAGATCCCGGGCGCGGATGGCCTCCAGGATGCGCTGATGCAGTTTGCGCGGTTCCTCAGGATCTTGGTAATGGGTCCGGCTGGTCAGGCCCACCAACGTCCGCGTCTGGGCGCACATACTGTTCCAGGCCGCATACAGCCGGCTGTGATCGGCGGCTCGACAGATACACTCGTGAAACGACAGATCGAGATCGACGATCCGCTGCGGTTCGTCGTGCTGACGAACCGCATGGCCCATTTCGTCCACGATCTGCTGCAGCTCGCCCAGGACGTCCCCGTTCAGCCGATCCATGGCCCGGCGCAACGCCTCTGATTCCAGAAGCAACCGCAGGCTGTACACCTCATCCACGTCCTTTTCGGTGAAATCCACAACGGTGTAGCCCTTACGGGGCACGTGGACCACCAGCCCTTCGCGCTCCAGCGAGGTCAAGGCCTCCCGTACCGGGCCGCGGCTGACGCTCAGGTGCTCGGCGATGGCCGATTCGACCAGCCGCTCGCCAGGCCCAAAGGCCCCACTGAGGATAGCAGCCCGTAGTCGGTGCTCGATATGCTCGCGCAAATTGATCACCCGCAGGGGTTCCAGTTGAGGATAGTCCGCAGCCATATTCTCTCTTCCTTGAGCCGTATCGATCAGGGACCGGGCAAACCGACGAGGTCTAACCCAGGGCGCCGCCAGAGGTCCGATCACGTGGCGTCAAACATCACGTCGTGAAAGCTGGAGCTTTTGTTGTCTCAAAGCGACTGTCGATTGTCGACAATACGCCTAACGCCAATACTGTACCATAATCTCCCCGCCTTGTCAAACTCTTGCCGGGTAGGGATACCCATTGCCCGTGTGTGCGTTTCCGATTCGTCGGCAAGTTCGTCCAACCGCTCGGGTATTGAGCAGCCGTTCCTCTGGCCCTCGCTTCGACAATGGGTACGGCAAACCGCGCCCCCACAGGCACCGATAGTGCGACAGTTGCGCTGGCGACACCTTGGGGGCGATGCATGTTTAACTGCGCGAACAAAGTGTTTTCGATAGGGAACTTGTAGGGGCGGGTTTGAAACCCGCCCCTACCATGTCCAACCATACGGGGTGCTGGGCACGGCATACGCAGTAGTTGCCGAACCGCCCAAGGTCAAGAGCCCACCATCACCATCCGGTCCGCATCGGTAGGGGCGCCCCTACCATGGGCATTCGTGATGGGAACGGGATCATGGGTCGTAGCGCGGGACCGCTTCGTCGGCGACGGCCGCCCGTGACAGCCCCAAAGTCCCTTGGCCCATCTCTTCATGTTGGGCAGGCGCTGCCGCCGTCTCGGTCGTCGCCGAGGTCATGGTCGCCACAACCAACGGCGCCTTGTCAGCTTGCTCATAGTACCCGCCAAACCGCTCGGTGAGGTCGGTTTCGTCGGCCAGCAGATCCTGGATGAACCGATACGACAGCGGCTCGTAGAGCAACTCGGCGCTCACCGTAAAGGGTCCCTGGGCGCCCGCCACCTCCACCCGATAGGTGACCCGGTCGACGCCGCCCTCAAAGTTGCCGTCGCTGGCCGCCTGGCCATAGACGGCAACATCGGCGGGAAGCTGGGCCTTGTCGGCGCCCATGGGCAACAAGCGGTTGTCCTTCAGGTATTGCGCCGCCCGCAACAATGTGTAGGTGACCTTTCCGTCGCTATCACCCATGATCGGTTCATAGATCTGCACCTGATCGGCCTGGGTGATCAGGTCATAGTGCGGCTCAAAGGCGGCAGGATCGGCGTCGGCGGCGTTGCCCACGATGGTACCGTCGGCGTTCGTCTGGCCCGATTCAAAGATCACCCGACCCGCCGCATCGGTCACCGTGACGTGCAGCCAGGCGCGCCGAGAAGGAAAGCTGGTGGGGAACTTGTGCCCGGTGAGGGGCACCACCTCCAGCGTCGCCGTCAGGGCGCCGCCTTCCAGTTCGAGCCCCGTCAGGGTCAGCCGCGCCGTCCGCTGGGTGATCTGGTCGACGACGAGGGCCTGGGTGGCGTTCAGGTGGACGGCATCGGCCGCGACCTCCAGGTCGGCGCCCCAGTCGCCCAGGATTCCCAACACAAAGGCGTTTCCCCCCACGAAATGGTGCTGGTAGAATGGCTCTCGCGGCCCCAGCCAGCCGGGCATCAGCGAGATGACCACGCCGCCCTGGGCCAGGGGCATGTGGCAGGTCTGGCACGAGGTGGTTTCGGCGCCAAATTGGCTGTGTTTCCATTCGGTGTAAGGGGTCTGCTCCGGGAACTCGCCCAAGATGTTGCCCTGAGCGTCCACATAGGGGGTGTAGAGATTGTGGCAGGTGCCGCAATGCTCGGCCGTCAGCATGTGCGCGCCATAGGCCGGGCTGAATCCGGTATGGTTCTCCATCTGGCGCGTCACCGGCTGCGGATAGGGGCCAAAGGCAGGACGGTTGGGCCAATCCGTGGACGTATCCACAAAATAGCCGCCGCTAAAGCTCTCCATTGTGCCCAGGTTGTCCTCGCGGATCTGGTGACACAGCGTGCACGACACGCCGTCGATGGCGGCCTCGTGCAGGGGATGGGCCGCGCCATAAAAGCCATCTCCCAATGCCGCCACCGGCTGGCCTTCAACCAAAGCCTGCGTCTTGGCCATCGGCATGTGGCAGGTGACGCACTTTTCCTCGATGACCGCCTGAAGCTGGGGCATGCGCGCCACCTCCGAGCTGACCTTGGCCTGCCACACCGGATCTTTGGCCGCGTTGGCCATCATCGTCGAACGCCAGGCCGTCGTCATGGACACATCGGCGCGGGACCGGTCGCTGAGCCCGCTGTGACACATGGCGCAAATGCTCGGGCCCGAGAAATCGGCCGTGGCAAAACCCGAGAGGGCCGAGATCGGAAGAGCACACGTCTGAACTCCAGTCACGAGATTCCATCTC
>CAZNQW010000028.1:0-25039 GCA_964575225.1 uncultured Anaerolineaceae bacterium | reverse complement strand
GTGGGGTCGTTCTGGCGAAAGATGGCGGTGCCTGCGCTGAACTCGACCCTGCGGGCCGAGTCGGCCACAAACAACAACTGCTCGCGGCTGAATTGGGCAAAGAGGGGCGTGGCCAACAAACGGTTGATGATTTGGATTCGCCGCACGTCCTCTTTCAGGCTGGGCTGGACTTTCAAGAGAGAGTGGAACCGAGCCGCGTCCAATGACAAAAGGGTGGTTTCGTTTTCGGCTTTAGCCGTTGTCTGGTGGGAGATGCCTTGCAGCAAGGCCCGATGGCCAAAGAAATCACCGACATCTACATGACGGCGCAAAAAGGGCTGGCCGCTCTCGTTGTTGCCGACAAGTTCGACTGAGCCGCGCTCGACAAGGTAAAAGTGAGTCGGGGGTTCACCTTGTTTATAGATCTCCTGGTCGCGGCTGAAGGTCTGTTCCTCAAAGAACTGGGCAAACAGGCTGAGCTGATCGGGTGTGAAATCTCGAAAGATTCTAAATTGACCCAGGCGGTCTTGCATGGTTGGATTTGCCATTGCTTTACCTTGAGCCGAAAGCGCCCAAGCCTCTCCTTGCCTGCATCTTACCATGTCAACCGTACTTTGTCAAAATCATGCGGCTCTGGTCAGCTACGCGCGGCTTGTCAGGATGGGTCGGGATGATCGGCAGGATCCCAAGCCGGACAGCAGGGAACGCAGGGTTTGTTGCCGGGTTGCTCTTGTGGTATACTGGCACGACGAAAGGGAGGGTTACATCGAGCGTGCGCGTTCTATTGGTGAATCCAGGGGCCCGTTTGCCCATTGACACCCGAACCTCGCCTTCTATGGGACTGGCTTATCTGGCTGCGGTCTCGGAAAGGCGCGGCGACGAGGTGCGCATCCACGATGGCTGCATAGAAGATGTGAGGCTGGAGGAGGTGGTGCGGGAGTTTGTCCCCCAGGTGGTGGGCATTACGGCCAACACCACCCAAATCACTGCTGCCTGGCACGACGCGGAGCGCATCAAATCGCTGAGCACCGCGCCGGTGGTGCTGGGGGGGCCGCACCCCACTGTGCTGCCCGACGAGTCGGCAGCCAAGCCGTTTGTGGATCTGGTGGTGCGCGGCGAGGGCGAAGCGACCTGGTTGGAGATCCTGTCGATCCTCGATGGCACACCCCTGGAGGAGAGCTGGGAGGCGATGGGCTCGGTGGCCGGCATCACCTACCGAATGGCTGGAGGAGCGATTGCCAACACGCCGGACCGTTTGCCTATTCCGATAGCGGAACTGGACGTTATGCCCTTCCCGGCGTGGCATCTCTTCAAACTGGAACGCTACACCAACTTGCAGCCAACGGTGGATCGGATCGATGGGCCGAGCTTGCCGATCCTTACCTCGCGCGGGTGCCCATATCGTTGCTCCTATTGCTCTCAGATCGGGCCCCGACGTTGGCGTGGTCGTTCGGCCGAGAGTGTTTTGAAGGAATGGCGCTGGCTTGTGCGCGAAATGGGCGCCGCCGAGATCGGTGTGTTGGATGATTCGTTCAACATCGACCGTCACCGTGTGGTAGAGGTTTGCCAGGGGTTGATCCACGAGGGATTGACCCAGGTGCCCTGGATTATGATCAACGGCATTCGCGCCAACCTGGCCGATGAAGAGACCCTGGGCGCCATGAAAAAGGCGGGCTGCCGGCGCACGGCCTTTGGCGTGGAGAGCGGCAACCAGGCCATCCTCGATCAGGTGGTGGACAAGCACTTGACGCTCGATCAAGTCCGCTCGGCCTTCAAGGCAGCGCGGGCCGTGGATCTTGAGACGATCGGCTTTTTCATCATTGGCCTGCCGGGAGAGACCGAAGAGACGATGGACGACACCATCCGCTTTGCCTGCGAATTGGATCCGGTGGTCGCCAACTTTTCTATCGCCACGCCTTTCCCGGGCACGGCGATGTACAATACGGTCGTTGCTCAGGGGCGCTTGCTGGCCCAAGATTGGGATGATTTCGTGTTCTTTGAGGGCAAAGCACGCTTTGAAATGCCTGGGCTGCCTGCCGATCTGGTAGAGCGCAAGTGGAAAGAGGCCTATCGCCGCTTTTACCTTCGTCCCAAGCGGATTGTCTGGACATTGATGCGAAAAGAGACCTGGTTGCGCCTGCCGCGTACAGTGCGCATGGCCTGGCGAACAGTCGTGGGTTCGGCATGAGCGAAGAGATCATCAAATGTAGTGTGGGTATCACGGCCTACAATGAAGAGGCCAACATGGGTCGCCTGTTGCAGGCCATGATCGACCAACTGCTGTTTGAGGTCGAGATCACCCAGATCATCGTCGTGGCCTCGGGCTGCACCGATCGCACCGAAGAGATCGTGCGCGAGTATATGGCTCAAGACCCGCGCATCGAGTTGTATGTCCAGGAAAAGCGCGAGGGCAAAACCTCGGCCATCAATGTCTTTTTGGCTCACGCGCAGGAAAAGATCTGTGTGCTGGAGAGTGGCGACACCCTGCCCCGCGAAGATGCCATTGAAAAGATGGTGCGCATGTTCCACGATCCGGCGGTGGGCATGACGGGCGCCCACAAGGTGGCGGTCAACACGCCCGATCATATCGTGGGCATGCTGTCGCACCTGCGTTTGGCCATGGAGCACCAACTCTGCCTCGAAATCCCGCGCCTGGGCGAGCTGATCGCCTTTCGCAAGGTCTTTGACCAGATGCCCCCGGATGTGGCTATGGATGAAGCCTTTGTGGAAGCCTTTGTCATCCGCCGGGGCATGCAGGTGCGCTATGCGCCCGATGCCGTGGTGTACAACATGGGACCCGAGACGGTGCAGGATTTTGTCAAGCAACGCCGTCGCAACTATGCCGGTCACCTGTACCTGAAGGACAAATATGGCTATCGCGTGTCCAGCTTGCAAAACAGACGGGTAATCCGAATTGCCTTTGACGAATTCTTGGGCGCGGCTCGGCTGGTGTCCACGCTGGTCATCCTGGCCGTCCTGGAGGCCTATTCTCGCGTGCTTGGTGCCTGGGATTATCGCGTTCGAAAGAAAAAGCACGTCGTTTGGGATATGGCTTGGACCACCAAAGATCCGGGCCGGGGTGTTGAATCACAACCGACTCTGCTGGAGGCAGGTCGCAAGCGTGAAAGATAAGCTGCTGAACTTGCTCAAGGTGGCGATTAGCTTGGGACTGATTGCCTATCTGTTTCTATCCTTCCCGGATGTGAGCTGGCGGGATGTGCTGGCCGATTTTCGTGTGGGCCCCTGGCTGTTGGGAGTGGCTATCTATTTCGTCGCCATTGGCTTCAATGTGCTCAAATGGCGGCACCTGCTGGCTACCCTTGATGTATCCGTTCCCTATGCCAATCTCTATCGCCATAACTTGGTGGGTTTGTTCTTTGCCAATTTGCCCTTGAGCATGGTCGGCGCCGACATCGCCCGCGGGTGGGACCTGGCCCGCCAGATCGAAGGGGGCGGAGCCAAGGTGGCTGTGTCGGTGTTGGTAGACCGTTTGATAGGCTTGTCGGGCTATCTATTGGGGGCGGGCTTGGGGCTGGCTTTTGCCGTGGTGGGTCTGGGCCGATCCGATCTACGTTGGCTGTTGGCCAGCCTGGGTGCCTTGCTGTTGGTTTTTGCCCTGGCTTTTGCCGTGCTCATGAGCCAGCGCTTGCGCAGATTGATCGAACGGGTCTTTGCTGTGCGCCCATTGGCGCGATTTTTGCCCCTTTACCAAAAGCTGTCCGACTCGGTCCAGGTCTATCGCACCCATGGCGGAGCTTTGGTGGTGGCCTTGGGCATCGGTATGGCGACGGTGGTGACCACCTGTGTGGTGAATGGGTTGGCGGCCTCGGCTGCCGGCACCAAGGTGCCCCTGGAGTGGGTCTTTATCCTCACACCGCTGACGGCCTTTGCCCCTTTCCTGCCCTCCATTGCATCGGGACTGGGTTGGAATCAGGGCGTCTTTATCGTTCTCTATGTCGAGTTGGCCAAGCTCGGAGGGGGCGATCCCACAGGGTTCGCCGCTTCGGTACTGGTGATGTCGTTGGCTATGCAAGCCATCATCCTTCTTGCCAGCCTGCCCGGCGCATTTTTGTGGTGGCGCAAGCGACAGGCCTCTCCAACGGCCGACTCGCCTGGTGGGCGTTAGGTCACCTCGTAGCTTTTCCCTTTTTCCCCATACACGCTGATCGAATGGCCACTGGTAAAAGTGGACAGGTTGTGCTATAATCGCGGACGGTCTCTGCGTCGATGCGACGGCAGACGTTAGTTCATGCCTTTAGAAGGAAAGGTACGTTTCTATGAGACTTGGGATAGGAAAACGGCACCCGTTCGTCATGGGGTTGGTGCTGGTTTGGTTGTTGCTGGCAGTAACGTTGCCCACTCTGGCCCAGGACGGTGGCGACGCGGCGGCAACCACGGCTATTGCGCCGGACAGGCCGGTGGCACGCTTTTTGCTCTTTTATGGCCCGACTTGTCCCCATTGCCACGAGGTCATGGAGAATTTTCTCCCAACCGTTTACGAAAAGTATGGCGATCAGGTCGAGTATCAGTACATCGACATCTATAGCGATTCTCAGGCTTATTTGACCATGCTTGCTCTGGAGACCAAGCTGAATGTGCCTGAAGAGCGCCGGGGGCTTGTGCCCACGCTGGTGATCGGCGACAAGGTGTTGATGGGTGGGCTCGAAATCCCGGAAAAGCTCGAAGGGTATATTGATGAGTACCTGGCCCAGGGAGGGGTGGATTTCCCGGACCTGGAGAATCTGCCCGAGGTGGTGTTGCCCACCCCCGAGCCCTCGGTTGAGATCCTTGTCTTTCTCGATGTGACCAAGCCCGAATACGATGCTTTGAATACCCTGATCGGGTCGCTGCTCGAGCAGTACAGCGGCAAGCTGCAACCCTATGCCGCCGATCTGAAGGAACCCGACAACGCTGCACTGGTGGAACGGATTCAGGCGGCGCTGGGCGTCGAAGCCTCGTCTGGAGCCGTGCAGGTGCTTGTCGGGCGCCATCTCTTGGTCGGCCTCGACCAGATTGAGGCGGAACTCCCGGGGTTAATCGAGACCTATCTGGCGCAGGGAGGGGTCGACCTCAGCTTCTTGGAGGAACTCGCCCAGCAAGACGGCACCGTGACCCCGGCCCCAGAAGGGACCACCACCGAATCCCCACAACCCGAGGGCACACCCTCGGTCTCCCTTTCCCCCGTGGCAGCCCAGCCGATCTACCTGGCTTATTTTGAACAGGCGGGTTGCCAGGAGTGCGCCCGCACGACCTACGATCTGCGGGTGGTCCAGGAGCGCTACCCCCAGTTGGTCGTCGAGAGCTATTCGATGGAGGATGCCGAGAGCAAGGAGCTCAACGAGTGGCTGTGCGAGCGGTACGGGGTTCCCGAGGAAAAGCGCCTGTCGACGCCCATGATCTTTGTCGGGGACGACTATCTGCTGGATACCGAGGCTACCCTGGACAGCCTGTTGACGGTTGTGGCCCAATACGAGGTCACGGGCGCCGAGCGGACGTGGAGTGACTTTGATCCATCTACCGCCGGGGAAGGACTGGTTGATCGCTTCAAGTCTTTCGGCGTTCTGACGGTGTTGGGAGCCGGTCTGATCGACGGTCTCAACCCATGTGCTTTTGCCACGTTGGTCTTTTTTATCTCCTACCTGGCCTTTACCGGTCGCAAAGGCCGGGACATCCTCTTTGTGGGTGTGGCTTTTGCCCTGGGTGTGTTTCTAACCTATCTGTTGGTGGGCGTTGGCCTTCTGCGGATTATCCAATCGCTCAGCTTTTTCACGGCGTTGGGACGGTGGGTGTACCTGATTACGGCCTTGCTATGTGTGGTGCTGGCCATTGTGACCTTTCGGGATTTTCTTACGTCGCGGGACCAGGGCGCCGGTGAGATTGCACTCAAATTGCCCGTTGCTTTGCGCCGCCGCATCAACAAGGTCATTCGTGAGAACACGCAGGTGCGTGGCTTTGTAGCCATGGCTCTTGTGAGCGGTTTTGTCATCTCTTTGCTGGAGCTGGCTTGCACGGGCCAGGTCTATTTGCCCACCATTATCTATGTGATGAGCCGGCCCGAGCTGGCTGCCCAGGCGTTTTTGTATCTGGTTCTGTATTGCTTGATGTTCATTTTGCCCCTCATCGTGGTGTTTGTGTTGAGTTACCTGGGCACTACCTCCGATCAGTTGGCGCGGTTCATCAACCGGCATACCTCTACCATCAAGCTGATCACCGGCTTTGTCTTTGTGGGCCTGGCGCTGTGGATGTTCTGGACGCTGCTGCCCCTGTTCGGTGTCGCACCGCCCTGGAACTGGGCTATCCTAGCCGGAGTAGTGGTCGTGATTGGGGCCGGGGTTCTGGCGCTCCATCTGCTCAAAAAGCCGGCGCCTGCTCCAAAAACCGCGGGTAAACGCAGGAGCCGTGCATGACGGTGCGGCTCTATTACCAGGACCCTACCCAGGTTTCCTTTACAGCCCACGTGGTCGAACGATTGACCTGGGAGGGGAAGCCAGCCGTGGTACTGGATCGGTCGGCCTTTTATCCCACCGGGGGAGGTCAGCCCTGCGATGTTGGCTGGCTGGATGGGGTCCCGGTGGTGGAGGTGGTCGAGCGCGAGTCCGACAGAGCCGTCCTCCACATTCTGGGCCAGCCCCTGGCGACGGACCAGGTTCAGGGGTTGGTGGATTGGGATCGGCGGTTCGACCTGACGCAGCAGCATACCGGCCAACATATTCTGTCGGAGGCGTTCGTCGAGCGACTGGACGCTCATACCGTCGGCTTTCATCTGTCCGAAGAGTATGCCACCATCGACCTGGATCGAGCGCCCCTTTCGGCGGAGCAGTTGCACGGGGTGGAGGAACTGGCCAACCAGATCGTGTGTGAGAATCGGCCGGTGGAGGCCCGGTTTGTGCCCGACGAGGAGGTGGGCTCGCTCCCTTTGCGCAAACCGGTGACGCATCAGGGCCCGGTGCGCATCGTCCAGATCCGGGAATTTGACTGTTCGGCCTGTGGTGGAACCCATGTGCAGGCCACCGGTCAGGTGGGCTTGATCAAGATCACCCGCAGCGAGCGCCGCGGTGAAGAAACGCGGGTCGAGTTTTTGTGCGGCATCCGGGCGTTGAAGGATTATGGGTTCAAGAACACTCTGGTGATGGATCTGGCCCGGCAGTTCACCGTGAGCCATCGGGAGTTGGGCGAACTGGTCCAGCGGTTGGCGGAGGACCTGAAAGAGAGCCGGAAGGAATTGCACGACGCCCGGGATGCGCTGCTGGACGCAGAAGCCGCCGATCTGTGGCGGCGGGCCCAGTCGGTGGGCGGGGTGCGGATGGTGCATGCCTATTTCCCCGAACGCCTGCCCGACGATCTCAAGCACCTGGCCCAGCGATTGGTGTCGCGCGAGAACACAGTGGCTCTGCTGGGTGGGGGCGGTGCCAGGGGGCATAAGGGCCATTTCACTTTCGCCCGATCCCAGGATGTTGATCTCCCTATGGGGACGTTGGTTCGCCGGGCGTGCCAGGTGGTAGGTGGCGGCGGAGGCGGTCGCCCCGAGTTCGCCCAGGGGGGAGGCCCCGATGTTGGCCCCGATGGGGAGCGGGTGGGCCTGGCTCTGGATGAGGCCCTGCAAGCCGTGCTCGATTCGATCCAGACGCGTCGCTTGCCTTAGCAAGACCTTGCACCGTTCTTTTGAGAAACGGTCTATTGTAGTCGGCAATTGGAGGATGTCATGATTCGAGAAATCGCTCCCGCTGTGTACGTGGAAACCGAGTACCATGGCGCCAACGTCGCGTTCATTGTCACCGACGAGGGTGTGATTCTGATCGATTCCCCGATGCTGCCCAAAGAGGCCCGGCATTGGCGGGAGGAGATCAAAAAGTACACCGACAAGGAAATCATCTACGTCATCAATACCGACCACCATCGGGCTCACGTCATCGGCAATCAGTATTTTCCCACAGCCACGGTGATTGCCCACGAGCATGCCTGGAAAGAGATGAAGAGCTATGGCGATAGCTTTCGAACCCGGCTGATCAACATGTACCGCGATCGCGTCCCCGAAGCGGTCGCCGAGTGGAAGCGCGATCTGGAGATCATCAAGCCCGAGGTGACCTTCACCGGGCGCATGATCCTGTACAAAGGGGACAAAGAGATCCACCTTGTGCCTTTGGGCGGCCACACACCGGCGACGACGGTGATCTATATGCCCAACGAGGGCCTGATCTTTACCGGCGACCTGGTCGTTACCAATCGTCCCCCCTTCCTGTCCCAGGGCAATACCAAGGAATGGCTGCAGGCGCTTACCTATCTGCGCAAGCTGCGGTACGATATCCTGATTCCGGGCCATGGTGAGCTGACGGGCAAAGAGGCCACCGAGAATATGTCGAACTATCTGCGGTTGGTCCGGCGCAAAGTGCGGAGTGCCTATCGCTCGGGCCTGTCCAAGGCCGATACGGCCCGCAGTCTCTCCCACCTGATCCGCTATTGGCCGATCCCGCCGTTCGAAAAGCCCAAGGCCGACCGGCGCTTCAAGTCGGGCCTGGGGCGGGTCTGGAACGAGATGAAATCGGAAGAGACGGCCAAAGCCCGCAGGCGGCAAAAGGCGAAAAAGAAATAACCGCGTGGCTTGGCAACAAGCCCCTCTGATTAGGGAGCAAGAAGAAAATGAGCGCGATCCAGGTTCTGTGCACTATGCGCTTCACCGATGAGCAACTGGATCAGTTGCGAGCGGTGTCGGCGAGGGTCCATCTGACGCAGGAAACTTGTCATAATAATCAGGAAGTGTCCGAGGCATTGGCTCGACACCCCGATACCCAGATCCTCTATGGCTATCATCTGCCTGACAATACGCTGGAGGCCGCAGCGGGCTTGCGCTGGTTCCAGCTTCACAGCGCGGGCGCCGATCACGTGCAAATTACCCCCTTGTTGCAGCAGGGGGTGATGGTGACCACCAGCAGCGGCATTCACGCCACGCCCATCGCCGAGTATGTGCTGGCTTCGATGCTGGCCCACCGCTGGCAGGTTCCCTCGTGGACCCGCTGCCAGCGGGAACACCAATGGCCCTCGGGTCGTTGGGAGTTGTACGCACGTCCTGAGCTGCGGGATAGCACGGTGGGCATCCTGGGGTATGGTAGCATTGGCCGCGAAGTGGGACGCTTGGCCCAGGCCTTTGGGATGCGGGTTTTGGCGCTGCGCCGCTCGGCGGGACGGCAGGACGAGGGGTATTCTGTTCAAAAGACCGGCGATCCTGAGGGTGCCATCCCCACGCGCTTTTTCCAGCCCGATCAGTTGCGGGAACTGCTGGCCGAGTGCGATTATGTGGTGGTGGCCATGCCCTCCACGGCCGAAACCTATCATTTGCTGGGGGAAGCCGAGTTGCGGGCCATGAAACCCACCGCCTACTTGGTCAATATTGCCCGGGGCGCCATCATCGACGAGGCGGCCCTGACGCAGGCCCTGGCCGAAGGTTGGATTGCCGGCGCCGGACTCGATGTGTTTGAAGAGGAACCGCTGCCTGCGGATAGCCCCCTGTGGGATCTGGAGAACGCCTTGATCACCCCCCACGTGGCGGGGTTCAGCCCGCGCTACGACGAGCGTGCGGTGGACCTTTTTGCCACCAACCTGGCTCGCTTCCTGGCGGACGAGCCGTTGCTCAATCGGGTGGATCCGACGCGGGGGTATTAATGCTTGTCAAGGGCATCGTCTTTGATCTGGGCCATACCCTGATGCACCTGGACGGCACCTGGCCCGAGATGTTTGAGCGCGGAGGGGCCGATCTGGCATCCTTTATCGATGGGCAGCGCTTGGGGGTCGACGGTAGAGCCTTTGCCCAGGCGTTGCTGGCCCGCCGGGAAGAAGGGCATGCCCAGGCCCGGGAAACGATGCGTGAAGTGACTGCCGAATCGTCCATGCGCTGGACCCTGGCCCAGTTCGGCTTGCCCGATCCGGCGCCGTCCTTGGTGGAGGGCGCCCTCCAGGCCTTTTTTGCCTACGAGGACACCCACTGGCGAGTGGATCCCGCCGCCCACGCGGTACTCCAAACCCTGGCGGATCGCGGATTGCGGCTGGGGATGTTTTCCAATGCCACCCACGATGCCTTTATCCAACGTCTGGTGGACCGGCTGGGGCTGCGCCCCTGGCTGGAACCGGCTCTGAGTTCGGCCGGGATAGGCATTCGCAAGCCCGATCCGGCGGTTTTTGTTCCGTTTTTCGAGTCGTGGAACGTGCCACCGGCCTCGGTGGTGATGGTTGGCGATACCCTTGAAGCCGATGTGTTGGGCGCCCAACGGGCTGGCATGCGCAGCGTGTGGGTGCGCGCCCGAGAGGACGCCCGCCAGGAGGGGAGCGGATCGGGCGCCGAGGCCCAAAGCCCATCCTTTGTGCCGGATCTGGCGATCGACCGCCTGGCCGACCTGCCGAAAAGGCTGGCGGATCTGGACCGCGTTTAGACCGACCCTACTCCGGGCATTTTTTGGGGCCGGGAAAGCATGAAAACGGGATGCGCGCGACGGACAGCGCATCCCGTTTCTGATGGGTTCCGCGGGCTAGGTGAATTTGAATCGCCACATGGCGGCGGCGAAAAAGGCTCCGGCAAAGCCAAACAGGGCCAGGATATGGGGCAGAACGTCCATCACCCCATAGTGGTAGATCATCAAGCCGCGGTAGGCCTGCAGGGCATGGGCGTGGGGTGTCAGGTTGGAGATAAAGGCCGCCACCCCGCCGATGGTAAACCAGGCGATCACGCAGCCGCCCACGATCATCAGCACAAACCCGAGGGCCATGGCCAAACTATCTGCCTGTTCGCTGGTTTTGGCCACAGCGCCCACCAGCAGGCCCAGCGAGCTGGCCGCAAGAGCGGTGGCCAACGTCACCAAAAGGAGGCCCACAGGCGAGTTTCCCAGCGGCACTTCGAACACCAGATGGCCCACGCTGAACATAAAGGTCACCTGGAGAAAGACCACGATGGCGTACGCTATCATATAGCTGGCGATGATCTCCCCGCGGCTGATGGGCGCGGCTACCAACCGCCGGAAGGACCCCTCTTCTTTCTGGAGCAGCAGCGCTTTGGCCGTGTAGGTAATCAAAAAGAAGGCAAACATCACGGTGAACGACGGGATGTACCAGTCCACGGCCGAGGGTTCGTGCTGCTGGTCCTCGGCCACCAGATCCCGGCTCTCGACCAGGATCAGGGGGTTCTGGCGCATCTCCTGGATCTGGGTCCAGATGACGCCCAGGGTCTGGGCTTCGACGCCCTGTTGGAACTCTGGGCTGGCGCCAGCCAGCATGCCACTCTGCTCCAGCACGGCGTGGATGCCATAGCGCAGTTCGCCCAGGATGGCTACTTCGGCGATCGCCTGGTTGACGATCCCGGTCAACAGGCTGACGGTCTCTTCCTGTGTGGGGTCGCCGATAACGCGGATCGTGGTCGGCTGGTTGGCGTCGATGCGGCTGGAAAAGTCGACCGGAATGACGATGGCCGCCGGCTTCTTGCCCTCGGCCACCCACCCGTCGGCCTGGTCCGCCGAGTCCAGGGAGGTCAGGTTCAGGGCGTTGATGCTTTGCAGTGCCTCGGTGACCTGTGCGCCATAGGCTCCCGAGTCCTGGTTCACCAGGTAGGCGCTGAACACCAGGACGGGCTCGGTGCCTGCCGCGCCGCTCGAGGCTTTCGACGCCAGTTTGGCCGGCCCGCCCAGGATGCTGGCAAACAGCAGCGGCAAGAGGAACAGGACGACCAGCGCGCCTCGATCTCGAAACAAAAGCTGCAACTCTTTCCAGGTGACGGCCACAATATTTCCAAACATGGGGTACCTCCCTATCGAGCGTCCTGTGGTCTAGGCGTCGAACTCGAAGCGCCAGATACCGATGGCAAAGAAAGCGGTGGTGAATGCCGCCAGAACCCCGAGCTGGGGCAGCACCTGGGAAAGGCTCTGGCCGCGCACCATGACATTGGTAAAGGCCAGAATGGCCCAATATTGGGGCACGGCCTTGCCCACGGTCCCCAGAAACTCGCCCAAGAAGAACTGGGGGATAAAGGCGCCGGCCACGGCGCCCATGACCCACAGGGTGACGGTGGCGAGGCCGCCAATCTGCCCTTCGGTGCGGGCCAGGCCGGCGATGAGCACCCCCAGGCTGGTGGAGCACAGGGCCACCAGCAGCGACACAGCCACTAGGGCGACGGGATCGCGGCCTAATGACATGCGTTCCAACCCCATCAATGGCAGCACCAGCAGCCCGACGGCAAAGATGACGACGATCTGCAGCAGCACGGTCAGCAGGTTGGGCACCATCTTGCCGGCCAGCAACTCGCTCTTGGCGATGGGTGAGGACAAGAGGCGCCGAAAGGTCCCCAGCTTTTTCTCCACAAAAATCGAGGTCGCCGTCGCCCCGGCTGTCAGAAAGACAAAGAGGACGGTGAATCCGGGCACAGCTACGTCCATGGCGCTGATTTCGGCTCGACCCCGCAGGAGGGTTTCGGATACCTGCGGCTCGACTGAGACCAGGGGCAAGGTCCTGGCTCGTTCGAATTGGCTCTCGGCCTGGGCGACGATCCGGTCTGCCTCAAAGGCCTGCGCCCCCTCGGTCGACGTCTGCATCATGTCGCCCATTTGCCGGAACCCGGCCAAAAGTTGGTGTTCCAGCGATAGATCCTTGGCCGCTCCGTCGATAATGGTTTTCACAGTTCGGCTGTTGGCCCGGTTGGCGTTTTGTCCACTCACCAGGAGCAAGGTGACCTTGCGGCCCTCGGCGACTTGCTGGCCAAAACCAGCAGGGATGATCAGGGCTCGTTCGATTTTGCCCTCGGTCAGGGCTTGGTCGGCCTCCTGCTGATCGTAGGGTTTGATGAGCAGTCCACGACCCTGGTTCAGGCGGTCGATCAGGTCCTGGGCCGGGCGACTCTCGCCGTCGAGGTTGACGACCGGCAACTCGATCAGGTTGATTTCGGGACCCACCAGGCCGTAGGCGGTGCTGTAGGCCAGGATAAAGGCCAGCGGCAGCACAAAGAGCAGGAACACGCGGCCTCGGTCCCGTACGAGAATCTGGATATCTTTCCAGGTGACGTTCAAGGCATTCATCTCTTTTACTCCTGTTCAAGGCGCGCCTATTGGCGCGCCTATTGGCGCAGCTTTTTGCCGGTAAGGTGCAGGAACACGCTCTCCAGATTGGGCTCGAGCAGCTCCATCGAGGTGAGGCGCACCTCCAGCCGGTTGGTGATGTCCAGCGTGCCCATCAGGGCCTCTTGCAGGCGGTGGGTCTCGATCTTTACGTGAGCGTCATCGCGGGTGGCGCTCTTGACCGAGGGCAGCTCTGCGATCTGCTGGGCGACCGGTTCCATGTCGGCGCCCTCCAACCCGACGACGATGATGCCGCCGCCCAGGCTGCGGATCAGCGCTGCGGGGGTATCCTGGGCCACGATCTGGCCCTGGTCGATGATGGCGACCCGATGGCAAAGCCGCTGGGCTTCTTCCATATAGTGGGTGGTGTAGAGGATCGTCATCCCCTGGGCATTGAGGGCTTCGACGCCTTCAAAAATGGCGTTTCGGCTCTGGGGATCCACCCCGACGGTGGGCTCGTCCAAGAACAGCACCGCGGGTTTGTGCAATAGTCCGGCGGCGATGTTGATCCGGCGTTTCATGCCGCCCGAAAAGGTGTCGATGGTGGCATTCGCCCGCTCGGTCAGCCCCACCATGTGCAGCACCTCATCGATCCGGCTCTGGAGCTCTTTGCCTCGGAGGCCATAGATGCGACCGAAAAAGCTGAGGTTCTGGCGGGCCGACAGGGTGGGGTACAGGGCCAGGTCCTGGGGCACCAGGCCCAGCTTGGCTTTGACGGCGTTGGTGTGGTTCTTGAGGTCCAACCCGTCGATGACGATGCGGCCGCTGTCGGGCGACAGCAGGGCCGTGAGCATCGAGATGGTCGTGGTTTTGCCGGCCCCGTTCGGACCCAGCAGGCCAAAGACCTCTCCCCGGGCGATTTGTAGTGAGACGCCGTTGACGGCCTGGACCGGGCCGTAGGCTTTGTGTAGATCCTGAGCAATCACAATCGGTTCCGACATGGTTTCCCTCCTCGGGGGGCGGCCCTGGATGGGTCGCCGCATCAATGCCTGTCTGTCTGATGAACAGGATAGCACGCCAACGGTCACATGGTCCAGTGCCAAAGGTCATAATCTTTGGCACATAGATGGGGGTGTTGTGGATGACCAGGTTGCTTTTGACACCCAGGGTGCCTTGTGGTAGAATCAGACCGACTGGTCGGTATTTTCGGAAAGGGGATCGTCATGGCCACACAGGCAAGAGGCGAAGAAACGCGCACCCGAATTCTCGAGGCGGCTGTGGAAGCCTTTGCCCGCCACGGCTACGACGCCACCGGCGTGGCAGAGATCTGCCAGCGGGCGGGTGTGACCAAAGGCGGCTTCTATCATCACTTTCCCAGCAAACAAGCCCTGTTCCTGGAGATGCTGGATCAGTGGCTGGAAGGCCTCGATTCGCAGATAGAGGCTGTGCGCTCGGGACCGCAGACCGTGCCGGAGGATCTGATGGGCATGACGGGCATGGTCCGGGGGGTGTTTCGCGATGCGGGCGGCAGGCTGCCCATCTTTCTCGAGTTCCTGGCCCATGCCGGGCGCAGCCCCGAGGTCTGGCAGGCGACGGTTGGGCACTTTCGCAAGTACGATCAGTTCTTTGCAGATCTAGTACGGGAGGGCATTCAAGAGGGCTCTCTGGGTGAGGTCGATCCCGAGATCACCAGTCGGGTTCTTCTCTCCTTTGCCATCGGTTTGTTGGCCCAGGGCTTGTTGGATCCCTTTGGCGCCGATTGGGCCGAGGTGGCTCGCGAGGGCATGGCGATGCTCATAAAGGGGTCAAGAGCCCCAGAGCGGAATGGAGAGTTGGCATGAAGGTATTGCTCACAGGCGCGTTTGGCAACCTGGGCCAAAGTACCCTGGAGGAGTTGGGCCGCCAAGGCCACGAGATTCGGTGCTTTGACGTCAAGACCAAGGCCAGCCTTCGGGCAGCGCGGTCCTGGGCCAATACTGCATCTGTGGTGTGGGGCGATGTCCGGTGTATGGACGACGTTCACCGGGCGCTGCAAGACCAGGAGGTGGTGATCCATCTGGCGTTCATCGTCCCCAAGCTGTCGGCTACCGGTTTTGAATCGGAGGAGCACCCCGACTGGGCGCGTGAAGTGAACGTGGGCGGCACTGAGAACCTGATCCGTGCCATGCAGGCCCAGCCGATTCTACCCAAGCTGATCTTTGCCTCTTCCTGCCACGTCTACGGCCCGACAGGTGATGTACCGCCCCCCAGGATCGTCACCGATCCGGTTCAGCCAATGGACCATTACGCTCAACACAAGATCGAGTGCGAGCAGTTGGTTCGCACCTCCGAGTTGCCCTGGGTGATTTTTCGATTGGCCGCCAGCATGCCCATCTCCCTGAAACCCGATCTTGGCATGTTTGATGTCCCTTTGGACACTCGCATGGAGTATGTACACACCCGCGACGTAGGCTTGGCCTTTGCCAACGCCGTCTCGTCGGAGCAGATATGGGGCAAGGTGCTGCACATTGGTGGCGGGTCGCGGTGCCAGTTCCTTTATGGTGACATCGCCCGGCGCCTTTTGGATGGATTGGGCGTGGGGATGCTGCCCGCGGCGGCCTTTGCCACCGCACCTTTTGGCACCGACTGGCTGGATACAGAGGAGAGCCGGCGACTGCTGGCCTATCAACGTCGGACGTTGGACGACTTTGTGAATGACCTGCGCCAACGGCTGGGCTGGCGGCGCGGCTTGGTGCGGGCCTTTCGCCCGCTAGTGAGACACGTGCTGCTCAGCCAATCCCCCTATTATGGCAACGGTCGAACAACCTGGTTGTCCACGGTTTTGCAGGGCTTCAAAGCGATGAAGAAGAAGCCGATTCGCATCAGGGTAGGGTAACCCCGCCCATTTAGTCCACACTTTCTCTCAAGGATAGCGACGTCGGCCACATTCCCATGGATCGTTCTTCTATGGGGGTTTTCTTTGCATCTTGCACGAATTTCCCATCGCGGGTATAATGGTGCCAGGCGCCCAGGCGCCAAACCACTCAGGAGGTGGACTCATGACACACCCGTTTCTGGTGCCCCCGGGCGCGCGCATCAACCTGGCCGACTATGATCCCGGCGATACCGGTGATTATCAGAAAAAGGCAGAAACGAAATCCCAACTCAAACGTAATATGAAGAGGCTTCAGGATTTGCAGGAAGTGATGTGGGCCGAAGGCAAGCATTCGCTGCTGATCGTCCTGCAGGCCTTGGATGCCGGTGGGAAGGATGGCACGATTCGAAAGGTAATGGGTGGGGTCAATCCCCAGGGCTGCCAGGTCACGAGTTTCAAGGTGCCCACCGAAGAGGAGTTGGACCACGATTACCTGTGGCGCGTGCACAAGGCCACGCCGCGCAAAGGCTACATTGGCATTTTCAACCGATCTCACTATGAGGATGTGCTCGTCGTCCGCGTCCACGAGATGGTCCCCCAAGAAGTCTGGGAGAAGCGATACGAGCAGATCAATCATTTCGAAAAGCTCTTGGCCGAAAACGGGACTCAGATCCTCAAGTTCTTTCTCCACATTTCCAAGGAGGAACAAAAAGAACGGTTTCAGGCCCGGCTGGACGATCCCAGGAAGAACTGGAAGTTTTCGATCAAGGACGTAAAAGAGCGGGACTATTGGGACGATTATACGCGGGCCTACGAGGATGCGCTCAGCCTGTGCAGCGCGTCCTGGGCGCCGTGGTACGTGATCCCCGCCGATCACAAGTGGTATCGCAATCTGGCCATTTCCGAGATCATTGTCGAGACGCTGGAAAAGCTCAATATGAGCTTTCCGCCGCCGTTGCCCGATGCGGGGCAGATTGTCATTCCCGATTGAGTTTGGGGCGTGGGCCGTCGGCGGACCGTTGTCAAGGGGACGGCAGGCGGGCGTCAGGCACGGGACGGCATGTTGGGGTACAATGGTCCTGAACTGAGGGAACTGAACGCATGAGTCAACCTTTGGCAATTGGCGCCGTAATCCAAGGACGCTATCGCATTGTCCGCCTGGTAGGGGGCGGCGGCATGGCCTGGGTGTACCAGGTAGAAGAGCTGCCGCCGGGCAGCGGCAAGCTGTGGGCGCTCAAGGAGTTGCGCCCCCAAACCCAGGACAAGACGGAGCAGGCTGTGGCCCGGGATCTCTTTTCCCACGAGGCCAAGTTGCTGCGCGAACTCGACCATCCCAATATCCCAGAGATCGCCGACTTTTTCGAGGAACATGGGCGGGCCTGCTTGGTGATGGAGTTCATCTTTGGCGAGTCGCTGGAAAAGCGCCTGGAGACGACCAACGCGCCGCTGCTCGAAACCGATGTGCTCCAGTGGGCGGTTCAGCTCTGCGATGCGCTGGATTATCTCCACCGACGCACGCCGCCCATTATCTTTCGCGATATGAAGCCCAGCAACGTTATGGTCACCCATACGGGGCTGGTCAAACTGATCGACTTTGGCATTGCCCGCACCTACAAGATCGGCAAAAAACGCGACACGGTGGCGATGGGCTCCGAGAACTATGCCGCGCCCGAGCAGTGGGGCAAGGGCCAGACCGATGCCCGCTCGGATGTGTACGCGCTGGGGGCGACCATGTATCACCTGTTGGCCAACATGGCGCCGACTCCGGCCTTTTTGCCCTCCGAGCCGCTGCCCCTGGTGAACTATACGACGGCTCTGTCCAAGAAAACCGTGGCCCTGATTGAAAAAGCGATGAATCGCGACCGCAAGCGGCGTTTTCAATCGGCCCTGGAGATGCGCCAGGCGATCATCGAGGCCCTGCCCATGCCTTACACACCGCCCGCTGTAGCGGCGGCCCGGCCCCCGGCCCCGGTCCAAGCCAAGGCGCCGTTGGCGGTCCAAGCGGCGAATGCGGCGAACTCGGCGCCGCCGGCGAAACCAACGCCGCCCCGTGTGCCCCAACCCGCAAGGGCGGTCCCGGCACCGAAACCGGCGCCAACCAAGGCTTGCCCGGCCTGCGGGCGGAGCAACCGTGCCAGCGCGGGGTTTTGCGTGGGCTGCGGCCATTCCTTCGGGCCGGCCCGGCCCGCGATTCTGCGCGTGGTCGAACCGGTGCGGGCCGTGTGGGAGATGCCGGTGGCCCGCAGTCCCATGCAGTTGGGGCGCGCCAGCGAGGCCGAGGGCTATAGGCCCGACTTTGATATGACGTTTTACGACGATGGAGACTATGTGTCGCGCCGCCATGCCCGCATTACCTGTGGGCAGGGGGGCTATTTCGTCGCGGATCTGGGCAGCAGCAACGGCACGACCGTCAACGGCTATTCGCTCCAGCCCCACCGCGCCTATCGACTGCGCAACGGCGATCGGATCAAGGTCGGACTGGTGGTGATCGAGTTCAGGTTGCGCTAAATTGGGCCGGCAGGCCCCTGGGGGGAAGCAAAGGAGTATCGGAATGAAGTGTGCCAAGTGCGGGACAGAGAACCGGGAAGGGGCTCGTTTTTGTCGTGCCTGTGGCCAAACCATGGATGTGCCCGAGGTGCCGCCCGTTGCGCCCGAGATGGAAGTGGAAGAGGAGCAGGTCGTCGTGCCTGCCCCCATCTTGGAAGGTCCCGAACCCAAAGCTCAGACTGAGGCGGCGGTGCCATCAGCGACGCCCGAGTCGATGCCAGAGTTGGCGGCAGAGGCGGGGTTGGCAGCCGAGACCGATCTGGAGAGTACGCCTGAGGAGCCTGGATTTGAGGAGGCCATTGCCGAGCCCGAAGAGGCAGCTTCTCCCGAGTCGGTCGAAGCGCACCAGCCGGAGGAACTGGACGAGATGGAAGCAGAGCCTCTGGAACCCTTACCGGTCGAGCCCCTCGAGTCACTGCCCCCCGAAGAAGAAGAGGGCATAGACGCGGATGGGGAAGAGGCCGGAGAGGGAATCGATGCCTTTCCCGGGGCCGGTGAAGAGGTCCCTTCCTTTTGGCGTGAAGAGTCCTCTGCCCTGGCGGTCGAATTGCCGGGCGAGCTTCTCGCCGGGCGCTTTGTCGTGCTGCGCGTGCTGGAGGAGCAGGCCGATACCGTTCTTTATCAGGCCCACGACCTGCAGCGCTGCTGGCAGTGCGGGTTCGAGGGCAACGCGCCCGAAGATGACTATTGTGCCCGCTGCGGCGCTGTGCAGGACCGCAGGCCCCAGGTGCAGGTCCGTGAGGTTCGCGATCCCGCCGATTGGGAACCGCTGACCGATCCGGTGCTGGCCCAGGTTGACCATGAAGGCCGAACCTTCTTGGTGATGGCCGAGCCGGGCGGGACGCCCGACGAACCGCTCGCTCCCAGACTGCGCCTGCGGGTGGGGCAGCGCTCCGACGTGGGGCAGGTCCGGGAGCTGAATGAGGATGGCATGCTGGTGTTCACCCTGGCCCCTACCTATCAGTCGCAGATGGACCTGTTGGTGGGGCTGTTTGCCGTGGCCGATGGGATGGGCGGACACGAGGGCGGCGAGATCGCCAGCAAATTGGCGCTTCAGGTGTTCGCCGATCAGGTGCTGCGTGGGCTGATCCTGCCGTTGCTGGGGGAGGAACCCCAGACGGACGAGGGGATCGTGGCGCGATTGCGGCAGGCCCTCGTCGCCGCCAACGATCAGGTCTATCTGGCCCGCCACAAACGCCAGAATGACATGGGCACAACCCTGACGGCGGCGCTGGTGCGGAACGACCGGCTTTTTCTGGCTCACGTGGGTGACTGCCGGGCGTATCGCTGGAACGCCGACGGATTGACGCAACTTACCCGGGATCACTCAGTGGTTGCCAGTATGATTGCCGAAGGGCGCGCAGCGCCCGACGAGATTTACACGCACCCGCATCGGAGCGTCATCTATCGCTGCGTGGGCGACCAGCCCACTGTTGAGGTCGATGGCGATCATCTGCCCCTGGCGGTGGGCGATCGACTGGTGCTGTGCAGCGATGGGCTTTGGGAGATGGTGCGCAGCGAAGGCGTGGCCGATGCGATGATGCAGGAGGCCGATCCCCAGGCAGCCTGCGACCTGCTGGTCCGGCGGGCCAATGTGGCCGGCGGCGAGGACAATATCAGCGTGATCGTGGTGCAGGTCGAGGAAGGGTAGCCGATGGGACGGGGCGGAGGATGGGGTAAGACCCAAGCCCCGATTCGGCGTATAGGGTTTGAACTCGAAGGAGGGATGGAATGGCCAAGGACGTGGTGATGGATTGCAGGCTGAACAAGGCCAGCCTGCCCGCAATGAATACCCAACAACTGGTGTATGTGTTAATTGAAGCGCGGCCCGCAGCAGGGGCGGCGCAGATCCAAATGCCCCTGAACCTCAGCTTGGTGCTGGACAAGAGCGGTTCGATGCAGGGCCAGAAAATTCAAAACCTGCGCGAGGCCGCCAAGTTGGTGGTGGACCGGTTGGGGTCTCAAGACACGATTTCCATTGTGGCTTTTAGCGACCGCAAGTACCTGATCGCCGAGAGCCAGCCGGTGACCAACAAGGCGGATCTCAAGAAAAAGATCGACCGCATCCGCGATGGCGGGGGCACGGCGATTTCAGGGGGGATGGCTCAGGGCCTGGTGGAGCTGGAAAAACGGTTGGGCGATGATCGGATCAGCCGCATGTTGCTGCTCACCGATGGGCAGACCTTTGGCGACGAAAAACAGTGCCTGAAGCTGGCCCAAAATGCAGGCGCCAAGGGTATTGTGGTCAACTCGCTGGGTCTGGGCGATGACTGGAACGAGGATCTGTTGGATGATCTCTCGGAGGCCAGCGGCGGCAAGGCCGATTTCATCGACTCGCCCGACAAGATCATCGCCTTCTTTCAGCAGGCCGTCCAGTCGATGCAGGATACGGTCATTCAAAACGGCCAGGTGATCCTGCGGCTGGCCAATGGGGTCACGCCGCGGCAGGTGTGGCAGGTGATGCCCATGATCTCGAACCTGGGCTATCGTCCTCTATCGGATCGGGATGTGCAGGTGACCTTGGGCGAGATGGAAAAGGGCCAGCCGCGCAGTCTGCTGGTCGAGTTGTTGATCGGCGCGCGCCCCGCGGGGCGCTATCGGATTGCCCAGGCAGAGATCGACTATGACGTGCCAGGGCTCAAGCTCGTGGGTGAAAAGGTCAAAGCCGATATCCTGCTCGATGTGACGGCGGATGCGTCCCTGGCCAAGCAGTACGACCCCGAAGTGATGAATATCGTCGAAAAGGTCACGGCCTTCAAGCTCCAGACCCGCGCCCTGGAGGAGGCCAAAATGGGCAATGTGGCCGGTGCCAGCCAAAAGCTGCGGGCGGCGGCCACTCGCCTGTTGGAGATGGGCGAGGACGAGCTGGCCCAATCGGCGCTGGAAGAGGCCGACAACCTGGAGAAAACTGGCCAGATGTCGTCCCACGGCACGAAAAAGCTACGGTACGAGACCCGCAAGCTCACCCAGCGCCTATCCCCGTAACAGCGGGAATGAGAAGGACCAAGAAGCGGTATGCATCCAGGGTCCTACACCGTCTGGGTTTATGAATTGAGTCGGTAAGGCGGCCACGCCAGCCGCAAACCAAGGAGGGAATGAAACGATGGTGACGTGTCCGAATTGTGGAAACCAAGCGGGCGAAGGAGCGATATTCTGCGATCAGTGTGGAACCCGTCTGCCAGCGCCTGAGGCGGCGGCTCCCCAGCCGGCCCCCGTGGGCGGCAGCATGATCTGCCCGGCCTGCGGCGCTGCAAACGTGCCCGGCGAGGCCTTTTGCGATTTTTGCGGCTCGCCGCTGGAGGCGCCGGTGCCGACGGCCGAGCCCGCACCCGATCTGGAACCGGTTTCGACCGAGGCGGAGCTGGTGGCGGAAGTTACTCCGACCGAGGCGGCTCCGGCCGAGGCCAAGCCGACCTGCCCGGCCTGCGGCGCCGAGGTGCTGCCCGGCGAGGCCTTTTGCGCCGATTGTGGCGCCTCTCTGGCCGAGGCTCCCCTGCCCCCCGAGCCGGTGGGCGAGGTGGAACTGGAACCGCCAGTCCCTGCCATAGCCCCAGAACCGATCGCGGAGCCTGCCGCGGCGGCTGCGGTTCCCGAGGCGGTTCCCGAGCCGGTGGTCGAGCTGGCTGTGGAGGAGGCACCGCCACCCGTGCCTGCCGGGCCTCCCACCTGCCCGGCCTGCGGCGAGGAGATCGAGGAGGGTGACACCTTTTGCAGCGCCTGCGGATTTGCCCTCAATGCCGCTGCGCCCCAAGCGGCTGCCGTGCCGCCGGCGCCTGCAGCGACCCCACCCGCGACCGGCCCCCGGTTGGTGGTGGTCGATAGCGGCGCTGAAATCCCTGTGCCCGGCGGCGATGAGGCGCTGATTGGGCGCGAAGATCCGGTCAGTGGCATCTTTCCCGAAATCGACCTGACGCCTCACGGCGGCGAGGAAGGTGGGGTTTCCCGGCGCCATGCGCGCCTCACGCAAGACAGTGGCGCCTACTATGTCGAGGATCTGGACAGCACCAACTTTACCTTTGTCAACAAACAAAAGCTGGTGCCCGGCACGCGTCAGGCGCTAACCGACGGTGACGAACTGCGTTGCGGTCGGGTGGCGTTGATCTTTACACTGTAACGCCATGAGCAGGGGGAACGGGGGGCGAGGCCTCCTGTTCCCCCTGAACCGAACCCATGCAACGCTGCCTTGAACTGGGCTGTGGACACCTGAACCGGCCCAGCGCCCGTTTCTGCGAAAAGTGCGGTCGCTCCTTGCGGCACGACCAGTGGTCGCCGCTGCCCTCAGGCCATGTCATGCGCGGCGGCGCCTATCGCATCCTGGAGCCCCTGGGCAAGGGGGGGATGGGCGCCCTGTATCTGGCGGCCGACACGGGTGCTTTCGACCGCTTGTGTGTGGTCAAGGAGCTGCTGGATTACTATGATCTGAACGATGCGGGCGAGGCGGCCAAGGCCCTGGCCCGATTTGAGACCGAGGCCCGGCTTCTCTCTGAGCTAAGCCACCCCGGCATCCCGCGCATCTACAGCTACTTTTCCGAGGCGAGCCGCTATTTCATCGTGATGGAGTATATCGAGGGCGAAACCCTCGAAGGGGCGGTTCGACATCGGGACGCGCTGGGCCGGGAGGTTCCGGCGCGGCCTTTGCCGCCGGAGGTAATCGTCCGTCATGGCATCCGCATCTGCCGGGTGTTAGAGTACCTGGCTGGCCGGGCTACCCCGATCATCCACCAGGACATCAAGCCCGCCAACCTGATCGTGGACCAGACGAGCGGGGAGGTCCGCCTGGTTGATTTTGGGGCGGCCCAGGCGCGGATCCGGTGGGCCACCCGCGCCCATCTTGGCCGCGGGCAGTCGTCGGCGTTTGGCACCCAGGGATACGCGGCGCCCGAGCAGCATCAGGGCAGTTCGGAACCCCGCTCCGACGTCTATGCGCTGGCGGCGACGCTGTACCACCTCCTCACCGACGACGATCCCGGCGAGCACCCGTTCCATTTTCCCAAGATGAACGAGGTGTCGGGACCGCTGGCCGATGCGCTGAACCGGGCCCTGCGCCCTGAGGTGGGCCGCCGCAGTACGGCCGGCGAGTTTCGCCAGGCGTTGGAGGCGTGGCTCATCCCTGAGGATGGCGAACATCCCTTTGTGTTTCGCAGCGGGGCCGTGGCCCACACCACTGAGGAACTGGTGGCCCTGTGCGACCGCCATTGGTCCGAAGCCCGCCAGCACCTGAGCAGCGGGGATCTGCACCGGTGGTTTCAGGCGCGCAACCGTCACGACCTGGTGGCCCGTGCCCGTTCGGCGCAGTTGACCAAGGACGAAGACGCGGCCCTGGAGGGCCTGCTTCGCCGCCTGGACCCGCGCTTGCCCGCGCCTCGGTTGACAGTCGAGCCCCAGTCGCTCGACTTTGGGTTGGTGGTGCGCGGCCGGCGGGCCAAGGGCCGTTTGACGGTACGCAATGAGACGCGAGGCTATGGACAGGCTGCCCTGAGCGCTTCGATGCCCTGGCTCAAGGCCGAACCTGAGGAGGTGGGTTGCCTGCCCGGTGAGGGGGCCGAGGTGACGGTGGAGGTGGATACGAACGCCTTGCCCTTGCGCCGTGAGCTTTCGGCGGTCTTGACCTTTACTCCGGTGCGCGGGGCGCGAGTATCCATCCCGGTGACCGTCCGCCTGAACCTGGTTCTCGAAGTGCTGCTTCGGGCGCGGGACAGGGTGCAGGTTTTTGCCGGGTTGGCGGCGCGGGGTGCGCGGCGAGGGCTGTCGTTGTGGACGGGGATGTTTCGCAGCATGATCCGCTCGCGCTATGGCCCTTGGGTGCTGATGGGCGAGTGTCTGATCCTGGCAGGGGCCTTGGTCGCTCTGTGGTGGAATTGGAAGGGCCTGCCGGTTGATCTGGCCGGTTTGGTTGTGGCCTACTTTCAGGCCTTGCCCCTGGCTCTGTTGCTGGTCTATGTGCTGCCCGCGCTGACCCTGATTGTCCTTTCGGCCCTGTGGCAGGGGATTCGGGGTTGGAAAAGATCCCGCTGACGCGGCGTCCGTGGGGTATTGCTTTTGAACGGGGGTGTAGTGAGGTATCGTCTTGTCTGAACCATGTCCGAACTGCGGCCGGCTGAATCGAGCCAGCGCGCGGTTCTGTGCGTCTTGCCAGACACCTCTCGACGTGCCGGCTGTGGCGGCGCCCTTGCAGCCGGGGCAGATGCTGGGCGGCGGAGTGTATCGCGTCGTGCGCGCCCTGGGCAAAGGGGGGATGGGGGCCGTGTGGTTGGTGGCCCAGACCAAGGCCTTTGACCGGCTGGCCGTGCTCAAAGAGGTCATTGACTATTTCGACCCGACCGACGCCGCCGAGCGCCAGCGAGCGGCGGAGCGCTTTGAGGCCGAGGCTCGCACCCTGGGCGACCTGAAACACCCGGGCATCCCGGATCTGTATGCCTATTTCATCGAGGGCGGCCATAACTATCTGGTGATGGAGTATATCGAGGGTCCTGACTTGAGCAAGGGACTGACCTCGGAGGATGCCGACACCGGTCAGCTCGTCACTGGAAGCTCGCTTCCGGTCGAGTTGGTGTTGCGTTACGCGGCCCAGATCTGCGAAGTGTTGGAATACCTGGCCTCTCGCCAGCCGCCGGTGATCCACAACGACATCAAG
>CAZNQW010000027.1:22270-25221 GCA_964575225.1 uncultured Anaerolineaceae bacterium | reverse complement strand
CCTTACTGCCACTGCGTACCACTCCACCGGGGAAGGGCATAATGACATCGGGCACTTTTTGCATCGCCGCCGCCGCTGCCTCTGAAGCAGCCAGCGTTGCCGCGGCGCTCTCACCCAGAATCAGGAAATTGCCGCCGCCCACCGATTTCGCCATCCCAAAAGTCTCTTCGATGACAAATTCGCCCTCCATCACCGGGATACGCCATAGCCTTCGACCGCCAAACAGCTTGCTGGCCTGAAAGCCATCGCCAAAGTACCGCAGCCCGCCGCCCACCTTGACCTTCTTTTCGCCCACCAGCCCGTTGTAGCAGGCCGTCGTCGGGCAGGTCATCACTCCCTGGCCGATCCTCGCCAGCAGCAGCTTTTCCATGGCGCTACCGGAGGAAACGAAAAAGAGCAGGCTCGCGCCCGGCCGGCCATCGGGCGTCTGGTCCGGTTCAAGCATCGCTTCGATGCCACCCTCACACCCGCAGCCGATAACCGACGTCGCAAAACCGGTCGTCACCTGGGCCACCGTGCGCGCCCACTGGGCATTGGCAGCAGTGACGATCAGGCGCGCCCCCCACATCTTGAATCCTTCGGCAAAGGTGTCTTCGATATCGACTCCGTTTATGAACATGGCACCACCTCTGCGTGATCGAGATACTCATCTTGCACAGCATAGTTATCAAAAGAAAGGGTATACGTTTCTTCAAAGTGCTTCCGGATCGCCGTCTCGATGCCCGGATCATAGTCCGGCTGGACATACAGAGTCCGACCGGGCCGCTCCTGCACCAAGTGGCCATCCACCACCACCACCTCACCGCCTTTGATGACGTAGCGGGGATGGGCAAACATCGCCTCGGGATCGTCGAGACTCTCATAGATAGTCACATCGGCGTCGGCGCCCACGCTCAGGTGGCCCTTGTTCTTGAGCCCCAGGGCTCGGGCCGTCCCGGCGCGGGTGATGATGGCGATCTCGTAGAGCGAGTACTCGCGATTCAGTTCGGCCAACACCGTGCCCTTTTTCGCCCGCGGATTGATCTTGGCCAGCATCTCGGCCCGATAGTTGCGATCCATCAGCAGCTTGATCACCTGCGGATAACAGAAGAACGGCCCCCCGTTGGGGTGGTCGGTGGTCAAAAAGACGCGCCACGGATCGTCAATGAGCAAAAACAGCTCCATGCCCGTCAGCCACTGGATACCGTTGACAGGGTTCTTGGCCTCATAGGTCATGGGGACAACGCCGCCACCGGCCTCGCCTTCCACATCGTCGTTGAGCCATTTCCGACCCGTCAAGGTGTGCAGGCGGTACTCTAGCGGGCCATCGGAGGTCATGGTCGTCACCGGCCCAAAGATTACCTGGCCGATATCGACCGTGACATTGCGATGATCGTTGATGGCTTTGGCCACCCGTTCGGCCCCCGAGCGCATGCGGCCTCCTTCGCCGTCATAGCTCAAGAACTGGAGATGGCACAGGTGCGCCCGCCGGCCCTCGAACGATTCGATCATCTGCACCGTCGAAGCCGCATTGCCCGACTGGCCCAGGCGCAGGCCATGAATATGGGGCACGTGGGGCAGGCCCAACTCGTCGTTGGCCCGGCTCAAGGTCTCCAGAATCTGCCGCGGCGTCACGCCAAAGCCAATGACCTCGTCATCCAGGTCCGAGACGTTCTTGCCCCACTTCCAGTTCTCCACACCGCCGGGATTCACCACCTTAATGGCATAGCCCTTGGTGGCATCCAGCAGCCAGGCGATATAATCGCGGGCCTTTTCCCACTCGCCGTTCTGGATGGCCCGCATGATGAAATGGTTGTTGCCCATGGTCACAAACACGCCCTTGTCGATGAGAGGAGTGTCCTCCAGCTCTTCATGGGTGTGCCGGGCCACCAGCGGGGCCGTCGCCGCCTCCATCACTGTGGTATAGCCCATCTCGGCATAGAGATAGCCGGTGAGAAAGGTGGTGGGTGTGGTATAGCCGACCCCCGAACGGGTGATGGCGCTCTTGGAGCGCACGTGATCATAGTGATCTTCGGGGCAAAATTTGCGCCCGGCGTTCACCTTGGCCCCAACGATGTGGCTGTGAACATCCACGCCGCCGGCCATCACCACCAAGCCCGTAGCGTCGATGATCTGGGCCTGCTGCGGATCGACCTCTTCGGCCGCCACGATCCGGCCATCTTTGATCCAAATATCCTGTACCTGATTTTCGATCCCCTGTATGGGATCGTACACTCGACCATTTCGTATTCCTAACATGCCTGCACCACCTCTATGATCCGTTCCAACACCTCTTCGTCGGTGGGCCGCTGCCTATCCAGCACGGCGCGCAGCCGCAACGGGATGCCGTCCATGCGGTACGCCGTACCCGGCGCATCCACCCCATAACAGGCCGTGGGCATGACCACCCGTGCACCATTGCTCGTCAGGTTGGGATTGGGATCCAACACGATGGTCGGAATCCGCGCCAGATGCTCGGCTGCCGCCCGCGGCAGATGGGCCACCGGATCGGAGGCAATGATCACCGCCGCATCGGCTTCCCGTCGGATGAGCATATCCACCGTAGTGAACTCGCCCGGGCCGTATCGAGGATACCCTCGCCCAAAGTTGACGGCAAAGGGATAGCCTGTCTGCCACGACAGCGTTTGGTCTGCTCCAGCCACGTTGCCATGGCCCCGCATGGGGATCACCGAAAAGCGGTTATAATGGTTCAACTCCCCCACCAGGCTAAAGAGCTCGCCGACGTTCAGATCGCGGCCTCCGGTCTGCGTCAACCCCATGCCCATCAGCACTACCCCAAAGCGGCAATGGGTCATCCGCTCGACCAACTCCTCAAGCTGGGACACGGGCAGCCCACCGACCGTCTCGGCAGCCACCTTCTTGCCCTTCACCAACGCGCGCAGCGCCGACAGGACCTCATAATCCCGGCCCTGCTCCACCTGGAGAAACAGATCGGCCACCCTAGTCGTGCC
>CAZNQW010000027.1:0-22260 GCA_964575225.1 uncultured Anaerolineaceae bacterium | reverse complement strand
GTCGTGCCCGTGGGACGCACGTCTACCACGACCACGGTCCGATCGCGCTTGCCGTTGGGCGTCAGCGTCCCCTTGGCCGTCACCGAATAACGACTCAAGTGCCGCAGGTGGCTTTCCGCCGGGTTGCAGCCCCAAAAAATGACCAAGTCCGCCCGGTTGCGTAGCTCGCCCAGGGTACAGGTCGGCTCCCCAATGGCCTGCATAGCCAAGCCCGTCGGCCCATGGCACACCGAAGAAGTCGAGTCGATGGAGGCTCCCAACTTGTCCGCCAGGGCAATGGCCTTGCGCTGGGCCTCGCAGGCTGTCGAACTCAGTCCGTAGATCAGTGGACTATCGGCAGCGTCTAGAATCCGGCCTGCTTCGGCAATGGCCTCATCCCACGATACCTCCTGGCCATTGACCGTCGGCGACTTGGGGTCCGGATCATAGTGGGAAAATTGCCCATTGCCGTTGCCGCACACATTCCGCAGCTTGACAATACGACCATCCTCCACCTCGACCTTGATATCGTCGCACAGGCACCCACAAAAAGTACAGACCACGTGTTCGATAGTTGCGCTCATAGGGACTTGACCTCCGCCACCAACCCTTTATAAAAGGGCATCCCTGTGCTGTCCGTGTCGCCGCCGATCAGGATGTTGGCATAGGGACCCATCGGCATGAACACCATCCTCCGAGGCAAATTCCCCTTTTTGACGGATACCTCGACCTGCCCGATCCGAGTCGATACGGCGACGAGATCACCCTCGCCCACCCCGACATCGACCATATCCTCTTCATTCATCTCCACCAGGCGTGTGGCTTGCACATAGGCCTCCGACTCCCGGCCCTGGTGCATGCCGTCGGCCTGGGCCCGGGTCCGCCCGGTGATCAGTGTGAATTCTCCACTCAACTCAACCCTCCTGTTGTTCGCCAACCTCTTGCCGGACCGCATCGGCGTTCATCAAAAGATTCTGCCAGCACTCGGCCCGATTCTCTCCAGTGGCCAACACCGTACAGATCGGCTGTCCGGGCTCCATCCGGTCACCGGGGAAAGGGATATCCCGCCAATCACCGCCCAGCCAGAGTTCTGTCTCGGGGACGGTCACCCGCTGGCGGGCATAGACAATGCCCTTGCCAAACCACGGCCCATCCATTTGACGTGCAGTCCCCCGCTCAGGCAGACGACCATCCATCGCTGCAAGGTGAAGGGAGAACACGTTCCTCCCATAGGCCCGCTCGATCAACTCCATCGAGGCCGTATATCGGGGGTTGACCTCGATGAGATAGACCTCTCCATCATCCGAGACCACCAGGTCGATCCCATTGAGCCCCCGCAGTCCAAATTCCTCGGTCAGGCGCCGGACCATGCGCTGCACCTGCTCCACCACTGCCGCCTGCTGTGGCGCCGGCAGCGACAGAGGCAGGATATTGCCGCACCAGCGAAAGCACTGCGCGCCCAACGCGGCCTGACCGATCAACTGCTCGGTCAGCCCCAGCACCACACAGCACCGCCCATCGGCCACAAAAGCAGCCGACGCAGGCTTCCCTGGAACAAGCCGCTGGAGAAAGGATCCTTTCTCCAGCGGCTCGCCCCTCCAGGACCGAATTCCATGTCCCCCGCCGCCGCGGATCGGCTTGACCAGCCATCCAGCCTCAGGTTCGCCGCCCGGCTCCTCACCTGCCAGCCGGGTCTCGGGAAAGGAAATGCCACTCTGGCGACAAAAAGCCCGCAGCGTTCCCCAGTCTCGCACGCGGTGCAACACCGACGATGGGTTGCCCAGTAAGATCCGACCCTGGGCAAGCCCATCCACCACGTCGGGGTGATTCTCTAGATTGGAAAGGTAAACGACCTTCTCGCACTCAACCTGACGACTGGCCTGCAACAGCCCTTCCGGGCAAAAGCCCAGGTGCAGATCCCTCTTCAGGGACACGTTCTCAACCAGGGCCACCTGATCGCGGTCGCCAAAGTAATCGATGGTCACGACGGGGTGCCCGCCGGCCACGGCCGATTCGGCGATGGCGCGCGTGCTCAGCCCAACGATCAGAGTCAATCCCATTATATCAGGGATTTCGCTACCGCAAAAGCCTCTTCGGCATCCAACACCAGGTCGTTTTGCTCGAACAGGCGAGCGATACTGCCCCGGTGGACCGTCATCTTGAGGCCGCCGATGCCCAAGGCACCAAAAATGATCTTGCCGTTCTTTTCCTTCGCGTTCCAGTTGGGCTTGATGCCCTCGATGCCCAAAGGCGGCACCGCATTTACATCCCCCAGCACCTTGAGAGTGGGGTGTTCCACCCAAATCGATTCGGGTACCAACTGCACACCGGCTCCGCCGGTGCATAGGACGGCATAGGCCCCTTCCAGCACCGCACGTGTCGAGTCCTCGTCCGAGGCGGCCGCCGGCGTCACCTCCACGCCAAAGCGCTCCTGAATCGATGCACAGGCCTCTTGGGCACGGTCCAACTTGCGCGACGTGACGACCACCTGGGCGCCCTCCTGAGCCAACATAGCGGCAGCGCGCAGGCCCACGGGGCCCGTTCCTGCCATGACCGCCACCTTTTTGCCGGCCAACATGCCCTGCGATAGGATCTTGGCCACAGCGGCAGCCGCGGTGGTGTTGCAGCCGTTGGAATCCAGCATCACCGAAACCTGCAACGGCCCCAAGAAGGATTTCTTGACCACCTTGAGGACCTTTTCGCCGATGGCCACACTAGAACCGCCGACAAACACGGCCGAGTTCTTGAGCTCGTCCACACCGCGGGTAAAGATCAGGCCATAGACCAGATCGCGCGCGTTCTCGGGCGTGACGCCCGCGTATTGCAGCACCTGTTCGGCGCCGGCGTCATAGGCCGTCACTACATCAAACACACTGGCCTGCGGATCGCTATCCAATTGAAGTAGGATCTTTTTCATCTTCCAAGCCTCCAAGATATTCCGCTTGAACACTCAAATACGTATGATCGGTTCGATCTTCGGCAACTTGCTCGACCAGCCTCTTGAGCCCCTTTAAAGAAAGTCGGGGCTCCAGTGGCGTAAACTCTGACAGAGAGCTTCTCAGATCCTCCAGCTCGGCCTTGATCGAGATCTCGTGCCCGTCGTGGTCGAGCAACTGCTTGACCCGGACAAATGTCCGTGGCTCCTCATCGCCTGCCGTTCGCAAGCCCACCTGGCAGAACCGGTAGGCGAACTTGATGTGCGTCGGTTCAAAAACGCGAACTCCAAGCGTGCCCAACTCCAGGGCCAGGTAACTGGCCACCGCGTCCACCTTCTTCGACTCGATGTCGATTAGAAAGAGGTACTCCAACCGCCCTTTTTTGGTGATGGCCTGCACCACGTGCACGCTACAAGCACCACGAGCCATACACCCCTCAATGGCGTGAGGGATCAGCTCGCCTGATATGTCGTCTACATTGGCCAAAAGAAGCATGGTTCCACTCAAGTGTTCGGAAGGTAACTGCGCGACCTGCTGGCTCCACCTGACTGCGAGGAAACGAGGGATCTCGCACTCCTGGCGGCCGTCCCAAACGAGTCGTTTCGGGGCGGGGAGCGTTTGGGCCGGTCTGGCCGTCCTCTGGGGCAGGGCAGGAGCGCAGTCGCTCTGCGCCCCTGCCGCGCCCATCTAGGTGCTGCCCAGGGTACCCAGGCAGCAGGTCGGGTCTACATCTCCAAGTCTTTCAGGATTCGCTCCACCACACGACCCACTTCGCGAGCCGTATCCTTGGCGCCGGGGATCGAGCAGGTGATGCAAGCGCCCTTTTCGGCCTTTTTGCCGGCATCCTTGGCGCTGTACTTGCCCATGGCTACCGCCACTACTGCAGGAACGGTGGCGTCGATGGTGCAGCAACCCACGTACATCACCTCTTGGGCAACGGCGGCTGCGACCGTGATCGGCAGCGACAGTTCTGACTTTTTGTTCAGAACCGCATCCGGGATCACCTTGTGGCTGAGGCCCTCGAACTCGAACTTTTCGCCGTCGACCGTGACCACACAGTCGATATTAGCATCAAAGCCCCAGTAGTTCTGGGCAAAGGGATGGTCGCGGCGCGCCCCACCTTCAAGCTTGCTGAACTTGATGGTGATGGCTTTGCCAAAGAAGCCGCTCAGGATCTTGCCGGCATTCTCTTCCACTTTGGCTTTGCGCTTCAGGTCGAGGGCGTGGGCCACTTCCTCCAAGCTCTTGCCGGCCGACAGCTCATCATAGGCGAACTTGGCGCGCCAATAGAGCGCATTGTAACGGATGCCATCGGTGCCCTTGATGATCGCTTCGGTGACGGGCCCGCGGCGGATCTGCTCGGCCTTGCGGGCAATGGTGTTGGTGGAATAGGCGGCAATCTCGCCATCGATCCACTGGGTCAACTTGACTTCGTGGATAATGTCGGCCACTTTTTCGACGTCACCATTTTCGGCGATCAGCGCGTTCATCGATATCACGCAGTCGGCAGCCAAGTGCGCCAGCGGCGGGTTGACGGGACCACCACCAAATCCAGCGCCGATCATCGGGCTCTCGGCAAAGGCAGCCAAGATCTCATTGACCGTCATCATACCGATGACCGAAGGGGCCCCCACATCCTTCAGGATCATGCCCATCCCGCCGATGAACGAAGCGGTGTCGTATTCCTTGTTGGTGCCGCGCAGGTGCAGCTTTTCGGGCAGGCCTGCCGCCTGAGCTGCGCCCTTGCCCACCATGTAGCCGGTGCCCTGGACAAAGAACTCGCCATATTCGGCGCCGATCATACCGTCGGGGTTGATCACTTCCAGCACAGCCGCCGCGGCCAGCATGGCACACTGGATCGGGCTGGGCATGATGCCTGCCCCGCGGTAAGCCTTCATCATCGCATCGACGGCCACCTTGGTGCCGTTGGTGGCCAGATCGATGTAGACCATGTCCTCACCCAGGACGCTGTGGCCCATGGGCGCCCCACCGGCCACAAACGCTGGCACATCAGCACCGTCCACACGCACCACCTTGCCGGCCATCATGGCGTCGTACAGGCCGCTGACGGCAGCAAAACCGGACAGCTTGTTGGTCAGTTTGGAGGTGGGAACGGCCGCCACACCGGAGCGATCGGCGCCGGCCTTCATGCGGGCCATGGCGCCCAACTTGCGGTTTCCAGCCGGGACGCCCGCGCGCGAGTCGGTCCCTGCAATGAGCAACAACGTGGCGGTGATTACGGCCGCATTGGCCTTGTCGGCGCCGGCCTCCATGGCGGCCTTGACACCCACCTCGACGACGTAATCGAGGGCAAGGTTCTCCAGGTTCGCGTCCATGATCTTTATATCGCGGCCCTGCAAAATCTCCCAGGTCATGGCATTGGCTGCGGACAGGGCAGCCAAGTTGAGCATACCATGTCCTTTCGTCAGCGCCTCAATGCGGTCACTGGTGCTGTACTGCACGTTCGAGGTCATCGCCATCATAGTTGCCAGAATTTCTTTTTCCATCTTTGTCCTCCGAATGTTTTTTTGGGGCCGTTATGTATGGCCCATTTTTGACGCTGTACGGTGGTAAACGATTCACTGCATGCTCGCCCAGCGGACAAGGGACAGATTTCCTTGCAGTAGATGAAAGGGAGGCTCTATCCGATCCAAGCCAAGCTTGCCGATACATCCCTGGCTCGCGAGCACTCTTGCTGTGATAGTCAGAGAATTTCCGCAATCACCTCCTTTCGTAACAAAAAGAGCCACAGAGATTTGCTCTGCAGCTCAACCGAGGCCAAGACGGACCTTACTCAGTCTCGCAGTCCCTTCCGGTGGGTAGCAACCACATTGTACTATATTTTGGACACCCTGTCAAATCCTTTTTTCACCAAATCTACAGATGCGTGTAACGTAGGTCATTCAATCTGATCGGATGCTCGCCGCTTCGTGTCTGCATGGCCCCCGTCTTTTTCAGCGGTCGGCAACCAAAGGGTGCACACGATCCGCCGCGGGAAAATCTAGTCAGCGCCCGACTTTGCAGCAGCCCTCCCGCCCTGCAGGTGGATCTTTGACCGATACCGCCAAGGGAAGTATAATGAAAGGTGCGCTCCAGCCAACGGGTTGGCGGCGCACCCCTCGCGCAGGCCGAGAGCCATAAACCACGTGGACTTTTGCCGCCTTGTGGGCCGCGCGAGACAAACTTGGTCCAACGCCAACAGGACCCAAAGCGAGGGCCTCTTTGAAAGCCTGGCAACGGAATCTTTATGTCATGTGGCTCGCCGAATTTATGGCGATTGCCGGTTTCTCTTTTGTCATGCCCTTCCTGCCTTATTACATCCAGGATTTGGGCATCCGCGATCTGACCCAAGTCGAGCTATGGTCGGGTGTGCTCTATTCCGCCCACGCCATCCCTATGGCCATTTTCGCCCCCATCTGGGGGATGCTAGCCGACCGTTATGGTCGAAAACCGATGGTGATTCGCGCCATGTTGGGCGGTGCGCTGATCCTGGGAGCCATGGGTTTTGTTCAGAACGTCCAGCAGCTCCTCATACTCAGGATGATTCAGGGCATGCTGACCGGCACGGTGGCAGCCGCCACCACACTGGTGGCCGGAAGCACCCCCCGCCAGCGGTCAGGCTATGCCCTGGGCATGCTGCAAATGGCGATTTTCGGCGGATCGTCGGTGGGCCCCCTTATCGGCGGCGTGGTAGCCGACACCTGGGGCTATCGCGCCACCTTCTGGGTGACCGGCACACTGCTTTTCCTGGCCGGTCTGACCGTCTGGCGTTTCGTCCAGGAGGAGTTTACGCCCCCCACCCCCGAAGAACGCAAGAGGGATGGCGGCCTGCGGGGCCAGATCGGCCTCGTGCTCCGCAGCCCTGGGCTGCCGGCCATGTTCAGCATCAGCTTTATGGCCAAAATGGCCACCCGCATTATTGGCCCCATCTTGGCCCTCTTTGTGCAGAGCCTGCTGCCCGCCGGCGCACGTGTGGCCTCGATGACCGGATTGATCTCGGGCGCCCAAGCCGCAGCAGGCGCCGCCGGATCGGTCACCTTGGGCCGGGCCAGCGACCGCCTGGGCTATCGCCGCGTGTTGGTGGTCTGCGCCGGCATCGGCACCCTGCTCTTTATCCCCCAATTCTTTGTGACGACACCCTGGCAATTGCTTGTTCTGCAAGCCATTCTTGGCTTTGTGATGAGCGGAGTTCTGGCTTCGATCAGCGCCCTGATGGCCAACCTATCTCCCGAAGGGCACCAGGGCGCCGTCTATGGCGTCGATGCCAGCCTGGTGGCGGGCGCCAACGCGGTGGGCCCCATGCTGGGCGCCTCGGTCGCCGCCGGCATGGGCCTGCGCTGGCCATTCCTGGTCTCGGCCGCGGTCTTTGGCCTGGCCGCAATCCTGGCCTGGGCCTTGGTACCCAACGTCAGACCAACCGAATCTCCGCCTTCGGCCTCAGCCTAAATAATTCCCCACCTGGTAAAAAAGAGCCCGCAGCAAGGTCTGCGGACTCTTCTCAAGAATCGGAACGTGGGTAAGCTTCTAGCGCTTGAGGTTGTAAAAGGCATCCATCCCGGCATAGACCGCCATACCGCCCAGCTCCTCTTCAATGCGCAACAGGGCATTGAACTTGGAAACGCGGTCGCTGCGTGCCGGGGCCCCGGTCTTGATCTGCCCGGCGTTGGTCGCCACCACCAGGTCGGCAATCGTCGTGTCCTCGGTCTCGCCCGAGCGGTGAGACACCACAGCCGTCCAGCCGGCGCGTTTGGCCATTTCGATAGCAGCCAGTGTCTCGGTCAGAGTGCCGATCTGGTTAAGCTTGATCAGGATGCTATTGCCCACCTGGCGCTCGATGCCCATTTTCAATCGCTCGACGTTGGTCACCAGTAAATCATCGCCCATAATCTGGATTCGCTTGCCCAGTCGCTGATTCAACAATACCCAGTTGTCCCAGTCGTCTTCGGCCAGTCCATCCTCAATCGAGATGATAGGGAAGCGATTGACCCAATCCTCATAAAAGTCGATCATCTCGGGACCACTCAGGGTGCGCCCCTCTTTTTTAAGCACATACTGGCCCTTGTCGTACACCTCACTGGCCGCCGGGTCGAGGGCGATAAAAATATCCTTGCCCGGCTCGTAACCTGCCTGCTGGATCGCCTCAATGATCAGCTCAATGGCTTCCGTGTTCGACCTGAGCGATGGCGCAAACCCACCCTCGTCGCCCACACCGGTACTATAGCCCTTGGCCTTGAGGACCTTTTTGAGGGCATGATAGGTTTCGGCCCCCCAGCGCAAGGCCTCGGCAAAAGAGGGAGCGCCCACCGGCATGGCCATGAACTCTTGCAGATCGGGTCCATCCATGGCGTGCTTGCCACCGTTGAGGATGTTCATCATCGGCACCGGCAAACTGCGCGCCGCCACCCCGCCAATGTACCGATAGAGCGGCAAGCCAACCGCCTCGGCAGCGGCTTTGGCCGTAGCCAGGCTCACGCCCAGGATGGCATTGGCGCCGAGCTGGCCCTTGTTGGGCGTGCCGTCCAACTCGATCAAATACTGGTCCACCTCCACCTGCTCGAGGGCGTCATAGCCCCACAGTTCGTTGGAGATGGTGTCGTTGACAGTCTCCACCGCCCTGAGAACGCCCAAGCCCCCATAGCGGTCCTTATCGCCATCGCGTAGCTCGACCGCCTCGTGCTGGCCGGTCGAAGCTCCCGACGGAACCGCTGCCCGCCCCAGGCTGCCCGATTCGAGCACCACCTCCACCTCAATGGTCGGGTTGCCCCGCGAATCCAAAATCTCCCGCGCCAACACATCCGTGATAATCGTCATGTCAGTGCCTCCTCATGCCATTCCAAAGGCTTCCGTACCCTCTCGACCTGTTTTCTGCGGACCTCAAGAACCCATATCCAGGGCCCGATAGAGCGCCTCATAGTCAAATCGGTCTTCCAGCAATTCTTCGAACCGCTGGATCTTTTTCTCCAGGTGAAAGCGGGTCTTGCCAAAGAACCGATCGATCACCTCCACCGTCGTCAGGGTATCCTGACGCACGAGAATCATCGGCACGCCGACTTCCTCGGCCCGGCCCTGAATGATGGGACTGGGCCTCAGGTTGCCCGTCAAAATGAGGCATTTGGTGCTGGTCTCCAAGGCTGCCAGTTGGATGTCAGGCCGGTCGCCACCTGTAATTACCGCCTTGTTGGGCTTGCGGCGGAAATAGGTCAGCGCCGAATCGACGCTCATCGCGCCAACCATCAGATGCTCCACCAATTCGTCCGCTTTGTCGGCGCAACAGAGGATCGTGCCCGACAGGATCTCGGCCAACTCGCCCACACTCATCGACAGCAACAAGCGCTCCTGGGGCAGGACTCCCAACACGGGGATACCGCGCTCTTGCAGAGCAGGCCGCACCACCTCCTGGACAAAGGCCATTCGTTGCCGTGGGATGGCGTTGAGCACCACACCGATGAGCGAATCGCCCAGGCGAACACGCGACGTCAGCGCATCGTCCAGCATCTGGAGATCGTCGTTGTATTTGATGACCACCAACTCGCGGGCGTTCAACAGGTCTCCTACCAACGGCGTGGGCAACCCCACCAGATAGCCCTCGCGCAGGTTACAGCCTCCCTCCAAAATGATCAGGTCGCGCCCCTGGGCCACCCGCTCATAGGCCGCGCGCAGCTTGGCCACATAGTCCACGGTGTCTTCACCCGTAAGGATCTCCTCCACTGTACGGGGGCCCAGGACTACGGGCACCATGTCCTCGGGAGAATCGGGCAGCGCAAACGTCTGCTTAAAGAACTCGGCGTCCTCATCGGCAATCCCCGCGGCCAAGCGCATCCCAGCGCTCACCGGCTTCATATAACCAATACGATAGCCTTCGCGCTGAAATCGCTTGCCAAAACCGACGCACAAGGCACTCTTTCCCGAGAATGTCTCCGTAGACGTAACGTAGAGTGTCGTCATTTCCACCTCCCACATGCTCTATGTTGGGCCGCCCCCATCCGGTGGGACCCCGCTCTCAACCCAGCACCAATCTCATGTCAATTCCCGTTAGGCCACGACCGCTCTCAAAGACAGTCAAGGGGTTAATGTCAAACTCCATAATTTCGGGAAAATCGACCGCCAATTGAGAAAGCCTCTGCAAGGCATCCGCCACCGCTCCCAAATCCGAAGAAGGCTCGCCGCGCACACCGCGCAAATAGGTGTACGACCGGATAGAGCTGATCATCTCGCGAGCATCGCGCGCATCAAAGGGGGCCAGGCGAAACGCCACATCGCGCAGCGTCTCCACATAGATGCCGCCCAGGCCGAACATCATCACCGGGCCAAAGTGGGCATCTCGGTTCATACCGACGATCAACTCTCTGCCCTTCGGGCTCATCTCCTGCACCAGGCAGCCCAAGATCTCGGCAGCAGGCCTCATTCGGCTGGTACGATAGATCATCAGATCAAAAGCATCACGCACCGCGTCGGGCGAGCTCACATTCAGGCGCACGCCCTCCACATCGGTCTTGTGCAGAATATCGGGCGAGGCGATCTTGATGGCCACCGGATAGCCGATTTTGGCGGCATGCGCCACGGCTTCATCGGCCGTTCGCGCCAGATAGGTCAGCGGCGTGGGAATGCCATAGGCCTTCAGGATCTCGCGCCCTTCAATGTCTCCACAGGCCACGCGCCCTTCGGCCCGCACATGGCGCAGGATCTCGCTCACCCGCTGGCGATCGACGGCGAATTCTTGGATATCAAGCGGCGGCCGCTCGCGCCAACGCCGGTGATAGGCCATCGCCGCCAGGGCTGCCATCGCCCGCTCGGGTACCGGATAGTTGGGCACGCGATAGTGATTGAGCACCGCAATACCCGGGGCCACCGTCTGCCTCCCCATAAAACACCCCAACACCGGCTTGTCGGTGCGCTGAGCCAGCTCGCCCACCACTCGAGCGGTTTCCTCGATCTGGGTCATCGCCTGGGGAGTGAGGATCACCACCACCCCTCCCACGTTGGGATCATCCAACACCAATTCCAGGGCCTGTCCATATTGCTCGGCCAAACCATCCCCCTGCACATCAACAGGGTTCAGCGTGCTGGCCGACTCGGGCAGTACCCGACGCAGCGCCTGGATGGTCTTGGGCGCCAGCGAAGCCAATTGCAGGCCGGCGCGCTCGCACGCGTCGGTAGCCATGATGCCCGGCCCACCGGCATTGGTCACAATGGCGATCTGATCGTTGGGCAACAACGGCTGGCGGGCAAAGGCAATCGAGTAATCAAACAGATCCTGCACTGAATCGGCGCGGATGACGCCCGACTGCCGAAAGGCGGTCTGGTAGGCCCGCTCTGAACCCGAGAGCGTGCCCGTGTGCGACGATACTGCCCGCGACCCGGCATTGGTCGTCCCCGACTTGATGATAATGATAGGCTTCTGGCGGCTCACCCGGCGGGCCATTTCTACGAAACCCACTCCATCCTCAATGCCCTCCAGATAAGCCATAATCACCGAAGTATGGGGATCTTTTTCCCAGGCGTCGATAAAGGTAATCTCGTCCACGTCGGCTTTGTTGCCCAGGCTGACAAATCGGGAAAACCCTACGTGGTCGGCAAGAGCCATGTCCAGAACCGCCGTGCACAACGCCCCCGACTGGGACAGAAAAGCAATACTGCCATACCGGGGCATGCCCACGGCAAAGGAGGCATTCAGCCCCGAGACCAGATCGATCACGCCCAGGCAATTGGGGCCAATCAGGCGCATGCCATATCGTCGGGCGATGGAGACGATTTCGCGCTCACGCTGCCAGCCCTCGGTCCCCATTTCGCGGAACCCGGACGACAGGATGATCGCCCCGCGAACGCCCTTTTCCCCGCACTCTACCAGAGCCTGAGCCACTAGGCGGCTGGGCACCACCACAACCGCCAAATCGACGAGCCCCGGAGTTAACAGCACGCTGGGATAGCAAACAAGCCCCAGAATTTCGGTCGCACGGGGGTTGATCGGGTAGACCGCACCCGAATAGCCGTGGTCGACGATGTTACGCAGCACATCGTGGCCCATTTTGCCGGCCGTTCGCGACGCGCCGATGACGGCGATTCCTTTTGGTTCGCTAAACAGTTCGAGCACGCGGTGCCTTCTTCGGGACCACCTTCCAGTCCCAAAATGCGAGTTGAGTCATGATACCCCAAAATCGACGAAAGCGCAAAGCCTACTGCAACGCCCGATATTCGTCTTCGAGGATGCTCATCATCACAAAATCGTGAAACCGGCCCTCATAGTAGTACCCGTCGCGCTGGACGCCCTCGCGCCGAAATCCCACCTTTTCGTAAAAGCGCAATGCTCGCTCATTAAAACCCACCACGCCAAGGGAAACCCGGTGAATGTTCAACACCCCAAAGGCATGGTCCAGTAACAGCCGAATGGCCTCGGTGCCATAGCCCTGACCCCAGGCAGCGCGCTCGCCCAGCATGAGGCTGAGATCGGTGGTGCGCCAGGCCGGAAACATGCGCAAGAGCCCAGTCTCGCCGATGGGCCGGTCATCGGATCGGCGCACCACCATGAACCACAGCCGGTCGGCCTGGGTTTGCACCCGCTGGAAAAAGTCCTCCGCCTCCGCTTCGCTCATCGGGTCAATCTCCCCGATCAGCCCCCGGAACTCGGGATCGCCTGACCAGCGCCGGATGAGACCCAGGTCCTCCCGCACCAGCGGTCGCAGATACACCCGGTCGCCCATGAGTGTCCGGACGCTGCCCTGCCCTTGCATCGTATCCAAGCCCCATCCTCCTTACCGCTCGATTCGGCTACCCACCGTTGCGTAACAGGCCAGACTTTAACCGTCAGCGATGCGCCACCCAGATCATCTGCTCCGAATCGTCCTGAAAGGGAATGCTTCCAGTATACTGCCACAGACCCGCTTCGTCAAATGGCGCCCCGGTCCATCAGGGAATCTCCGAAGAATGGAGCCAATTCCCGTACTGCTTTGCCACCACGGCTGTTGCATAGTCTATTGACAGGATAGGAAAAAGCCCCTACTTGGTATAATGGGGAGTGACAAGCAACCCAAGAACCAAGGAGAGGCCAGATGAAGTATACGCCGCTTGCCTTTGATGTCAATCTGAGACCTGAAGGTGTCGTCATTGATCCGGACAGTTTGTTCGCCGCCTTATCTACGCTCCAGGATCAGCGCGATGCACGGGGGTTGCGCTACGCCCTGGTCACGGTGTTGGTTTTCATCGTCTTGGCGAAACTATTTGGCGAGGATCACCTGCGCGGGATCGCCCAATGGGTTGAGCTGCGCAAAGACGCCCTGGCCGAGGTGTTGGGGCTGGTCAAACCACAAGCGCCACATGCCACGACCTACAGCCGCGTGCTGAAGAAGGCCATTGACATAGACGCCTTTGAACAGACAGTCCGCGACTTCTTTGGCCAGCAGCCGAAGGCAGGCAAGAGCAGGCTCATCAACCTGGATGGCAAGACGATGCGAGCTACGATTCCGGCGGGCAAGACGAAAGGGGTCCACCTGCTGTCTGCGTACTTGCCAGAAGAGGGCTGGGTCCTGTACCAAGTCGAGGTGGGGGGCCACGAAAACGAGATTCCAGCTGCCAAGCGAGTGGTCAAACAGCTTGATTTGCGAGGAAAAGTCGTGACAGGCGATGCATTGTTAGCGCAACGGGATCTCTCGACGGCCATTGTGGAAGGGGAAGGAGACTATGTGTGGACAGTGAAGGGCAACCAGGAGGGGCTAAAGCGGGACATTGAGACCTTGTTTGAGCCCGAACCGTGCAGCGGTGGGTTCAGCCCATGTCACAAGGACTTCCAGACAGTTGTCCGTCCCGGAAAGGGGCATGGACGGCAGGAAAGACGAACCCTCACCGGGAGTAGCATGTTGAAGGATTATCTCAGGTGGCCTAACTGCGAGCAGGTCTTCCGCCTTGAACGTCACTTTGAACGTATCTCAGATGGCAAGTTCTTTGACGAGGTTTCCTACGGGGTGACCAGTTTGACCAGAGAAGAGGCGGACGCAGTGCGACTGCTGGCGATTGTCCGTGGCCACTGGAGCATTGAGAACAAGCTTCATTTTCGCCGGGATGACACGCTCAGGGAGGACCGTTGCAGACTGAAAGGCCAAGGAGCGCAAGCGATGGCGGTAATGAACAACCTGCTGTTGGGATTACTGCGGAACACCAGCTTTGAGACCCTACCCGACGCACGTCGCTACTACGCGGCCAATCTGCCAGCCGCAGTAGCTTTGGTTCTGCGCTCGCCGGAATGACAATGCAACAGCCCTACTTTGCCACAGCCCTGACTTGTCAAAAAGGAGAAGGTAGGGTATAATGCCGTCTGTTCTTCGGGGCGTAGCGCAGATCGGCTAGCGCGCACGGTTCGGGTCCGTGAGGTCGGAGGTTCAAATCCTCTCGCCCCGACTAGAGACCGCATGGATAGGCCATTTGGGCATCCATGCGGTCTTTGGTTTGTAGTTATGTAGACCTCTGTCCAACCTCAGACCACATGGATCCGATCCAAGATCTCCCGTTTCCAGCCATGAGGTCTCTGGTTCAAGTGAAGGTAGCCGCCGATTTCGCCATCACCCAGACTGACGTAGAAGGCGCCCGCAGCGATGCCTCACCGGTGATGAGCTGCTGCAACTACCCTCGAGTTCCATACGAAACCGCATTCATCACCCCAGGCCGTGCCTGCACAACGGCGAATTCTGCATCTAATCGCCTGACTTTGTTCTCCCTTTCACTGACCAAAGTCAGCCTGCCGGTCAAGTCCATACCTCTCGGAAGAAGCGCAGGAAATTATTGCCCAAAACACTGGCAATCTCGTCCCGGGAAAAGCCACGAGCCATCAGCCGCGCCGTGAATGCCGGCAAGTGCTCGATACCGTCGCATTCAGGGATCCATTGGTCCATAAGAGCTGGATCGTGAAGTGTGCCCTTTAGCGCATCTTTGGTCAGATTTCTCAGCGAATCCTCCAAAAAGTCTGGGCCAATGCCGACGTGTTCAATGCCGATGACACCGGCAATATGGACCAAGTGGTCAACAAGCCGATCCAGGGTTGGCCGCAGGGGATCCACATACCCGCCAAAGAAATTCAGCCCTACCATTCCTCCCCTTTCGGCAATCGCGCAAAGCTGTTCATCACTCAGATTGCGAGGGTGATCGCACACCGCACGGGCGTTGCTATGTGAGGCGATAAAGGGTCCTTGTCCATACTCGACAACATCCCAGAAGCCAGCATCGGCTAAGTGGCTCACATCGCAGATCACCTTGTGAGCAGCCATCTCCCGCAACGCCTCTTTTCCCGCGTTCGACAACCCTCCACTTTCTCCCGTACCATCGGCAAATTCATTGCGACGACTCCAGGTGAGTGAGGCGATCCGCACGCCCAAACGAAAGAGCAGTCGTAGTATCGCCGGATCTCCGCTCAGCCCATCACAACCTTCCAGTGCCAGAATACTTGCGATCTGGCCCTTTGCCAATGCATTATCCACCTCGCCCATGGAGGTAGTCAAGCACATCACGCTGGAATCGTCGTTCAGATCGCCAAGGACAGCTTCAATCGTTTGCAAAAGGGTGCGCAAGCCCAGTTCGGGCAGGAATCGATCCTCGACAAAACAGGGCAAGACCTGAACGTTGACCCCTGCCGTGCGCAACCTCGTGCCCCAGAGCCTGGACAGGACGCCCTTTTGGCCCAGTCGACGCCGACAGGCAACATCCATTGCGATATCGTGGTGAGCATCAATGACCGTTAGCTCCTGGTTAAGGGCATGGGCTTTACCAGGCACCATGAGGTTCTAGTTCCTTTCTTGATAGAAGGCTGAGCATCCAGACAAGCGCATCCGCAGCGACCCCAAATCCTTGATGCAGCAACTTGGCAATTCATGAACCAAGCAGAAACCCATTCTTCAAAGGATCGTCTGGATCCACGACAAATTGCTGGAAACCTGTCACATAGGCACTACCAGCAATCTCTGGCACCACGCCAGAAAAGGATCCTATCTCTGTAGGATTAAGAAGCTGACCGGAAAAGCGCGTGCCCAAAATGCTCTCACTTGTGTATACCTCACCCAGATTCAACTCGCCTTTTGCATACAATGCGGCCATTTTTGCACACGTGCCGGTGCCGCAGGGGGAGCGATCCACTTGACCCTTTCCAAAGATCACAGCATTTCTTTGACCTTTGTCGGGCCCGGTGTGATTTTGGTAGAGTTCGACCAGATCGATGGTATGGATGTGTGACTGGGTCGGGTGCTGAACAGTGATCTGCTGGTTGGCCGCCTCTCGGATTGCCATACCTGCCCGCACCAAATCGGGCAAGTAATCGGGGCGAATCTCTAGTCCAAGCTGCTCGGCCTTTACCAGCGCGAAAAAGTTGCCACCGAATGAGATGTCGACGACGACGGTGCCAAAATCTGGTACAGCCAGGGGGAACTGGGAAACGACCAAGAAAGCCGGCACGTTCTCAAACGCGACCTGGCGCACGCGCCCGTTTTCGACACGAGCGCGTGCTCGTACCAGTCCGGCAGGCGTATCGAGCATCACCTTGGTTTCCGGTTCTGTGCGAACCACCAACCCCATCTCCAGGATGGCCGTGATGACCCCAATGGTCCCATGACCGCACATGGGCAGGTAGCCGTCGCCGTCCATGTAAACAGCACCCACTTGGGCATCGGCCGAGCAGGGGGCAGTCAGGATGGCACCGAACATATCATGGTGCCCCCTCGGCTCGTACATCAACAAGGTACGGATCGAGTCGTGGTGCTCCCCGAGTTCCTGACATTTTTCGGCCATCGTCTTGCCACGCAAAAAGGGAACACCCGCGACGACGATCCGTGTCGGCTCTCCCGCCGTATGCGTATCTACTGTGGTAAGAATCCGTTCATAAGCCAAGGGTCCCAAAGCCTCCGCTAGCTTTTCCACACCTGCTCGAACACTCGCAGATAATTGCCACCAAGAACCTTGAGGATTACCTCATCGGAATGCCCTCGCTCCACCAACCGTTGGGTAATGGCAGGCACTTTCGACATATCTTCCAGCCCCTTCGGTGCTCCATCAAGTCCATACAGGTCCGATCCCAGGCCCACATGATCCGGTCCCACAACGTCGATCACATATTCGATGTCCTCGATGACTGCCTCCAGATCCGCTTGGCCGTAAAAGATGATGCCCACCACGCCGCCAGTTTGGGCAATGGCCTTCAGCCTTTCGTGTCCTCGTTCCACAATCGGGGATGGGTAGAGCGGGCTGTCCTTGGGGCGGGCAGGGAAATACTTGCGTGAGCTTGTGTGAGAGAAAACCAACGGCGCCTGGCAAAGTTCGATCACTTCCCAGAAACCCACCTGGTTGATATGACCCAAATCAACAACGATACCAAGCTCATTCATGCGCTTGACCGCTTGCTTGCCCAAGACCGTAAGACCGCCGGTCTGGACGCCAGCTCGATGCCCATCGCCAAAGAAATTCCGGCGTGAATGGGTCAGGCTGGCCATACGCAAACCCAGTTGGTAAAACAGATCCAAATAGCGAAGCTCAAAGCCCAGTGGCTCAAAGCCCTCAAACGTCAGGATTCCACCGCATTTCCCCTCATTCTTGACTTTGTGAAGATCGGCTACGGTAGTGATCAACTCGAAATCCTCGTTGTCCTCGGCCTCCTTGTGCAACCACCAGGTCATTTCCAGGCCGCGTTGGAGCGCCCGTTCCAGATGGCGATCTTCCATATAGATGGCACAAGCCTGAGCCGTCACTCCGCCCTTCAGGAATTGCGGAATGCTATACTGGCCCATCGTGCCAAAGTAGTGAGTGTGCAGTGAAAAGCCGTACAGGTTACTGACAGAATCAAGCTTGAGCCCCATGGGCGGCTCCCAGGTGGCCGGGTCGGGTAGCTGAATCGAGTCACCGAGCCGGATTTTCTCGTCGGTGATTGGCACCAGTATGTCGCTGTGACCATCAATGACAATGGCGCGTTTGTGAAGTTCTGCTGCACGGGATTCCAGGTTCATAGTAAATCCTCCTCAATGGTATGACTTGTTTCGACTTTCGTGCGATCGAGTTGACAGGGACCGAGGTATCGCCAAGGCCGGGTTAACCTCAGAAGGCTCAACGAGCCAGCAGGCAGAGCCTTGCTTATACAAGCTGCTTGGGATCGAGTGCATCGCGTAGACCATCGCCCACGAAATTAAAGGCAAGCACAGTAATAGAGATGAGAATGCCGGGGAACCAGACCAACCAGGGTGCATCAAGCAGGCGAGTCAATCCCTTCTGCAACATGCTACCCCAACTGGCATCTGGCGGCTGCACGCCAAGACCGACGAAACTGAGAGCCGATTCCGTCAGAATCGCCTGGGCGACACGGAGCGTAGCTGCCACAATGATCGTGTTGGCTACATTTGGAAGCAGGTGTCGCCGTGCAATGCGGAATCGAGTGGCTCCCACTACTTTGGCCGCGGTCACATAATCACTCGATTGCAGGCTAAGAAACTCGCCTCTCGTGAGTCGGGCGACATCCATCCACGACGTAACCCCGATGATGGCCATCACCGTAAAGATACTGGGTTCCATCACTGTCTGAGCGATCATGATCAAAAAGAACAGGGGCACGGAAAGAAGAACGTCCACCATCCGCATCAGCAAATTGTCTAGCCACCGGCCGGACATAGCAGCCGTGGCTCCCACCAGCACACCGATCACGACCGCCATCCCGGAAGCAATGAATCCAATCGACAGCGATATGCGCGCTCCAAACAATGCCCGGGAAAAGGAATCGCGACCCAATTCGTCGGTACCAAAGAGGTGCGCGAGGCTAGGCGCCTTCAGGATGCCTTCGGGGTTGACGTTGATCGCATTTGGGTCAACCCGTGCAATGGTTGGAGCCAGTATCGCTGCAAGGGCCATCAGCAGCAACACGACCAGCGAGATCATGGCCAGGCGATTCTTGCGGAATCGCAGCCACACCAGTCTCGACAGGCTTCTCTCTTGCCCCGATTGAAGAGCCCGGTAGGAACTTGCGTCAGCAACTGTGTTCATGAGGTCTCTGCCTTCGCTAACTTTCACGCATCTGCGGGTTCACCAGGATATAGGCTACATCCGCTATCAGGTTCCCGCCGATAATGAAAATCGCCGAAATCAAGGTCACACCCATCATGACCGGGTAGTCCCGCTTCAAAAGCGCGTCAAAACCGAGTTGGCCCATCCCCGGCCAGGAAAAGATCGTTTCAATGATATAGGAACCTCCCACAAGGCTTGAGACAGAAAACCCGAATAAGGTAATGATCGAGACCAGAGAGTTTCGCCAAGCATGGCGCACCAGCACAACACGTTCCGCAAGCCCCTTAGCACGTGCTGTGCGGACGTAATCCTGCCGGAGTGATTCGAGCATACTGGCTCGCTGATACCGCACCCATCCGACCAGGCTGACCAACGAGGTAGTTGCCACAGGCAATACATAGTGCTTTACGCGGTCAATGAACGGTGAACCCGTGGGGTTATAGGAACTCATTTGCCCCGTTGGAAACCAGCCGAGCTGGACGGCAAAAAACCAGATGAGCATCATGGCCACCCAGAAGGCTGGCAGCGAATTACCAAGAAAGGCAAAGATCGTCACCAAATAGTCAAAGGTGCTATATTGCTTGGCTGCCGACAGAGCCCCAACGCCCACGCCGAGGGTGATGGACACGATCATAGAGATGCCCATGAGAGAGATTGAGGGCGGCAACTTTTCGGCCAAAATCTCGACCACCGGGCGGCGGGTAGACAGGGAATATCCCAGGTTACCCTGTACCGCATTTCGCAGCCAGGCAACATACTGGATGTAAACCGGCTGATCGAGGCCCAGATTGTGTCGGATCCGCTCAATGTCCTCCGAGGAACCCTTGGACATGCCGCTGGCAACATACATCCTGATCGGATCGCCTGGGGCAAGCTTCATTATCCCAAACGCTAGAATCGTCAGAAACAACATCGTTGGGATCGCCACGAGTAACCGTCGAATGATCATTCTGAGCATAGAAACACTTCCTCATTACTATTTCGTAACTGGCTCAACGCGCACGGCAGGCGGAGCCCAGCCAGAGAGTCCTTGAAATACTTGCACCTGGCGCTGCGATGCACATTCCGTCCGTGGATTCTTCAAATGCCCACTACCACTATACCTACACGTGATACGAACTCTGCCCCACAGGCCTACCTGTGGGGCAGAGTTATGAAGCCGCTTATGGTTACGGCCGCGCGCTGGTCACTTTCCACGGTTCGCGGAAAATGCCCAGATTATCCATGTCTGCGGTTGACGGAGGTAGGCTAAGGCCATCTACATTCTTGGAAACGGCCATTTGGGCTTGCCACAGGTGAAGCCATACTGCGGCAGCATCGGCTGTGATCAGATCTTGTGCTTCCCAAAGGTATTTCTGCCGCTCTTCAACCGATGTTGCAGCCTCGGCTGCCTTGAAAGCCTCATCAACTGCGGGATTCGCGTAATTGCTGGGGTTCGCCAGATAAGTCTTTTCCTCAGCGGTGCTCGAACTCCAGCGCGAGGCAATGTCGGGATCGACGCCAAAGCCCTGCCAGTCGAGATAGATGTCATAGTCCTGTTCCAGGTAGATGACTTCTTCGGCAGTCGCCGGCTCCAATTGATTCAAGGTCAGCTCAATTCCCACATCCTTGAGGAATTGCTGCATTCCGGCAGCCAGATCGGGCTTGCCATAGCTTGAGTCGAAGGTCAAAGAAAGAGCAAGACGCTGCCCATCCTTCTCCCGAATACCATCACTACCGGCTATCCATCCGGCCCCCTCCAAAAGAGCTTTGGCCTTTTCTGGATCGAACTCATATTTGACTACATTGGGGCTTGCTGCCCAGCCAATAGTGATAGGTGAATCCCCGATATTGGTGGTAGGGCCGATAGCCGCTTTCGCCAGACCCAAACGGTCGATGGCATGGGAGATCGCCTGTCGAACCTCAAGTTCCTGAAGGAGGGGATTGGCCAAGTTAAACCGGGCCGCCATGATCCAGTTCGAGTCATAACGATGTACAGTGATGTTGGGATCCTGTTCCGCGACATTCACATTACCAGCTTCCTGCAACGAAGCGACATCCAGCTCGCCTGATACCAGGGCCGCCAGGGCTGCCTGCTCGTTGGGGTAGGCCAGACGGATCACACGCTGCAACCCCGGTTTCCCCTGGAAATAGTCATCGTTCGCTTCCAAGACCAGGCGCTGATCAGTCACGTACTCAACAAGCTTGAAGGGGCCTGTACCGATCGGCTGTTGGTTAAAGTCACAGGTCTCCATATCGGTGCATTTTTCCAGGATGTGTTTGGGCAAAATGCAGAAAAAGATCTCGTCAGCCCGAGACAGCTTGGCCAGGAAAGAGGATGAGGGTTGGGGAAGGGTCGCTTTCACCGTATAGTCATCCACCTTTTCCCATACGACCGGCTCGCCACCGATGATAAACTTGCTCCGATAGGGCGAGTTCACATTCTCGTCCAGGGTCAATTGCGCGGTATACACAACGTCATCGGCGGTCATTTCCACACCATCGTGGAACTTGACGCCTTGACGCAGTTTGATGGTGTAGACCTTGCCGTCAGGTGAGATTTCCCAGGATTCGGCCAGATCCGGGATCGGCTCCTGATTCTCATCAAAGCGGACCAGGCCGTCGAATAGCCACAAGCGTACATCATACAGGAGAGGGTTAAAGCTCTGGGGAAAACTGGATTTTGATCCCCGCATTACCAACGTGCCGCGGGTGGGCTCAGCAGGCGGCACCTCAGTGGGCGTCTCGGCCTGAGACGTCTCAGCGACAACGGCTTGAGTAGGTTCCGCATCTGGCGGTTGTTCTGTTGGACCACATCCTGCGACTAGCAGGGTGACCATCACCATAAGAATGATCAACGAAACGAGACTGGGCAATTTTCTGAAAGCCATTTTCTCCTCCTGAGAATTAGTGTACGTAGAACCAGCAAAGGTAGCGATTGGACAACACTGTCCGGGGTGCGCCCACTGGCGCAATCTTGATGCCTTTTCTTTTGAGTCTTTCACCTCCTCCTTTTTCGGGTGTGCCAGTCATGACTACCAAAATTGTCAACGAGTACAAGGCCTCAAAGCGAACGCGTCCTCAGTAAGATACAGCCTAAAGGGGAAGATTAAGTTCCATTTATGGATAGCAGTCGAGGTACCGGCCGGCATTGGCTCAATGGCAGATGACTGACAGCGCGCATCATACCACGACTGGTGGATCGTGTCAAATCGAACAAAATTCCAACCAGGGTATTCCACCTCGGGGTATGACTTTTGGTTTTTCAAGGCTGCATCTCCGAAAGGGAGCGATGGATGCCTTGCCCCACCGATCATTTCAGCATCTCCTGCCCCACAAAGTCGCGGTAGGG
>CAZNQW010000026.1:0-25340 GCA_964575225.1 uncultured Anaerolineaceae bacterium | reverse complement strand
CAGGGAAAAACTCGCTCTCCTCCCACATGCGATGGCTCAATATCGTTGGGAATCCGATGCGACGTTGACAGGGCACCCACCCTATGTTATACTGCTTGAGGAGGGACCCTCTTGAGGGGCCTGAGATTTCTTCCTCTCAGCGGATTGATTGGCTTTTCAGATTGTCTCAAGTTGGCGCCGGTTGCATAGTGACACAGCCCATCCTATTCCCACCGGTGCGCGGTTTCTGCACAAAATCAACATGATCAGGAGGTGCAAAATGGCAGAATTTTATCTTGATGACAGTGTCACCCATGCGTTCTTTGACAGATCGCACCCGGCCCGGATTGAGATCGAGCCTGGAGATACGGTGGTTTTTGAGTGCCGCGATCCTGTGGACGATCAGGTGACCCCCCAGTCTACCCACGATGTTCTCCTCAACCTGGACTTTGGACGCATTCACCCGCTTACCGGGCCGGTGTTCATCAAGGGTGCCCAACCGGGCGATGCTCTCGAAGTGGAAATCCTGGATCTGAAACACAAGGGCTGGGGCTGGACCGGACATTTGCCGGACTTTGGGCTGTTGGCCGACGATTTTCCGTATCCCTTTGTCCAACAATGGCGCCTGGAAGGCGACACCTGCTTTTTCTCGGACCATGACAAGATCGCGGTACCCTTTGAGCCGTTTTGCGGCGTGATGGGAGTGGCGCCTGCATCAGACGAACGCCTGACTACGATTCCCCCCCGCGACAACGGCGGTAACATCGACATTCGTGGCTTGAAGGCAGGCGCCAAAGCTCTTTTTCCGGTGCAGGTGGAAGGGGCACTGTTCTCGACCGGCGACTGCCACGCGGCCCAAGGGGACGGCGAAGTCGCGGGTACCGGCATCGAGTCACGCATGACGGTCACGCTGCGCTTTCACCTGCGCAAAGGCATGACCCTCAAGGAACTACAGTTCTTTACCGCCAGCCCCCTGACCAGGGCCGACAGCGCCGGCTATTTCTGCACCACAGCCCAAGGTGAAGACCTGTACACCAACGCGCAGAACGCAGTGCGTTACATGATCGACTGGCTCGCAACCAACCACGGCCTGTCCCGCAGCCAGGCCTATTGCCTGTGCAGCGCTGCCGCCGATCTGAAAATCAGCGAGATCGTAGATGCCCCCAACTGGATGGTATCCTACTACTTTCCGCTGAGCGTTCTGAAAGATTAGCTCAGTCGTCGCCAAAGTCGTGGCGGGGACGCATTGTCGGCAATTTCGGCACCAAGAGCTTTTTAGGGGAGAGCCCGATCGGTCGGGCTCTCCTCTCTTTTTCGGGACAGAGAGATTGGCCCCGCGGGTGCATATCAAGGGTTCCGGTGACTGAGGCTACAGGACAGACACCAGGGGAGCTTGCCAGGGTCGGCCAATGGCCGAAAACACGGCCCTTACCTTTGTTGACAGGATCGCGGCTTGCGCTATAATGAGCCGAGCATGAAAGGGGTGGAATGAGCCAAAAACAGCGAGTACATCCTCAGTCCGGCCCGGCATCGCAGCAGGGTCGTGGGACATCGAGAAAGCAAACGAAACCGATCCGCAGGCAATCCCACGGCTGCCTGCCATTTCTGGCAGCGGTCCTCTTGGCCGTCCTGTGCCTGCTCATCACCGGTCTGGGGGTGATGGCTGCCCCAGAAATCATGGCTGCCAGCCAGGGCGGTCGTACCAACCTCCTGCTCCTGGGCATCGACCGGCGGGCGGGAACGAGTTGGGGCTTTCGGACCGACACCATCATGGTTGTCAGCTTGCGACCGACCGACCGGGCGGCAAGCATCCTGTCGATTCCCCGTGATCTCCAAGTGCCCATCCCCGGTTATGGAGAGGACCGGATCAACACCGCCAATGTGTGGGGATACAGCGCAGAGGATCCAGGCGCCGGACCGGCCCTGCTCCAAACCACCATCGAGGGGAACTTTGGCATCCCCATCGACGGCTATATCATGATCGATTTCGTGGCCTTTGAAAGGATCGTCAACAATCTGGGCGGCATCGACGTCGATGTGCCCCAAGTCCTGCACGACACCCGCTACCCGGACCCCAAGCCTGGCGACCCCTATGCCTACAAGACGGTACACATCGATCCCGGCCTGCAGCACATGGATGGCCAGCAGGCGCTCGAGTATGCTCGCTCGCGCATGAGCACCACCGACTTTGACCGGGCCAAGAGGCAACAACAGGTCCTGCTTGCCCTTCGCGAGAGAGCGCTTCGATTGGACGCCGTCCTGCGATGGCCATCCCTGGCAACGACGGTACTATCTTCGATCAAGACGGACATGAACCCGGGAGAGCTGCTGGTGACGGGCGCCTTCGCCCTGGCCATCGAACCATCCCAACTCAAACAGGCCGTCTTGGAACCCCCTCTGGTGACGGCCTACCGGCGGGCAGACGGGGCCGCCGTGCAGTTACCCCAATGGGAGCTGATTGTCCCTGTCCTAAACGATCTATTTGGCCCACACTGAGCATCGGCTTTCGCCCCTCGCGGGCCCACGGTTGTGGCCCATCAAGGAACCAGCCACAACGGAGCCCGTTTCCTACGCCGCCGACAACGGACAGGCTCAGCCAATGGAAATTCTGGTCATCTGACCAGTCCAAATCTGCCCAGGTGCCCGGTGCATCTGGGCCATCTTTTTGGTATGCTGGGTTCCATCAATAGTCGGACCGGGAGGAAAGATGAAAGAAGACTCGAGCAAGAAGGAATCGGCCACAATTAAATACCATTATGCTGGGGCAGGGTTGGCCATCGGGTCGGGCATAGGCAGCATCTTTGGCATGCTGCTCCTTGAGAACCTGGCCATGGGCGCTGGCTTTGGGGCTGCTATGGGCTTGATCGTCGGCGCGGCCATTGACTCACAAACACAAGCCGAACAGAATCCTGACCGCTAATCGAGTCAGGCGAGAGTGTAGAATGGCATGGCAGGCGTCTGCGCAGCGAACCAAGGCCTTGGCGTCCACCCCACTGAGCAGACGACCTGAACGCCGAAAACATGCCTACAGGTACCTCCAAACCAGGGTTGTAGCACTGTCGCTTGGCTAATACAGAGCGGCAAGACACCGCGCTCGGTATTCGCTGGGCGACCTCGAAGCACAAAAGCCCACCAGAAGCGCTCGCCGCCCCATCTCGGGCGGCGAGCATCAATTCAGGTAAAATGATCGACTTGGCAACGGCCCCGGAAAGGGCAAGAGATCAGAGCAACGAGCGCACCAACGAGATGGCCTGGGCTGCGTCGTTGCCATAGCCGTCGGCGCCAATGCCCTCTGCATATTTCTTGGAGACGGGACCTCCCCCAATGATCACCTTGACCTTGTCGCGCAGGCCCTGCTCCTGCAGCGTCTCCACCACGTCCTGCATTCCCAGCATCGTCGTGGTGAGAAGTGCCGACATGCCCAGCACCTGCGGATGGTGCTCCCGCACAGCCTCGACAAAAACCTCGGTCGGCACATCTACCCCGAGATCGACGACGGTAAAGCCGGCGCTTTCCAGCATGAAACCGACCAGGCTCTTACCGATGTCATGCACGTCTCCCGCCACCGTGCCCAACACTACCGTGCCCTGCGATACCCGATCGCCCGCCGACAGTCTTGGCGCCAAAAGGGCCATGCCCAGTTTAAAGGCGTCCCCAGAACCCATCAATTCCGGCAAAAAGAATTCGCCCGACTCGAAGCGATCGCCGCAGGCCTTCAGCCCGGCCATCATCGCCTCCAGGAGGTCCTTCGGACGCTCGCCCGCGTCCAGCGCGCCCTGAACCATCTCCTCGATGTCGTAGAGGTTGCCCTCTTCCACGACAGTGGAAATTATCGCGTTCATCCTAGTACCTCCCGTATTTCTCGACAAGTCGAAACACATAGTTGACCTTGTCCAGGCTGGCTCCTGGCGGCACCGAAGCAATACTGACCATGAGGTTCGTCCTGACCTCTTTCGCCAGGCCACAGATGCGCCGCACCGTTGTCTCAAGCTGGGCCTCGCTGGCATCGCGCAAGTACTTGCCATGTACAAGATAGGTGTAGCTCTGTTTGTGCTTCTTGGCCAGTTCCAGCATAGGGCGGTCGTACTCCAGCAGACTTAGGCCCTCCGGGGTTTGCGGAAAGATGTAGTTAGTAAAGACACCAAACCCCTTGGCCAGCACTGGATCTTTCAGGTTATCCACCGTCTCCTGCGGCGAAGGAACAAGGTAGGAGATGGTCACCTTTTTGTCCAGGGCCTCCCAGGCGCGGACCCGGTAGGGGTGCACGTACTTGAAATAGTCCCCCCGGCTCATGATCGGTTTGGCCGCGTACTGATCGACCATTGTGGAGCCCATGAGCGACAGCCCGTTCTCCATCGCCAATTGGAAGATGCGGACGCATAGCTGTGTGGTCAGCTCCATGATGGCCGGGTAGATGTCTGGATTCCCGAAACGCCGGATCTTGTCCCGCGTGGCCTGGTCCTTGGCCTCTGTATAATCCCTGTGGATGCGCAGATCGGTGGGCAGGTCATGGTCACCGCGCAACAGCATGGCCAGGTCCCAGGGCCCATCCATCATGAGCATGAACAACGAATCGGGGAACCGGCGTTGTGCTTCTTTGTTGATGTCAAAGACCATCTTCAGATATCCGGTTGCCTGTTCCGGGATCTCAATCTTGGCGATATCCTCCTGCTTCTTGATGGGATAGTCCACGGCGTATGGCACGCGCCGCTTTTCTATCTTGAAAGCTGTCCCGAGTTCCGCTGGTCCCACGCACATCAGCCCCAGCCAATAGGGCACCGCCACCACGTCCGCCTGCACCCTCTGGCGGATCAACTCGAACAGATCCAGATTAGCCTCCACGCTCTGTGAGAGCAGCACATAGTCGAACTTGGGATCTACCAAGTCCGGTTCCACATTGGTGGCTGCCAGAAAGGTAGCTGCGCGGTCGGCCAACGTGACAGACGAGACCATGAACCGTTCCATGCCCGTCAGCTCGCCCAGGTGCAGCTTGTGCTTTAACATGGCCTTACCCAGGGTCCACAAAGGATTCGCCATATCTGCCTCCCATAGGATTTGTGCGCACACCATTATCGCATTCTTGATCGGAGTATACCACAAAAAGGGGGTCCCCGTCTGTTGCCTGGACAACATTGGGGTTGGCGGCCATCGTTTGTGGGGTCGTCCACGCCCAGGCGATAGAGGGGTATTAGCTGTGGATAAGCTGCCAGGCCAATTCCACCGCTTCGCGGGCGGTGGGGGCATAGCCGTCGGCGCCCATTTCGGCGGCCAAACGCGGCGTGATGGGTTCGCCGCCCACGATGACTTTGATACCGGAACGAAGGCCAGCTGCCTCGAGGGCGCGGATAACCTCCCCCTGGTTGAGGGCCGTAGTGGTCAGGAGGGCTGATAGGGCCAGGATGTCCGGGCGGTGTTCGCGCACGGCGGCGCCAAAGCGCTCGACGGGAACGTCGACACCCAGATCGATCACCCGAAAGCCACGGGCCGTGAGGAACATGGAAACGATATTCTTGCCCAAGTCGTGAATGTCGCCCTGCACCGTGCCAAAAACCACCGTGCCGATAGGCAGAGCAAACGGTCCCGGCTCGGCAACGCGGGCCTGGATGACGGCCATGGTCTGCTTCATGATGGAGGCCGACCAGATGACGTCGGGGAGTTCGATCTCGTTGGACACGTACAAGCGCTCCACCTGGCGCATGCCGGTGCACAGAGCATCGAGGGCCAGGGTGGGATCGACGCCTTGGGCCACAGCGCGGTCGGCCCACTCTTGCGCCTGCCAGTCTTGGGCAGCGACGATGGCTTCGTGCAAACCCTCCAGGATCTGGGCATGATCGGGGTTGATGACGACCCAGTGCCGTCCTTTCTTCCAGATGAGGCCCTGCTTCTTGAGTTCATTGAGCAGGACGGTGATGGTACTCCGATTAGCCACCACAAGCTCGCCGATGTCCTGATGGGTCAGCTCGGGTGAGATCTGGAGTCCGCGCTCGGTGGGAATGCCGTGCCGGCGGGCGAGATCGATCAGGTTGCGCTTGAGGCGCTGCTGGACATCAAGAAACCCGAGGTCGCGGGCCTTGCCGGCGGATGACTCGGCGCTCTGGGCGAGTTTGCGGATCAGCAACGAGGAAAAACGCGGGTTGCGGGCCAAAAGGTCGTCGAACTCGGAGGGTTGCAGGGCGACAACCTGCGCATCATCGAGGGCCTGGGTGATGGTATCGTGATCGTGACCGAGAAGGTAGGCCGTCGCGCCGGCCAACCCGCCCGGGCCCAGCACCCGGTAGGCATAGGCCCGTCCGTCGGGGAGCAGGGTGTACTCTTTGAGACTGCCTGCGCGCACGACAAACACAACCTCGACGGGGTCACCCTGCCAGTGAAGCACCTCACCCCGGGTCAGGCCTTGGATCCTACCCAGGCGGCTGGCTTCGACTTGGGCCAGGAACCCCTTATCGAGCGCGTCGGCATCGTCTGCGAAACGATCTGCTGTCACGTGGACCAAGCTCCCCTGCATTGTTCCAACCGGCGTTTCGGGCTCGACTACCAGTATAACCAGGATGGCGGCGGGCGTCAAGCTGTGGTAGCACATTCCGCCTGCCACCCCCTGGTAGAACCTTGGGCTCTACACCCCGGTCGCCAGATCGGCCGCGTGGAAGGCCATGGCCACATGGTGGGCCAGAGTCATCGGCACGCGGGTGTACAGATAGTCATCGGCCAGATTGTGGGGCAGGATGATGTGCAACAGTCCGAGAAACTGCTGGGCAGCCACCAGGGGACAGAGCATGATCACACCCTGCACGTCCATCGAGATTTGGGTCTGCGGTTCCAAATCCACCGCAGCCAGATCCCTCCCCAGCAATCCCGCTGCCGTAGCGCCCATGAACCCATCACCCAAGGAAATCCACTCGGGGGGTGTCTGTCCGACCAGGCCGGCGCGAGCCAGGCGGATCAGGCCCTCGTGGTCTGCGTCCAGCCTATGGACCGAAGCCTGGAGGCTTCCAAAGTCGCGGGTCAGGCTGCCCACCAGCATATCGGCCAGTTCCTGGGGCGAGGACTGATTCGAAACGGCCTGGGCCACAGTCTCGAGGGTGACCAGCGCCCGGTTCGTCTCGCCCGTGAGCAGATCCAGCTTGTGGTTGACGGCTTGCAGCCGTTCCTCAAAGCGGTGCTGGTTCTGCTCCAATCGGCTGGATTCGTCCTCGACCAGAACCGATGTGAGGGAGGCGGTAAAGATCCCGGTCACCGTCAAACCCAGCAGGACCATGCCGATCGTCACCAGGCGCCCCGTTGAGGTGGTAGGATTGTACAAATCGGCAAAGCCACCGGTGACCACCGTGGAGAAACTCCACCACAGGCTCTCGCCGAGGTTGCGGATCGACTGCTCCTCTTGCCCCTCCAACGCACTGATGGCCAGGGCGCCGAACACCAGCAGGGCCAGAGCAATCAGCACCGAGCGTTTCAGGAGGTTGATCTCAAAGGTCTTGGTCAGCTTGTCGAGTCCCCGAAAGATAAAGAGCAACACACGTACCGCTCGCGTCAGCCGCAGCAGGCGCAGCAGCCGTACAAAACGGGCCACGCGCACCAACCGGCCAAACCTCAGGATTCCATAGAAGGGGATAGAGGAGACAAAATCGATCCAGTAGTGGCGGAAATACCAACCCTTGTCATCGGATAGCGCCAGACGCAGGAAAAAATCGGCCAGGAGAAAGATACAGATCCCGGTGTCAATAATGGTGATCGCTTCGATGGCCGACGCGGACAGATCGGGCACCAACATCTCAAAGAGCGTCAACCCCACAACGATCAGAATCGAGATGAGGACCAGGGCATCGACGACGATCATGCGTCTCTCAGAGCCCACCAGGTTGATTAACCGCGTGCGCAGATGCCGCTCCTGGACCACTTGGTCAATCTCTTTTAGGCGCTTCATCCACTGCTCCCACTCGACAGAGAGCCGGTTGATGGTATCCAGTGTTTGTTCGGTACCGGCCAGATTGCCCGTCTCCATAACCCGTTTAAACGTGTCGTCAGCATCGGCCAGTTGCTGTTCGACCGCCTTCATCTCCTGGTCGATGGCAGCCTGCATCCGGCGCAGCGTGTCCTCGGTACAGTCCATGAGCCGCCATTGCTTTGCCCTGCGATGGATCTCTTCGATCCATTCTTCGCGTTCGGAGATTGGCACGGGTTCAGTCGGGGTAAGGGTCATCGTCAAAACACACCTCCCTCACTCGAATGTCGGTGATGGCAGAATCCTTCTGCTCCATCTGTTTGGTGCCCAAGATGGGAACCCAATTATAGCATGGGGGCCGGGCATCGCCAAGTTGCGCCAACAAACGGTGACCCAACACAGAGTTACCACCTCCCAAAAATCGAGGGCCAGGCTATGACGATCATTTTTTCATTTGGAGCGCATCTGTGCTATAATGGTTGGGGCCTCTTGCAGAGTTGCGTGGAAAGAGACGGTGAAAATGGATCCAGAGGGTGTACACACGGCCTTGCATCAATTTCGGGCCATGATAGATCATTCCCAAGTGTGCCTGGCATACCTTGATCCCCAGTTCAATTTTCTGGAGGTGAACTCGGCCTATGCCATGGGCTCTGGCTACAGTCGCGAAGAACTGATCGGTCGCAATCACTTTGACCTCTTTCCCCACGACGAAAACCAGGCGATCTTTGAACAGGCCCGCGACACCGGTCAGCCGGTCGAATATCGGGCCAAGCCATTCGAGTTTGCCGACCAACCCGAGCGGGGGGTCACCTATTGGGATTGGACGCTGACTCCCGTCCAGGATAGCGAAGGAATCGTGCAAGGCCTGGTGCTCTCACTGCAAGATGTAAGCGCACGAGTCCAAGCCCAGCAAGAAGGCGAAAAGGCACACGAACACTTTCGCAAGGACGCAGAGGTCCATGCTGCGTTATCTGCCCTGTACAGACCTCTGGTCTCCCCCTTTACCACGATTGAGGCCGTCGCCCGAGTCGTTCTGGATCAGGCGCGCCGCCTGACATCCAGCCCCCACGGCTATGTGGGCACCCTAGACCCGGCGAGCGGGGATTTGGTATCTCACACGCTGACCGAGATGCTGGCGGGCGGTTGCCAGGTGACGGAAAAGGATTCTCCCATCATCTTTCCCCGGGGGAGCGATGGGATATATCCCGGGTTGTGGGGGCATAGCCTGAACACTCGGACGCCCTTTATTTCCAATGAGCCTCAGGTCCACCCGGCCTCGAAGGGAATCCCCCATGGCCATATCCTTCTGCACCGCTTTTTATCTGTTCCGGTGCTGTTGGGCGACGAGCTGGTAGGCCAGATTTCCCTATCCAACGCCGATGAAGACTATGCCCCGCACGACGTACAAACCATCGAAAGGCTGGCCGAGTTCTTTGCCTTGGCCATCCAGCGCATGCGTTTCGAGGCATTGCTCAAGAAGGAGCGCGACTTTTCCTCCGCAGTGCTCGACACGGCAGGAGCCCTGACATTGGTGATGGATACGCAAGGCCGCATTATTCGCTTTAACCGTGCCTGCGAAATGACAACCGGCTACACGTTCCAAGAGGTTCAGGTCCAGCCCTTCTGGGACCTATTCCTGCTCCCCGAAGATGTCGAGCTGGTACAAGAGGTATTTGCCCGGCTCACGGGCGGCAGTTTTCCCAGCCAGCACAGCAACTACTGGGTGACCAAGGATGGAAGGCAACGCTGGATCACCTGGACCAATACCGCCCTGGTGAGCGCTGCGGGCGCGGTGGAGTATGTCATTGGCACAGGCATCGACACCACAGAACAGCGAGAGGCAGAGAATGCCTTGCGCAGTAACGAAGAGAAACTGCGGGCGCTCGTCGAGATTTTGCCCATTGGCATCTCGGTATTGGATCACAACCGCAAACTCCATCTCGCCAACCCGGCCCTGGCCCGTATTCTGCACCTGTCGGAGGAACAATTATGGACAGGGGCGTACGAGAGGCGCAGCTACCTTCGAGCCGATGGTACCCTGATGCCAGCCGACGAATTCCCCAGCGCCGTGGCTTTCCGGGAACAGCAGCCGATCCGCGATGTGGAAATCGGCATCAGTTGCGAGGGCGGCGATCAGATCTGGACGAGCGTCAGCGCCGCCCCGCTGCCTTTTTCCGATTGGAACAGTGTCATCGCCACGGTCGATATCACCGCTCGAAAACGCGCCGAGGCGGCGCTGCAACAGGCGCGGGACGAACTGGAGATGCGAGTTCAGGAACGCACAGCCGAATTGAATCTGGCCGTGGAGCTGCTGCGCACCAGCGAGCAGCGCTTTCGGCAGATGGCCGAAAACATCCACGAGGTCTTTTGGATGGCGGACGTGGATCTCCGCCAGTTACACTATATCAGTCCGGCTTTTGAAGAGGTCTGGGGCCGAACCTGCCAGAGTCTATACGAGGATCCTCCCCTTTTCGTACAGACGATCCACCCTGAGGACCGGGACTGGGTGCGAGCATCGCTCCCTGCCATGAGCAGCGGTACCTACGACGAGCAATTCCGCATTGTACGGCCGGACGGGGCCACCCGCTGGGTGCGCACCCGCGCCTTTCCGGTTCACGACCCTCAGGGACGCATCTATCGCATCGCTGGGTTTGCAGAGGACATCACGGAGCAGAGGCAGTCTCAGGAAGCCTTACTCCGAACTGAAAAACTGGCCGTGGCAGGTCGTCTGGCTGCCTCATTGGGGCATGAGATCAACAACCCCTTGCAGTCGGCCATCGGTTGCATCGGCCTGATCGAAGAGTCTCTGACCGATCACGAGGACCTAAATCCCTATTTTTCCGTCGCCTCGGATGCGCTTCAGAGGGCGGCACAGGTCGTGGCCCAGTTGCGCACCCTCCACTTGCCGGCCCAGGTCGAAGAGCGCCGCCCCTCCCAGGTCAACGAACTACTGAACAAAGTATTACTGCTGACCACAAGGCAATTGCGCAGTCAGTCCATCCAGGTAGATCTCGACTTGGACGAAAAACTGCCTTCCACTGGGCTGATGCCCAACGCGCTGCAGCAGGTGTTTTTGAATCTGGTACTCAATGCCATAGACGCCATGCCCCAGGGGGGACGGCTTCAGTTAGCCACCCGTTGGATTCCACAACCGGCCGGTGTGGAGATTCGGATCACCGATAGCGGCCAAGGTCTCGACCCTAAGGTAAGAGACCACCTATTTGAGGCCTTTTGCAGCACCAAGTCCGATGGCTTGGGCTTGGGCCTGTTCATCTCTCACAGCATTGTGAAGCAACATGGGGGCAAAATTTCGGCGGAAAGCCAGCCCGGCAAGGGCACAACCTTTACGATCTGGCTGCCGGCCCGTCCGCTTCAAGTGGGTGCCTCTGATAACTCGCCCCATACCGATGAGGTTTCAAACAAGGAGAGCGAGTCGTGACGAAACCGGTGCGTACTCTGATAGTGGATGACGATGAAGGAGTGCTCTTTGTCCTCTCTGAAACGCTGGGCCGCAGCGGACACGCGGTGACCGGCATTTCGAGTGGGCAAGAGGCCCTCGATCGACTGCGCGACACCCCCTTCGACCTGGCCATTTTGGACCTCAAACTGGACGGACGGATTGATGGGCTTAGGATATTGGAAGCGATCAAGTGGCGCTGGCCCCAAACGGCGACAATCATCCTGACCGCCCATGGCTCTCTCGATTCGGCCCTCGTCGCTATCCGCGAGAGGGTCGATGGCTACCTGCTCAAGCCCGTCAAACCCGAAGAGATACGTCGGGCAGCCCAGGAAGCGCTGGAGCGACGCCAGGCGGAGGTTCGATCCGAGCCGAAGGGTAAGGATTCTTTGCTTGAGAGCGGCCCCTTTACCATCGACCTGGAGCGACGTCACGTTACGCTGCGCGGCACTCCGCTGGACGTAACAGGCAGCGAGTTGGATCTATTGATCTATCTCGTGCAGAATACCCACCGCGTCGTGTCTCCTCAGGAGTTGGTCCAGGTAGTGCGCCAATACAAGCCCGACAGCGCCTCCGAGGCCCGCGACATCATCAAGTGGTACATCTATCGCCTCCGGCGCAAGGTGGAGCCTGAGCCTGCTCGACCACGTCACATTCTGAATGTACGTGGCTTTGGCTACATCTTTAAAGAGTAGCAGCCGACACGGCAGTCCCACGTCCCACGGAACCAACGTTTCCAACCAGACCCCACCCTAAATCCAACCTTTCTCACCAGAGCCAACACCGGTTCTAACCGTCCCCATCGGTCAGGAACCGGTTTTTGTGTTATCCTTGATTTCAGTTACAGGGGCTATCGACCAGCCGATCGGCATCGAAACCGAAGCATTCTATCGGTGGCCCACTGATGACGGAATAGGGGATCAAAGACGTGAATCTCACGGACAAGCGAATTCTGGTAGTAGACGACGATGAGCAGATCCTGTTCATCTGGCGCAACGCCATCACCCGAATGGCGAGTACCTACCACGTAGAGACTGCCACCAACGGCCGAGAAGCCCTGCAAGCCGCCACGGGAGTTCCTTTCGACTTGATGATCACGGATTTGAACATGGAAGGCATGAGCGGTCGGGAACTTACCCAGGTGATTCGAGGGCTCTACCCCTGCCTGAAAGTGATTTGGATGACGGCCTATCCAACCCTGGCTGCTCTTGATGATGCCGAGCACCTGTCGGTGTTTTGTTGCCTGTACAAACCCTTGCCGCTGAGTCGCATGCGGCAGGCGGTTTCTGAGGCGCTGGGCGGGGAGGGCGCGTAGAAATGCCCCTCGTTGTGAAAGAGCGTCCGCCCTTGAATTCTGCCAAGGTCACGATCATAAAAATGGAAAGGAGGTCAGACCATCACTCTGTACGAGCACAGTCGACCTGTTATGATCAGATCCTGCAATTCTGTTGCACCCATGGGGTAAGGAGGAGTACAAATGCATCTACACACACGAACCAATGCCGGTAGTACGGGCCGGCAGATGCGTTCGGCGCTGGCTATCCTGTTGATTGGTTTGTTAGTGCTTGCCGCTTTTCCGCTGGCACCGGCCTCGGCAACGACGGCAAGCACTGCTTCGATACTGACCACTACCCAGTCCCTGTCAGAACAGGCAGTTAGCGTCCAGCCGCAAGCCACCACCAATACATTGACTCTGCGGGTAGTCAGCGCCCGCACCGAGCCTCGCGCCTTTGACGACGCAGGCGTGAACGAGGGAGACCCGATAAACTCTTACAAATTCCTCATCAACGTGGACAACACGGGCGATCCCTTTGACGAAACCGATTGCTACGCCTATCTCGATCCCCCGGCCAACACCATCCGCAACCCCAACTATCCAGACGGCTGCGATTGGCCTGGGGTACACACGACGCCCGGTTGGTCACCCATTGTGACCCAGGGAACAGAGGCCGACCTGAACGGGACTACAGGCATCAACTTGCCTCCGGGCAACTACCTGATCTCGGTCATGGCCGACGGGTACAAAGTGGACGGCGAGCACTTTACCGTGCCCTTGGCCGCCCCCGGCCTGATCACGGTCGCCGCCCAACCTCTCCCTCTGCCTACCTCCTCGATGGTCATCAAGGTCTTTAACGACAATGCCATGACCAACAGCCAGTTCGACGCGCCGGTGGAGCAACCGGAACCGGGTCCCACCAGTATGGCCGGCTTTCGCGCCTCCCTCAACGACATCGCCGGCGAGATCACAGCCGACCTGTTTGGCAACCCGCTCTGCACCATCTATGAAAAGGATCCTATCACCGGCGAAGTCGTGTTTGACACCGAGGGCAATCCCGTCATCGAGACGCTGGGCGGTCAGTGCCTGAGCGACGACTATGGCATTATCAACATCCCCAACATTGGGGCCATCCGCTACGATGTGTTGGTGACCCCACCCGATGGCGAGACCTGGATCCAAACCACAACCCTGGAAGGTTCCCACGGCTGGGACACCTGGTTGCAGGAAGCGGGCACCGGCCTGGACAACGAGTTCATCGTCGCCGCCGAACCCTTCCCCTGGACCATCTTTGGCTTTGTACAGCCCTCAGCCAGCCCGCTGCCGGCCATTGCCGATGGCGGAAGCGTCAAGGGCACGATCGTGGGCATCACCACCTATAGCCCCTCCCAGGGTGGCTTGCCCCACCAGGGCGACATCTGGGGCGGGCTCATGGGCGCCAAGCTGGACGAGCCCATCGCCTATCCCTGGCTGTCGCTCAACAGCCTCCAGGGCGGCGACACGGCCATCTGGGTGGGAATGGGCAACGCCGACGGCACTTTCCAGATCGACAACGTGCCACCCGGCGACTATTTCCTGAGCTACTGGGATTTCAATCAGCACTATATCCTGGACTTTGTGCAGTTGACGGTGCAAGCAAACCAGGCCACCGACGTGGGTGTGCGGACCATGACCAACTGGTTCACCAAATGGTACGGCACCGTCTTTCTCGACAACAACGAAAACGGCCGCCGGGACCCAGGCGAACCTGGGGTGCCCGATTACCTCGTCGTGTTGCGCGACCGCGACAACACCGAGATCGACCGCATGTCCATTGCTTCGGTGAGCGACATCAACGGTCATTATGCACTGGAAAAAGGCTACCCCATGAGTTCGTGGATGGTGCTGGAAGCCTACAGCGACATCTATCGCACCACAGGCGTCACCTTTCAGGCCAGTAACCAAACCGATGAAACCACGGTTCTGGGGCCGATCGTAGACGTCAACGTACTGCCCATCTTTAGCCAGTGGGGCCGCCTGGACTGGGGTGTCAAGTTCTATGACCCCGGCACCAACGGCGGCATCGCCGGTTCGGTCTTTTACGATACGGTCCGCGCCGAGGACGACGCCGCTTTTGCCGGCGCCGAACCGTGGCAGCCGGGCATTCCCGACTTGGAGATGCGCCTGTACGCCACGGTCAAGGACATCAATGGGGATTTTGTCTTTGAGGCAGATGGCTCCTACGCAAAAGGCCCGCTGCTGGCTACCACCACGACCGAGGACTATGTCCGGCCCAAGGACTGCCAGCCCCTCGATGTGAATGGCGACCCGGTCGACTTTCCGGCCCTGCCCCCCTCCACCGGCGGCTACGACTGCCTGGAAGCACCGATGATGGGAGTGCAGTTTGGTCGAGGCCAGGCCGAGCTGCCCGGTAACTGGGGCTTTGGTGAGGTCTTTACCGACGCGGTCACTGGCGCCCCCCTGCCTGCCCCGGAGCCGATCCAGCCTGGCGATTACCTGGTCGAAGTGGTGATCCCCAACGATCCGATCTTGGGCCAGCCGCTGTACCAGGTGACGCGCGAAGAAGATCTCAACATCTTTGAAGGTGACACCTTTTCTCCCCAGGTTGCGCCTCCAGCCTGCGCCGGGCCGCTGCATACCGTGGACGTGGCAGGGATCTTGCCCGATGGCCCCGACGCAGTGGACAATCCCGGTTACGTCGAAGCAGGCGGCAGCCGCTTTGAAGGCCAGGAAAAGCCTCTCTGTAACGTCAAGCTGGTCAACGTCGCCGATCAAAAGGGAGTGGCGCCCATCTTTACCCTATGGACTGAGGTGCCGATTCCCGGTCGCTGGCGCGGCTATATCATCGACGACCTGAACGTATCCAGCAACCCGTTGGAGCTGTTCTTTGGCGAAAAGGCGGGTCTGCCCTACATGCCCATCGGCGTCTATGACTTTACCGGGCGACTGGTACACACAGTGCATTCCGATTTCCACGGCGTGTACGAAGTGATCCTACCGTCCGACGCGACCTACAATGCACCAACCCCCAGCGGCATGCTATCGAGCATGTACTATATCTATGGCAACGACCCTGGCCAGCCGGGCAACCTGAACGAACGGTACCATCCCGGTTACCGCTCTATCGGGACGAGTTTTGAGATCTATCCGGGGGTGATCGTGCCCTCCGACCTGGCGCCGACGCAGAACGGAGTGGGCATCTGGGCGCCAGGGTCTCTGCAATCGCAGTTGGCGGCCTGCAAGCTCGAACCCACCACTCCCCAGATCTTTGCCGTGTCGGCGCCCTACGTCGATGGCAGCGGCGACATCACCATCGCGGGGATTGGCTTTGGCGACACGCGAGGTGGTGGTCAGGTGATGCTGGGCAACACCCGCATGCCGGTGACAAGCTGGAGCGACCGCGAGATCGTGATGCGCGTGCCACCCAGCACACCGGGACGCCCGGCTCTGGCCCCCGGCGCCTACCAGATGCAGATCATCGCCAACAATGGCCAGACCACCGTCAACGGCCTCACGTTCCACATCCTGGGCAGCGGCTATGACCCGGCCTTGTACGAGGTCGGCCCGACCAAACTCTATACGACCATCCAGAGTGCGCTGGATGCGGCGGCTGGCTATGCCGATCCCGACAATCCAACGCCGGCAGAGAATGCCCTGGTCGTAGTCTATCCCGGCGCCACGGCGCTCTTTACCAATCCGCTGGGCATCTGGCTGGAGAACCCCATCATCTACTCGCCGGTCAAGCTGCAAGGCATCGGCCCCGGCGGCGTCTATCCGGACGGCACGGGCGTCATGGGTTCGATCCTGGATGGGCGCGGCATGGGCGGCACTGAAGTCTATGCCGAATGGTGGCGCACGCTAGCAGGCGACATCTGGTTGAATCGCGGCGGCTGGGACGGAAGCCCGGTGGATGTGGAGGGGAACCCCCGGCTGTACGAGGGTTCGGTAGTGACCCTCTTTGCCAAAGACGGCGAATTCACCGGCGACTTTCCGGTCACCATCGACGGTTTCAAGATCCAGGGCGGCGACCAGCAGGGTTTCCCCAACAACATCTTTGAGATCGGTGGCGGCCGCATCCCAGGTGTGCCGGCAGAAGTAGTGGTGCAAGGCGGCGGCATCTTTGCCAATGGCTATGCCCGCTATCTGCGCATCACCAACAACCACATCGAAGCCAACGGCGGCGCCTATGCCAGCGCCATACGACTGGGCACACCCGACGTGGCCGAGCCACTCAAAGATCACCAAAACGACAATGTCACCATCGCCCGGAACCGGATCCTCGGAAACGGAGGCACGAACCTGGCCGGCGCCGTCGGCGTGTTTGCCGGCGCCGAAAACTATGAAATCGCCAACAACGACATCTGCGGCAACTTTTCGGCCGAATATGGCGGCGGCATTAGCCACTACGGCTACAGCCCCAATAGCCAGATCCACCACAACCGCATCTACTTTAACCGATCCTACGACGAAGGCGGTGGAATCATGATCGCCGGTGAGCTGCCTGCCGATTTCGCGCAGCTTTCGCCCGGCGCCGGACCGGTGGACATCTATGCCAATCTCATCCAGGCCAACCTGGCCAACGATGATGGCGGCGGCCTGCGCTTCCTGATGGCCGGGAACTATCCCTACAATGTCTACAACAACATCATCGTCAACAACGTCTCGACCCATGAAGGCGGCGGCATCTCGTTGAACGACGCGCCCGCGGTGCACATCTATAACAACACCATCATGAACAACATCACCACCGCCACCGCCATGACGAGCAACGGATTGCCCGCCCCTGCGGGCCTGTCATCCAGCCGCAACAGCGATCTGTTGCAGGCCACACTTCCGACCGACGCTCCCATCTTTAGCGACCCAGTCGTCTTTAACAACCTCTTCTGGGATAACCGGGCCGGCACCTGGACCGGCGGTGGGGTGGCAGGGATCGGCCAGGACGGGGATCCTAGTCCCATCTTCCACTGGGATTTGGGAGTAGCAGGCGGCTTTGGGGAACTGAGTCCCAGCTACAGCCTGCTGCAGGTGCCCTACGGCGCCGACGATCCCACCAACCTGGTGGGGGTCGATCCCCTGGTCGTCTCGGAATATGATTCGACGGTTCGGGTCTTTCCGTGGCGCGGCAATCCCAACTTTGTGGGCGCGGATATCGTCGCCATCGAGCTTCCGGTGAGCCTGATGGGTGATTATCACCTGTCCAGCACCTCTCCCGCCATCAACAAGGGCGCGTCCTCTGTAGCTGGGACCCCTGCGCCAAACCGGGACTATGACGGGAATCCCCGTCCCTCGCAAGGTCGGTTCGAGATCGGCGCCGACGAAACGGGCCAGGCCTTCCCGGCAACGCCCGTTCTCTTCCCGCCTGCCGCCCTGGCGGCCCAAGCCGACGTGGTGAGCGCGCCTTCGGCGACTGGGGTCATGTCCTTCACCACCTTCCTGCCCATCGTGTCCGGTGGCGCAGGGGAACCACTGCCTCAGTGGGCAGGCGAGCTGGAGAGCTTTATCTTTGACCCGGTTACCGGTATCCAGGTGTTGAACAGCGGATATACCTTCTGGAACCCGAACTGGTTCAACGACGATCAAGAGGTCTACTTTACCTTTGTCGCCGTGGAGCCAAGCGCCACGAAACAGGATCTGTTGCTCAAAATCAGCGGACTGGCGGCTGACGGCACCATCGGCCCCGGAAGCTATCTAATCGCGGTTGGGTTTGATGCTACGACCGGCAGTGTGCAGATAGCCACCCTGGCCCCTGGCGACGTGTGGCAGATCCACGAAACGTTTGGCGGCTTCGAGTTCGTTCCGGGCGACGTCTTTGGCGCCCGCGCCAACGTGGGTGGCATCGTCGAAGTGTATCAGAACGGGCGACTCGTCGGCCAAGCCGACCTCACAGCCGGACCGTCCGCCTGGCCCTACAACGGCGAAGGGGGCAAAATCGGCCTGTGGTTCGAGGCGCCCAGCTTTACCTCGCCTGATGGGGTAAACTTGACCGACTTTGGCGGTGGCACCACGCCCTAACTGAGGGTGTCATAACCTATGGTTGGGAACCGGCGGGACTGCCGGTTCCCAACCCCTCTCAAACAGTCAGAGGAGATGCAAGATGACGAGAGACTATCCGATACAGAATCTAAGCCGGAGGCGATTCCTGCGATTGGGCGTCGGCCTGGCCGGCCTTGGGGCCGCAGGCACGATCCTACCCAAAACGCTGCTCAAACCGGAAGGGATTGTCGAGGCAGCGCCGGGTCTGGCCCAAATCACGGAACCGAACCTGGTGTTCGCAGCCACCGACGGCTGGATCTATCTTCCGCCGCCGGCCGTGGGCTTTTACCACCCCGATAACATGGCGCCCAGCCCGTTCACCACCTATATCTTTGGCTTTCGCGACGTGACCGGCATGGCGCAAGAACAGATCCTGGCCCAAAAGATGAAAGCGCAGCTCACGGCGCCGATGTGGTGGCTGACGCAGGAAGAGCCCTTTTACCTGAAACTGACCAACCTGGGCCTTCAGATCCGCCCCGACCTCATCGATGCCCATACGCTGCACTTTCACGGTTTTCGAAACGCCATTCCCATCTTTGATGGGGAACCCCATTCTTCAGTGGGCGTGCCCATTTCCCGCGACCTGACCTACTTTTACCTGCCCCACGACCCGGGAACCTATATGTACCACTGCCACTTTGAAGAGACCGAGCACGTGCACATGGGCATGGTGGGCCTGGTGTTCGTGCGACCGACCATGGGGCCGAACTTTTGTTACAACGATCCCAGCACCGAATTCGACCGAGAATTTGCTCTGACCATGAGCGAAGTCTGGTCGCTGGCTCACTGGAGCGATTCCCACGTTCAGTTGCCCGAATGGAGCGACTATACCCCCGACTTTCACCTGATGAACGGTCGGGTGTATCCCGATACCCTGGCGCCCAACGGGGGCGGAACCGACGCAGGCGGCGACCTGATCGCGCCGCCCGGACGTCCCGAACTCCAATACCAACCGATGTCATCGCTGATTCAGGCCAACGCCGGCGACCGGGTGCTGTTGCGGTTTGTGAACCTGGGCTATGTCGAAATCTCGATGCGCCTGACCGGCCTCAAGATGCGGGTCATCGGCCGCGATGCCACGCTCCTGCGGGGCCGGGACGGCACCGACCTGAGTTACGAAACCGACACCCTCATCATCGGTGCCGGCGAAAGTGCCGATGCCATCTTTGTGGCGCCCCCCTACCATGGTCCCGAGCCCTACGACACCTACCTGCTTTTCAACCGCAACTATGCGCGTCTTTCCAACGCAGGCGGGTCGGGCTATGGTGGGCAGATGACCGAGGTTCGGGTGTACCCCACGGGTACGCTGGAAGCCCAAAGCGGCCCCAACACGTAGGCGACTGAGTGAAATGGAGAGAGAGGTAGAATCCATGAGATCCTCAAGAGGAATCAAATTCGTTCGGTTTTTGTCTTTGCCTCTGATCCTGGCGATGGTCGTGGTAGCCGTCGGCGGCAAGGTACAGGTCGCGACAGCCGGGCACGAATCATGGCCGGCGACCGGCATAATCTGTACCAGCAACCCATCATCCACCTTTACGCTGACCACACGGGAAGGCACCATCAGCACACCCGATGGCAACATCGTCTACATGTGGGGATATAGCGCAGGCGACGATCCGTTCCAGTATCCCGGCCCCGTGCTGTGCGTCACCGAGGGAGACACAGTGACCATTGTCCTCCACAACACCCTGCCCGAAGATGTATCCATCATCTTTCCGGGGCAAGAGGGTGTCTTGGCCGACGGTCAGCCGGCCCAGCCGCAATTTGACGGTGGCGGCAACCTGGTCTCTTTGGCTCCTGTTGCCACAGCCAACGGGGGCACCATGACCTATAGCTTTGTGGCGGCCAAACCGGGCACCTACCTGTATGAAAGCGGCACCGAGACCGCCAAGCAGGTGAACATGGGCCTCTTTGGCGGCCTGGTGGTCCGCCCGCTGACCAATCCGAATTGGGCCTATAATGAGGTGGTCAACAGCGGCGCGGGAACCTTTACCACCGAGTTCAATCCCGATGCCGAGTTCATGCTGATCTTTTCTGAGATCGATCCCATGTTGCACATGGCCACCGAACAGGGGTTGCCCTACAACATGAACAACTATCGCCCCCGTTACTGGATGATCAACGGGCGCAGCTTTCCCGATACCATCGCCCCCAATGGGGCCGATTGGTTGCCCGATCAGCCCTACGGGTCTATGATCTATATCCACCCCTACAACGACGATCCGGGGGCCGGCGAGGCATTCAACCCCCATCCGGCGCTGATCCGCTACATCAGTGTGGGCACCGAGAACTTTCCCCATCACCCCCATGGCAACCACGCGCGGATCATTGCCCAGGACGGGAATGTACTGGTGGGCGATGGCGGCGAGGACATGTCCTACGAAAAGTTCACGACTCTTCTCGGTCCCGGTCAAACCTACGACGAGCTGTTTGTCTGGACCGACGTAGAGGGCTGGAACCCGGTAGACAATCCCATCCCGGTCACCATTCCGCAGCTTCAGAACTTGACGTTCGGGACCTTTTTCAGTGGCAGCCCCTACTTGGGCAACACCGACGTGCTTCCAGTGGGCCATCAGGCTCTGAACTCCTGCGGCGAGTACTATCACATTGCCCACAACCACGCCCTGCAGCAGATCACAGCCTGGGGCATCGTGCTAAGCGGCCACATCACCTTCACCCGCATCGACCCGCCGCTTCCAAATAACTGCCAGTGAGGATGCCATGAACCAGACAAAACGAAACAGGCGTCCCTTTCCTGGTAGGCGAGAAAGAATGGAGATCTGGTCTATGAACACGAATCGAGTCTCCTCCGACAAGCGGGGCAACCCACTGCTAGCGGTCGCGATCCTGGTGTCCATCAGTGTGTTGCTGCTCGGCGCCCTGGCGCCAGCAGCCATGGCTGTGGAACCGGCAGCACCTTTGACCCAAGGCGGCGTGACCATCTCTAGCCTGCCGGCAAGCACGTGTACCCTGGTTGCATCGACCCGCACGTGCGAGTTGTGGGCCATGACCGGCTCGATCACCATGCCGACGGGCGACGTGTTGCCCATCTGGGGATTTGCCGATAACTCGGCGGGTCCGGCACAGATTCCCGGCCCGGTGATGATTGCCAACGTAGGCGAAACGCTCGAGGTGGTGCTGCACAACCAACTGGCCGGCGAAAACGTATCGCTGAGCTTTCCCGGGCACCTGAACCAGATCCCCGATCTGGAAGGGGTGGCAAACGGTGGCACAGTAACCTATACGGTCAACCTAGCCGATCCGGGCACGTTTCTATACGAAGCTGGCCTGACGCCCAATGGGGCAAGGCAGGTGGCCATGGGCCTGTATGGGGCGCTCATCGTTCGCCCCGCCACGCCCACACAAGCCTACAACGATCCGGCGACGGCATTTACTGACGAGGCGCTGCTGGTGTTGAGTGAGATCGACCCGGCTTTGAACCTCGATCCCAATGGCTTTACCATGACCGAGTATGCCCCTGGCTACCGACTCATCAACGGAAAGGCCTATCCGGAAACGGCCGAGATTCTGACCACGGCGGGCAACACCTTGCTTCTGCGGTACCTGAACGCCGGCCTGGAAAGCCACTGGATGGGCCTTCTCGATCTACGCCAGAGGATCATCGCCTCCGAAGGCCAACTGAACAGCCTGGCAACCAACGTGGTGGCGAAAACCATCGCCAGTGGCCAGACCATCGACGCACTGGTGACCATCCCGGCGACCGCTGAAACCGACCAGCGCTATGCCCTCTACGACACCAACCTGCTGCTGCACAATGCGAACCAACGGTACACGGCCAACGGCCCCCTGGCCTTTGGCGGGATGATGACCTTTGTTCGCACGGTGAGCGGTGCGGCAGCCGGTGACGCAGGTCCTGTGGCCACGGCAAGTGTGAGCCCCAGCCCGACAACCGGTGTGGGCGGGGTCACTCTGTCGGTCCGGCTGGACGAAAGCACAACAGGCGGCCAGAACGTCGTCGCCGCCGAGTACTTTGTCGATAGCATCGGTCCTGTGGGCACCGGTACGGCTTTGACGGTGGCAGCTCCAGGCGTGGTCGTCGATCTCGCCGAAAACATCTCGGAAGCGACCCTCGCCGCGTTGCCCAGTGGGTACCCTGTCTTTTACGTCCGAGGCATGGATGCCAACAACAACTGGGGCTTTGTCGCATCGGCGGTTCTGAACCTGGACAAGCTCGGCCCCGATTCGGTGGGCATGAGTCTCACCCCAGACCCGACCAACGGCCTGTATCCGGTCCTCCTTCGGGCCACGGGCGATGACCACACCCACGGCAACAGCAACGTGGTAGCCGGCACCTACAGCCTCGACGGCGGTGCCGCCCAACCCATGAGTTTGAGCCGCACCGATGCGCCCATTGTGGCCATGACGGCTACGCTGCCCAGCGCCATGCTGACAGCGTTGCCCGAGGGCGAGCACCCCGTGGCCGTCAGCGGCCAGGACTCGTTGGGCAACTGGGGCGTGCCCGGAATCATCACCCTGACCCTGGACAAGACCGGGCCTGAAGCCCCCCTTGCCACGCTTACGCCCAACCTTTTGGATCTCTCGGGGGCGCCACCCGTGACCCACGTGCGAATGGAAGCCACCCTCAGCGATGCACTGGCAGCCGGTGTGCAATCTCCGTTGGCCAATGCCGAGGCCTTTATCGGCAACGTGGGACCCAACGGAACCGGATTTGCCCTCTTTCCAACCGACGGTCTGTTTAACGAGATCACCGAAGACGTCTACTTTGATATCCCGATCGCCAGTTTCCTCTTCTTGGCTCAGGGAGAACACACCGTCTGGGTACACGGCCTCGATGCTGCCCGAAACTGGGGCGCTCCCGGGGCAGTGACCATGACCATCGATCGGAATGCCACCGACCTGGAAGGGCCTGTAGTCTCTGCCCTCAATGCAGCGCCGAACCCGACCGATGGGGCCACGATGATCGCCCTTACAGCGGCCGCTGCCGACCCCGGCCTGTTGTCGAATGTGACGGCAGCCGAGTGGTTTGTGGGCGCCGATCCAGGTGTGGGCCAGGGCCTTCCCCTCGACGCTTCCGATGGTGCCTTTGATAGCCCCTCGGAGCTTTTGAAAGCAGACATCCCCGTGGGAAGCTGGAGAAACGGCCAGCACGAACTGTCGGTCAGGGCCCGCGACAGCCTGATGAACTGGGGACCTGTCGCCTCCGTCCGACTCCAAGTCCAGGGCAACGATGCCACCCTCATCTTGGCCGATAGCTTTGAGAATGGCCTGGATGCATGGAGTGCAGCGATTGGCCTGGTGAGCACGGCGCCCGAAGCCGTCCTGGCGCCCGATGGGGGCACCCAGGGGATGCAAGCCGGCTTGAGCAATGGCGATCCGGCGTACCTGAGCCAGCTCTTGCCCGCCGGCGAGACAAGCTACCACACCAGCTTCTACTTTGATCCCAACAGCGCCGTACTGGGCGCCCAAGAGGTCGACATTCTGATGGGATTGAATGGCGGCACACCCGTCTTTGGCATCCAAGCGGCGGCCTCCACACTCAACGATTACCAGGTTCGCGGCTGGGTGCTGGCAAATGGCATCCTCCACTATACCGACTGGTACGGCATCTCGGACGAGGTCCACAAGTTGGCCCTGTCGTGGATGGCCGACGCCTCCGGCTCGCTGTCGCTGACCATCGACGGCGGCCCGACCCGGGCGTTGACCGGCCTCGACACCAGCGCCTATGTGCTTCACGAGATCCGCCTGGGGCCGTCGAACAATCTGGATACAGCGGCCTCCGGCACCCTGTTCTTTGATGGGTTTGTGGCCACACGCACGATGCAGTTCTACATCTATCTGCCTGTGGTCTTTGGCCAACGGTAATCGGACACTGGGCTGGGGCGCTGGGTTCATCTCCGCGTCCCAGCCCACCGACTGGGCACGTGGCCGTCAAGATAACAACGGAGGAAACGATGATCAATCGATCTGTGGCTACCTTTCCCACCTGGCGAGGGCCGGTGTCGGTTACTGTCAAGCACCTAATCCTGGCCTCCATCGTGGTGATGGCGATAGTCGCTGCTCTCGTCACGTGGCGCATCTACCTGAATACCGAGCAGGTGTGGGAACCTGGGAACATGCCGATCAGTTCTGCCATCGAGGACAAGTTCGGCGTGCGATTCACCTTTGTCGCAGTGACCGGCGGGGGCGGCATGGTCGAACTGCGCTACCGCGTGATCGATGAAGGCAAAGCGGCCAACTTTGGGCACTATACGGAAACATCCCCCCTGCTGGTTTCGGAGGACAATGGCAAAATGGTCGACGTCACCATCATGGGGTTGCACAACCACCGCGTGGAACCGGGCCGTCAGTATTATGTGCTCTTTCGCAACACGGATCAGGCCATCCAATCGAATCGACCTCTGACCATCGCGATTGGCGATCTCGAGCTCGAGCACGTAGTGGCCTGGTAAAGAAAACAAACTCTGGAACGAGGGCCTTGGCCCAAAACCTACACAAGATACGAGGAGATTTGAGATGAAAGTTGCATCCATTGTCATTTTGGTCCTAGCTGTACTGATCGCGGTGGTACCGCAATATACCGACTGTGAATCCCACGGCAGAATGCTCACCCTCGACAACGGCAAGCAGGTTTCGATGAAGTGCCACTGGACCGCCCGCGCCGAACTGGGGCTAGG
>CAZNQW010000025.1:0-26138 GCA_964575225.1 uncultured Anaerolineaceae bacterium | reverse complement strand
TGGCCCTGCCCCGCTTTGTGTGGCTGGTGACGCGGGAAAAGCTTAGGGGGCGGCGGTACAGCTAGCCCGTCCTGTGGGGTGATGAAATTGTCCTCACAGGATTCCCCACGAGAATGAATGTAGCATCAAAATACAGATCGGGAGAAACTCATGGATTATCTAGCGACTTGTACTTGGGTAGCGGCGCAGAAAGAGGCGCTGATCTCCTTTGTGCAACGGCTGGTACAGACCCCCAGCATGTCGGGCCAGGAAGGCCCGGTGGCCGCTCTGGTGCGGGCCGAAATGGAGAGCCTGGGGTACGACCGGGTGTGGGTCGATGAGGTGGGCAACGTCATCGGCCTGATCGAGGGCGGCGATGGCCCGGCTCTGATGTTCAACGGCCACATGGATCAGGTGGCAACGGGCGACCCGGCGAGTTGGCCCCATCCCCCCTTGGGCGGCGAGCTGCACGACGGGGAGTTGTGGGGGCGGGGCGCGTGCGACATGAAGGGCGCCCTGGCGTCCATGGTCTATGCCGGGGCGGCGGTCAAGGCTCTGGTACAAGTGCCTCCCGGTCCCCTGTACGTGACCGGCGTGGTCCAAGAAGAGGTGGGCGGGTTGGGCGCGCGTCACCTGAGCCGGACCTTGCCGGTGCAACGAGTCCTCGTCGGCGAGGCCAGCGCCAACCACCTGCGCCGCGGGCATCGTGGTCGTGTGGAACTGGATGTGATCCTGGAAGGTCGCTCGGTCCATGCCTCGATGCCGGAGCTGGGCGTCAATCCCCACACGTCATTGGCCCGCTTTGTGGGCGCGCTGGGTGATCTGGCTATGGCCTCCGATGCCTCATACGGTCTGTCCAGCGTGGCGCCCACTCGCATCAGCAGCGGCCCCGAAAGCGCCAATGTAACGCCTGCCTGGGTGCGCCTGGTGCTCGACTGGCGCAATATCCCCGGCGAAGGGCCGGTCGAGATCCTGGGCAAACTTCAGGGGCTGTTGGCCGCCAGTCTGGAGCCGGGTTGCCAGGGTCGCATTGAGGTGGCCTCCAAGTCCCTCACCAGCTACACCGGAGTACAGGAGACCTACCCCGACGTCTTTCCCTCATTCACGACAAATGCCGATCATCCCTGGTTGCTTCAGTCTCAGCAGACGCTGCAATCGGCGCTGGGGCGTGAAGTGCAGATCGGTGTCTGGCGCTTTGCCACCGACGGCGGGCATTTTGCCGAGGCGGGCATGGAGGTGATCGGCTTTGGTCCGGGGGACGATCGGTTGGTGCATACGGTTCAGGAGCGCATCGGCATCGAAGAATTGCTGGAAAGTGTGGTGAGCTACGTGGCGCTGGCCCTCCAGTAAGGGCGACTGCCGATCGTGCCCCTCAGACCGCGCGCGGCCTTGACTCCTGGTCCATCTGTGGTAGAATTCGACCCATTCAAAGGGGAACGATCCATTGTGGTTGAACAGGCCGAACCTTCACCCCCTTGTAGGGTGCGCAAGCTGATCCATCTGTCGCTGGCCTTGGTCCCTGCGCTGGGCTGGTGGGTATCCTATCCGCTGGTCCTGGGGCTGGCCGGTGCCACGCTGATCGCTTCGCTTGTGGTGGAATGGACGCGCCGGAATGGGGATTGGGTCAATCGGTTGCTATGGCGATTGTTGCCCACTACGTTCCGCGCCTGGGAGCACCGTCGGATGCTGGGCTCCACCTGGTTCTCGGTGGGGATGCTGGGGGCACTGCTGTTCTATGGCCGCGATGTGGGCGGAACGGCCGTGCTGTTCCTGGCCTGGGGCGATGCCGCCGCCGAGATCGTGGGCCGGCGCTGGGGGCGCGCCACGGAGGGCAAGACGCTGGCCGGTAGCTTGGGCTGCCTGGCGGCCTGCCTTTTGGCCGGCGTCGCCGGTGTCTCCTTGGGCGGACTGGCTCCCATTTCTGTTCTGATAGGGGCTGTGGTGGCCACGCTCTTGGAGCGCTGGTCGCCGCCGCCCAACGACAACCTGTGGATTCCGCTGCTGTCGGGTTTGGCCATGGAGGCCATCCAACGGCTGCTGTGAGCCCCATAAAGGAGGGCACTCTGTACTGCAAAAATTGTGGGGCCAAGATGGTCGGGAAAGAGGTGGAGGGGCGCCTGCGCCTCACCTGCCCCGATTGCGGCTATGTGGCCTATGACCAGTTGAAAACGTCCGCCGGAGCGTTGATCCAGCGCGAGGGCAAGATCCTGTTATTGCGCCGGGGCGCCGACGAAGCTTTTCCCGGCAAATGGAACCTACCCGCTGGCTATTGTGAGGCGGACGAGGACCCGGCTGTCACGGCTGCTCGCGAGGCTGCCGAGGAGACCGGCCTGACGGTGAACATCGGTCCGTTGGTCGACGTCTACTATTTCGACGACGACGATCGAGGCAACGGCGTGTTGATCCTGTACGATGCCGAGATCACCGGCGGATCGCTGCGCGTGGACGGGCGCGAAGCCACGCGCTGGGGATTTTTCGGGCCGGAAGAGCTGCCACAGCCTCTGTGTGGCGGCGGGCACGACCAGGCCATTGAGGAATGGCGCCAACAGGTCCTGGACCCCTGGAAAGCCAGCTCGCCGATGCGCTACTGCCCTCACTGCGCCCACGAGCTGGAAGAACGAGAGGCCTTTGGACGCGTTCGGGCCACCTGTCCCCGCTGTGGCTATGTACATTTTCACGGACCCAAGGTCGGCGTCTCATTGCTGGTGGAGCGCGACGGCCAGGTACTCCTAATCCAACGGGCCGTGGATCCTGGAGATGGTCTGTGGAGCCTGCCCTCTGGGTTCGTCGATTGGGACGAGTCGCCCGAGATGGCGGCCGTTCGTGAGGCGGAGGAAGAGACGGGGCTCCGCGTCGAGCTGGTGGGGTTGATGGACACCGATTATTACACCGAAGATCCCCGGGGCGCAGGCATCAACCTTACCTATCGAGCCCGTATTGTGGGCGGCGAACCGGCAGCCGCCGACGACGCCCGCGCTGTTCGTTTTGTGTCGCCGCACGAGTTGCCGCCACCCGAGGCCATCGCCTTTCCGGGGCACCGACGGCTCTTGCAGATGTGGGCCCAGGCGCAGGAAGAGGGAGCGTAACCGGGGATCCAGGGTGGGCACCGGTCCTACACGCGGATGAACAAGCATCAAGGGAGGCTCTGACCGGACCATGACACGTGTGAGAAAGAACGGACTGTGGGCATTGATGCTCGCTTTGCTGCTGGCGGCTTGCGCGGCCCAGCCGTTGGTTTTGGCCGATATGCCACTGTTTGCCGGGGCCGTGACGCTGGCTGATGGCGAGCATAGCCTGGCCGATCAGACACGCGAGGCGATGGCGGCTTCTGCCGAAGGGCAGGGGCTGGCAGCCGAGTTTGCCGCGTACACCCTGCCCGAGGCAACCACCTGGGCCGACCTGACATCGTTCTACAAAGAGGAGTTGGCCAACTCGGACTGGCAATCGGCGCCCCAGTTGACATCGGACCATGGGGAGTTTCAAGCCATCGGTTGGGTCCGGGGCAGCGGCGACCGGGAGCAGTCCTTTGTCGTCAACTATGTGCCCGATCTCCTGGGCGAGGGTGCCTTTATCCTGTTGGGTTTGCTGACCGAGCAGCCGTAAGCCACGATCGCGGGCTAGAACTCTGTTCCCCCGGTGAACTGAAAATCGCGCACGCGCATGGCTGGCACGTGATGGGCGGCGGTGCTCCACCAGTCGCGGTGTAGCTCGGACGTATCGCCCAGCGCCTCGATATTGGAAAAGGCGTCCAACACGCTCTGGGTAAAACGTAGGTTGCGGAGCGCCCCCACAATCCGGCCCTCCTCGATCCAATAGGTCCCGTCTCGGGTGGTCCCGGTCGCTACGACCCGTTGGGGGTCGGGGCAGTGAGTGTAGTGAAAGCGCGTGACCAGCACCCCCCTCTCCACCTCGGCGATCAACTGCTGCCGCGGGGTGCTCCCGGGCGCGATGAACAGATGGGTGGGGACGGGGCTGACGCTCCAAGGAAGTAACGCGGACGGTGGCGCATGCCCTGTGGATTCGAGGCCCTCCTTGGCCGCTGAACGGGAATCGTAGGCCAGCCCGCGCAAGACGCCGCTCTCGAGCAGCATCAGCCTCTGGGCGGGCACGCCCTCCCAGTCAAAGGGTTGGGCCAGACCCCGAGGGTCGGCGGCATCATCCCACAGAGTCAACTGCGGGCTGACGACCTGTTTCCCCATTTTCCCCACGGCAAAGCTCCGGCCTTCCTGCACCGATTGGGCGCTCAGCCCATGTTGGGCCAAGAAGTGAAGCAATTCGGCCACGGCAATCTCTTCCAGCACCGTCACATAGCTACCCGGCGGCAGCGATTGGGGCGAGCGGTTCAGTGCACATTTGGCCACAGCCCGCTCGGCAACGGCCTGAGCGTCGATCTGCGCCGCGTCGCGGCTGATGGCGTCGGCATAGCCGGTCAAAAAGCCGATCCCGTGCGGAGGATGGGCATCGACGACGACCCGCAGCGAGGCCAGAGTCAGCGGGGCATAGGCCGTTGCGCCCGATGTGTTGGCGATGGCCAGTTCGTCCACGTCGATTCCGTAAGCACCGGTGACCATAAAGCCTAACCGGCCTGCGGCGCCTACGATGGCACCCACTGCTTCGGCCCTTTGCTCGGCCGACACAGCGGCTGTGGCCTCATAGTAGGTTGTTGCCGGGCGTGGATCACCCCCTTGGGGCAATCCGGGGAACGCGGGATTGGGAGGCTGGAGCCGGGCACTGGCGGCAGCCTGATGGGCCACCCAGTGCCATCCCTGGTCGTCCAGCCGGTTGGTGATGGCCACGCCTACGCCGCCGTTCACCACGGCGCGCACCACCAGCCGGGCATTTTTCTGGGCCACGTTTTGGTGGATGGCGCTGTTGGCAAAGCGGGTCAGGGCCTGATCTTCGATCAGCAGGGTTGCCTCGGCCTCGTCGGCTGGGACGAGGGCCAGAACCTTTTTCAGCAATTCGAGAGCTCTATCTTTTCCGTACATCTATTCTCCCTCGCACCGGGTCTGGCAAGTGGCTGTGGGCTGTGATTGTACCCCAGGTCTGGGGCCCTGTCAACGGTTGGATAACCATGCAAAACGCCGGGCTGCAGGCAACCCGGCGTTTTTCCCAATCTGAGCAATTCCGAAATGGCCCCCAGCCTAAAAGTCCTGGTACACGACCTCTTCGTACCAGCCTTCAACCAGGTTTTTGTGGCGCATCTCATCCTTGGCCATGGCCTCGAACAGCTCGCGAACGTCGCCCTCCTGCTGCTCGGCCAGGTCGCGATACAGCTCGTACGATTCCTGTTCCTTCCGCGAGGCAAAGATGCACACATCCTGGAAAGTGGAATCGGGACCCAGCGGTTGAACCACCAGATGATCGCCGATTTTGTAATCCTGGATGGGCGCTTTTTGGAGGCGCTTCACCTGGCGGTGCAGGTGCGCCGGGTTGGCCAGCATGCCCTCCAAGCTGGCTTTGTGACCCAGCTCTTCGCGGGCGAGCTGGCGAAGAGTGTCTTTGATATAATCGGCCTTGACCAGCTCTACAGCATTGGTGTAAAGCTCGTACGATTGGACCTCACCCTGGATGGCTTCCTTCAGGATTTCTTCAATCTTCATAGTTCTCTCCCTTTTCTACTGGAGGCGCGAACCTAGCCGCCCCAAGGCATCTGTGCGTACTGCTCGAACGCCTGGTCGTGCAGCTTTTTAAAGAGTTGCTCGTGCGTTCGTTCCCAGGAGGCCAGCATTTCCAGGGCTTCCTTGGCCGAAGGATCTTGGACTCGCCCAGCCGACATCTCGTAGAACTCGGCAAAGTCCCGCTCGATCAAGTAGGCGGTGCGCAGCACGGCCAAATCGGGGACCATCGACTCGATGATCGTCTGGTCCAGCAGCTCATCCTTGGCGCGCTCGGAGAAAAAGCCTTCTTTCTCCATATTTTGCCCTACAGCCTCCGCTGAGAGGCTGCCACCCTGGGCCGAGTCGATCAGCCTCTGGATGAAGGCGATGTGCTTTTCTTCTTCTTTGGCCAATTCCTCAAAGACGCCCACCACAGCCGCATGGCCAAAGCGCTTGGCGTTGTTGCGGAAAAAGTCCCGGCCTTCATACTCGCGCTGGAGCGCATACTCGAGAATTTTGATCAGGTTCATGGATTCACCTTTTCCATTTCTTGGTCTTGGCCCGAGCCATTACCCGACCCAAGAATGGCCTCTGGTACAGCTTCTACCCGGATGGCACAGACCTTGAACTGTGGGATCTTGCCTGTGGGATCCAGGGCGGCGATGGTCAGTTTGTTGGCTGCCGCCTCGGCAAAGTGGAAGGGCATAAAGACCACCCCGGGATCGGTCATGGGGCTCACCAGGGCGGTTGCTTCGATCCTTCCGCGCCGCGAGGTAAGGGCCACCTGCTGCCCGTCGGCAATGCCCAGTTGCACCGCATCCTCGTCGTTGATCTCGACCACAGGACCGGGGAAGATGCCATCCAGGCCTGCCGACCGGCGCGTCATGGACCCGGTGTGATAGTGGTACAGCACCCGGCCGGTGGTCAGGATAAAGGGATAGCCCCCGTCGGTGATTTCGGCAGGCTCTTGCCAGTCCACCGCGCTCAAGTGGCCCATTCCCCGACTGAACTTGCCGATGTGCAAGATGGGAGTACCCGGATGGTTGGTATCGGGGCACGGCCATTGCAGGCCTTGATCGCCGATGCGCTCGTAGGTGATGCCGGCATAGCTGGGAGTCAGGCGGTTGATCTCCTCCATGATCTCCTCGGCCGACGAGTAGGTCAGGCCATCGTAGCCCATGCGCCGGGCGATCTCGCCGACGATCCACCAATCGGGTTTGGCCTCACCGGGAGGAGGCACCGCCTCACGGATGAACTGCACCCGCCGTTCCGAGTTGGTGACGGTTCCCACCCGCTCGGCCCAACTGGTGGCTGGCAGAACCACGTCGGCCAAGGCCGCCGTCTCGGTCAGAAAGATGTCCTGGACCACCAAAAAGTCCAACTGGCGCAGGCAGTGCTCGGCATGGTTGGCATCGGGATCGGACAGGACCGGGTTTTCGCCCATCAGGTACAGGGCGCGGATATCGCCGGTTTCGGCCATAGGGACCATCTCGGTCAGGGTATAGCCGAGTTGATTGGACAGCGGCACGCCCCATGCCTCTTCGAACTTTTTCTGGACGGCCTCGATGGTCACGGCCTGGTAGCCGGTATAGACGTTGGGCAAGCCGCCCATGTCGCAGGCGCCCTGGACGTTATTCTGTCCGCGCAGCGGATTCACACCACTGCCTGGCCTGCCCACGTTACCCAACAGCATTTGCAGGTTGGCGCAACTGAGCACGTTCTTGTGACCCGTGGTGTGCTGGGTAATTCCCATGGTATAGAGCAGGGCACCCGGGCGATGGGCCGCCATCAGATGTGCCGCCTCAACGATTTGGCCAGCCGGTACGCCGGTGATCTCGGCCACCCGCTCGGGCGGATATTCCAGCACCTTGGCCTTGAGTTCCTCAAAGCCCTCGGTGCGCTCGGCCACATACTCTTTGTCGTATAGGTCTTCGGCGATCAGGACGTGCATGATGCCGTTTAGCAGGGCAATGTCGGTGCCCGGCTTTTGGCGAATATACAGCGTCGCATAGTCGGTGAGGGGAATCTCTCGCGGGTCGCAGACAATGAGGCGCGCGCCGCGCCGCTTCACGGCCTGCCGTAGCCGCATCCCCAGCACCGGATGGTTCACGGTGGTATTGGAGCCGATTACGAAATAGATCTCGGCATCGTTCGCAATGTCGTCAAAGGAGTTGGTCATCGCCCCCGAGCCAAACGCTGTGACCAGACCGGTCACGGTGACGCTGTGTCAGAGGCGGGCGCAGTGGTCCACGCTGTTCGTACCTATGACGGCGCGGGTGAACTTTTGCATCGCATAGTTCTCTTCGTTGGTGCATTTGGCCGAGGCCAGAGCACCGAACGCCCGGCTGCCGTACTTTTCCTTGATTTCGGCAAAGCGTCTGGCCACCAGGTCCAGCGCTTCGTCCCAACTGGCCTCCTCCAACTCGCCGCCCTTTTCCCGCCGGATCAGTGGCTTGGTCAGCCGGTCGGGATGCTGGACAAAGTCCCAGCCAAAGCGGCCCTTGACGCAGACCGAGCCATGATTGGCCGGGGCGTCCCACTTGGAGGAAGTGCCGAGGATCCGCCCGTCTTTGACGTGGAGATAGTACTGACAGCCCACGCCACAGTAGGGGCAGGTGATGGCCACCTTCTCGATCTCCCAGGGACGGCCCTGGTTGCGACCTAGCTTGGGATGCAGCGCTCCGGTGGGGCACACTTCGACGCACATGCCGCAGAACTCGCAGGTGCTATTCTGCATCAGATCGTCGAAAGCGGTGCCGACCTTGCTGCTCCAGCCGCGCTCATTGATGCCGATGGCTTCTACGCCATTGATCTCGTTGCAGGCGCGCACGCAGCGTCGGCACAGGATGCACTTTTCATAATCCCGCTCGTAGAAGGGATTGGAGGTGTCGAGGGGGTATTCGTGCTTTTTCCCCGGAAAGCGAGTCTCTTTGATGCCATACTGATAGGCCAGGTCCTGAAGCTCGCAATTCCCTGTGCGCTCGCAGGTCATACAATCCAGCGGATGGTCTGATAGAATCAGATTTAGCACAAACCGACGGGCCTCTTCCACTCGCTCCGAATGGGTTACGACGTTCAACCCTTCCGAAACCGGATAGGTGCAGGCCGGATGGAGAGGTTGCTTCTCGGACAACTCGATGAGGCACATGCGGCAGGCGCCAATGGGCTCCAGGGCCGGATGGTGGCAGAGCGTGGGGATCTTGACGCCGGCCTCGTTTGCCGCCTCCAGGACGGTCTGACCTGCCTTGGCCTTGATCGCCCGACCGTTGATGGTGATGTTCACCGTTTGCATAGGTCGTATTGCCTCCTCATTCACTCAGCTTTGACCAGTTGGCGTTCCGGAACCGGTTGGAAAGCCAGGTCCATTTCGTGCAACCATTCCAGGTCGCAGCGCAGGCAGCGCTTGCACTCTTCCTGGATCGTGTATTCGTCCATGCCCAGCTCGACTTCCTCGAAATTGCGGCGATGCGGTACCGGCAGCGTGGGCATTTCTGGCATGCGAGCGTTGGCATAGTCGTCCAGATTGAACGGCTGATCGACCACCTCATAGCCGGGCAGGGTGATGATCCGGGCCGTTTCGCCGGTGCGCAGGTATTGGTCCACCGCGCGAGCTACCGCGTTGCCCTGGGCCACAGCCTCGACCACCGTGGCTGGGCCGCTGACGGCGTCACCGGCGGCGAACACGCCCGGGCGCGTGGTGTTGAGCGCCTCGCCGACGTCAAAGGTGTTGTCGCGACGAACAGCGACCTGCTCGGCCAGCCCGTCCGGAAGATCGGGCGATTGGCCGATGGCGGGAATCAGGATGTCGAGATCCAAAACGAATTCGGAATCCGACAAGCCCACCGGGCGGCGGCGACCACTGCGGTCGAACTCGCCCAGGGCGTGCTTCAGGCACTCGACGCCGGTGACTTGGCCCTCACCCAGGACACGGGTGGGGTTGGTCAAAAAGTGGAAAATCGCGCCTTCCTCTTCGGCAGCCTCGATCTCTTCCTCGTAGGCGGGCATATCCTCGCGACGGCGGCGATAGATCACATGAACCTCGCTGGCGCCCAACCTCCAGGCAGTGCGCACAGCGTCGATGGCCACGTTGCCGCCACCCACCACGCCTACGCGCTTACCGGTCAGGTCCGGTGGGTTGCCGAGGGCCACATCCCGTAAAAAGTCCACACCGTGGATCACGCCCGGCATATCCTCGCCCTCGATCCGCAGCTTGCCGCTCTTGTGGGCGCCGACGGCCAGCACCACAGCCGCATAGCCCTCTTCCTCCAGCAGGGAGTCGAGGGCAAAGTCGCGACCCAGGGCCTGGTTGCAGCGGATCTCGACGCCGGCGCGTTTGATGTTGTCGACTTCGACCTGGAGGATGTCGCGGGGCAGGCGATAGTCGGGAATGCCCACAGCCATCATCCCGCCGGCCACCGGGAGCTTTTCGTAGAGGGTCACCGGATAGCCCTGCTGGGCCAGACGCAGGGCCGCAGTCAGGCCGGCCGGCCCGGCGCCGACCACAGCTACCTTCTCCGTCTTGGGCTGGCCATAGATCGGCGGCGTCCACGGGTTGCTGAGTTCGTGATCGGCCATGAATCGCTTGACGCTGCGGATGGCGATGGGCTCGTCGATGTCACCGCGCCGGCAGCGCGTCTGGCAAAAGGCTGGGCACACCCGGCCACAGGCCAGCGGGAAGGGATTGGTGCGGCGGTGGATTTCCAGGCCATCGGCGTAGCGTCCCTGGGCGACAAGGGCCACATAGCTGGGCACGTCGACGTCGGCTGGGCAGGCGTTGATGCAACGGGCGCGCACCAGCTCCTTGCAGACACCGGCCGGGCAGCGCTTTTCGACAATGTGAGCGATGAACTCGTCCTCAAAGTAGCGAAGGGCCGCCTTGATCGGCCCAGGGGTCAATTGCCCCAGGGCACACAGCGAGCCGGTCTCCATACCTTCAGCGAGGGCGCGGATGGTATCCAGGTCCTCCAATTCGCCCCGGCCCTCGGTGATGCGGGTCAGCACTTCGAGCATGCGTTGGCCGCCCATGCGACAGGGAACGCACTTGCCGCAGCTCTCGGCGCTGGCAAACTCGAGGAAGAACTTGGCGAATTCGACCATGCAGGTATCTTCGTCGACGACGATCATACCACCCGAGCCCATGACGGCGCCCACGGCCTTGAGCGAGTCAAAGTCTACCTGGACGTTGAGGTGCTCGGCCGGGATGCATCCGCCCAAAGGGCCACCCGTCTGCACGGCTTTGAATTTTTTGCCGTTGGGAATGCCGCCGCCGATGTCATAGATGATCTCGCCCAGGGTGATGCCCATGGGCACCTCGACCAGACCGGTGTTGTTCACCTTGCCGGTGAGGGCAAAGATGGCCGTTCCTGGCGACCGGGGCGAGCCGATGTTGGCAAACCAATCGGCGCCGTTGAGGATGATCTGGGGTGTGTTGCAGTAGCTCTTGACGTTGTTCAGGTTGGTGGGCTTGTTCCACAGCCCAGAGACGGCAGGGAACGGCGGGCGGGGGCGAGGCTCGCCGCGGCGCCCTTCGATGGAAGCCAGCAGTGCGGTCTCTTCGCCGCAGACAAAGGCGCCAGCCCCTTCCTTGATGTGCAGATGGAAAGAGAAATCGGTGCCCAGGATGTTGTCACCCAGCAACCCATATTCTTGGGCGCGGGCGATGGCGATCTCGAGTCGTTTGATGGCCAATGGATATTCGGCCCGGCAGTAGACATAGCCCTCTTGGGCGCCCACAGCGTAGGCGCACAAGGACATGCCCTCTACTAGGCTGTGGGGATCGCCCTCGATGATGGAGCGGTCCATAAAGGCTCCCGGGTCGCCCTCGTCGGCGTTGCAAACTACGTATTTCTCGGTGCCGGGCGCTCGGGCAGTAAACTCCCACTTGAGGCCGGTGGGAAAGCCGGCCCCACCCCGGCCCCTGAGCTTGGAGTTCTTGACCTCTTCGTACACCTCCTGGGGTGTCATCGTAGACAGCGCTTTGGCCAGGGCCTGGTAGCCATCGCGAGCGATATACTCGTCGATCGATTCTGGGTCGATCATACCGCAGTTGCGCAAGGTCACACGCAGTTGTTTGGTATAGAACGGGATCTCGCGGTAGAAGGGGACTGCCTCGTGGGATGCTGGCTCCTTGTAGGTCAGCCGTTGCAGCACCCGGCCTTTAACCAGTGTCTCTTCTACCAGCTCGGGGACGTCTTCGGCGTGTACCTGGCAATAAAAGATGCCGTCGGGGTAAATGATCATCACCGGACCCATGGCGCAGAAACCGCGGCAACCGGTGTGCACGACCTCGACTTCATTGGCCAGCCCACGGCGTGCGATTTCGTCGACCAGCGCCTGGTAGGTGCCACTCGATCCCGAGGCCTCGCAGCCGGTCCCCCCGCAGATCATTACATTGGCCCGATACAATGCTTCGGTCATAGTATGCTCCTTCTTTTGTGTCACGCGCTGTGTTGATCCGGCATCCAACCCGTCTAGTCGGGGCTGGATGCCAGACTCCGTGCCCTGCGCTTAGGATTGCCCGATGCCTTCGGTTGGCACCCGCCCCATGGCCCACTCTTCGACCACTTTGCCCTGGTGCAGGTGCTGTTCCACCAAGTGGGGCACCATATCGGGGTGAACGTTGCAATAGGTCACCCGCGGCTTGCCCGCCTGCTCAATGTCCACCAACGGTTCTTTGGAGCACATGCCAATGCAGCCCACTGTGGTCACGTGGGCATCGATCTTCTGGCGATTGAGTTCCTCCAGGATGGCATGCATAGTCTCGCGGGCGCCAGCGGCAATGCCACAGGTGCCCATCCCAACGATGATCTTGGTCCCGGTCTCGACGCGCACTTTGATATCCCGTTGGGCTTCCTCGCGGATTTTCTGCAAATCAGCGATGCTCTTGAGTTTCGGCATGATTTCCCCTTTCTTGAGAGGCCATTTCGGCCTCTCCTTCTGCAATATACTCGTGCAGCCACTTGCGTACCTTGGGATGGGAAAAGGGCACATCCCCCAGCTCGGCCTGAAGGGCCGCCGTATCCAGTTCAAATGCCTCGGCGCCTACCCGGTGGCGATAGTGCAACTGCAAATTGCCCCGGCTGCCTAGAAGAAAGGCCAGCAGCGTGTCGGTCATGTTGCCCAGGGGCGCCCGATCGATGTGGCTGTGGCGGAAGTGAGCCGTTACGATCGTACCCTGGCCTGGGACGGAATCGACAGAAAGATCTCCCTCACAACGACGTGCAGCAGCCGCGAACAAGGGCAACCCCAACCCAACGTGGCGCGTTGTACGGGTGGTATAAAAGGGGTCCAGCGTTCGATTGGCTGTCTGGGTGTCCATCCCCCGCCCGTTGTCTTTAACCGTGATGGTCAAAAGATCGGCCTCCAGATCCTCGATGATGGCCAGGTTTACCTGCGTGGCCCCTGCTTCCAGGGCATTCTCCAGCACATCCAAAATGTGCAGAGCCAGTTCGCGCATACAGGCCTACCTCAAGACCGTCCTTGCCTGGTGACCAAGGGCCCCCGTAGCCCAAGCGGCCCCGGCTTTCCAGTCAGGTCCGCTTGTGTCCCTACTCCAGGCCGTCGATGATCTCGATCATCTTTTTCGGCACCAGGTGACCATAGACCTTGTCATCGATCATGGCCACGGGCGCCAATCCGCACGAGCCCAGGCAATAGACCACTTCGAAAGTCACCCGATAGTCGGGCGTGGTTTCGCCGGCCTTGATGCCCAGGTGGTTCTGCACGGCGTCGACGATGCTGGCTGCGCCCCGCACGTGACAAGCCGTGCCATCGCACTGCCGGATGATGTGACGCCCGCGACGGGTCAGGTAGAACTGGCTGTAAAAGGTTACGACCCCATAGATGCGGCTCAGGGGCACTCTCATCTCCCGCGAAACCGTCTTCAAGACTTCGGGGGGAAGCCAGCCATAGATTTCCTGAGCCTTTTGCAGCACCGGGATCACCGCTGCACGCTGCGCCTTGAACTCGTCCAGCACCTTATACAGCGGCGCCAGATCTAGAATCTCTTGCTCCATGAATTCCCTCCTTGCAATGGCTCTTGAATCTCCACTCGCCGTCCATCTCGGCCGGCCAGTGCTTTTGCCAATTCCCTCACTTGAGGGCACTGAACCTTGAACATAGTCCGGGCTGTCATTTCTTCCAAGCGGTGAGCATCGCCGCTGACCACCAGACCGAACCCGGCCGTCTGGGGCAGGCGTTGCGCTACCTCCACCGGATCGGCCAGACGAGATAGCTCTAGCCCGGCGATCTCCAGGCCTGGCGGCACCCATCCCAGGTTGGCGATCAGGCTGTAGGACGGCCTATCGACATGGGCCGCCAATACCATGCCACCCAGGGCACGCACTCCCGCCACCACCTGTTCCACCGATAGCGACGTGGAGGTGGAGAGCAGCCGATCCTCCGTGCGGATATACTCGCCTGTCGCATCGACCACAAACTGAGCGCCAAAGAAATCCTCATCATTCTGGAGATCAGGCAAGGCCGCAGTTACCTGTTCCTGCCATTCCAGTGCCTGCCCCATCTGGTCGAACAGGCACACCAGATGCACCTCTTCGCGACTCTGGACCTCCATGCCGGGCAGAACCGTCAACCCGGTGCCGCTGGCTGCGTCGATCACCGCCTGGACATTCTGGGCCGAGTTGTGATCTGTGATGCCAATGAGGTCCAAGCCCAATTCCCGGGCGCGGCGGACGATGAGCGGGGGGATCATCTCTACCTCAGCGCAGGGTGAGAGGACGGTGTGAACATGAAGGTCCGCCCACAGATAGCGCCACGCCGAGGCGGCGGTCATGACCTAGTCGCCTCCGCAGATCCCCAGCTCACACAACTGACACACCACGGCATAACTTGTGCGGCTTGAACCCAATAGCATGACGCCGTTCTCCTGAGCCTTGCCAATGGTCTCCAGGTCGGGTTTGATGCCTTCACTGACAATCACGCCGGCCAAATCCAGCAGCGAGGCCACCGCAATTACGTTGGGATGGGCTTGCAGGGTAACCCAGACATTGCCTGCCTGAGCTTTGGCCATCACACAACTCAATAAATCCGAGGTGTACCCGCCGGTCACATTCCGGTCCATAGAACCTGCAGAAAAAACCTGCAAGCCCAACTCGGATACCAACTCTTGGATGGTCATACCTGCACCTCCCCATTTCCATTGTCCTTGGACGGCGCGCCTGTTGTTGGAATAAAGAACCAGGTTTCCAGGCGGGTGCCCACGCCGACGGTCGAACGAATTTTCATCTCGTCGGCATAGCGCTTGATGTTCACCAAACCCATACCGGCGCCAAATCCCATCTCGCGGATCCACTCGGGGGCTGTGGTAAAGCCCGGCTGCATGGCTTGTTCCACATCGGCAATGCCCGGTCCATGATCGACGATGGTAATATGCACCTGATTGGGTTGAATTTCGACCACCATCTCGCCGCCCGAATCGGCGTGGATGACCAGGTTCATCTCGGCTTCGTAGGTGGCTACACCCACCCGGCGGGCAAAGGCCGGGCTACCGCCCAACCGTTCAATGGCCCGTTTGATCTTGCTCGAGGCGCCTCCACCTTGTGAAAAATCGCGGGCCTTGACCCGATAGCGCAATATCAGGCTCGTCCGGTCGGACATAATATCTTGGAAGATGTGGCTGGCCCGATAGCGCTGGATCTCTTCCTCGTGATAGTCCATCTCCATCCGCCGCAACAAGGCTGAGGTGACATCTCCCCGCGTCAAAATCCCGACCATGTGCCCATCGGCGTCGACCACCGGAAAACGACCAAAACCAAACTTGGCCATATGGCTCACGGCCTGGACGACCGGTTCGTTGGGGCTGAGCGTTTCCACGTGACGGCTCATCTTACTGCCGACCAAGGCATCCATTTCACCCTGCTCAAGGGCTTTGATCAAATCCTCGAGGCTGATAATTCCAACGAGCTGGTCACCCTCTACCACAGGCGCCCCTGAGATCCCTTTGAGGCGCAACAGTTCTTTGAGTTCGCGCATGGTGGTTTGCGGTGTGACCGTGATGACCTCACGCCGCATCACCTCTTCGATGCGAAGCTCGCGAACCAGCTCCTCGACGCGAGAAACCCCAAGGGACGACGTTCCGGTCATACCCGGTCCCGCGACGGCAAGCTGTAGACGTCAACCAAACCAGGACCCTCCAGGCCGTCGTGGAACAGACGGCCGCAGGCGTCGAACATGGTGTACCGTGTGGCCAACAGGGGCAAGCCGACCTCGTTGGCCAATTGGATCGTCTCATCGGGTGGGCGTTTGCCCCGCACAAAGACGACGGCACTGACACCGGCCATCTCGGCGGTGCGTACCACCTGGGGATTCACTAAACCGGTAAGTAAGACGGAGTCGGGTGTCAAGAAGGCCAGCACGTCACTCATCAGATCGGCTGCGCCGCCCGTTTTTACCACCAGCGCTAAATTGGCACGCTGAGAAATCACCTCAGCCTCCAGGAGGTTCACAACCGTCTGTAAGTCCATACCTCATCGCTCCGGTTCGAGATCCAACGGTCCATCGGATCTCGCCTACCCATGGGGCCTATTCACCATCAGCCCACTTTTCTATCCCTGTGAAGGTTAGCACAAAGCTGCTTGTCTGTCAAATCTCGACCCACTTGGCGCGAAAACGGAAACGGAAACGCCTCAAAATAGCGAATAATAAACGTCCTTTGAATTTCTTTTCGAAAAATCGCAAGCCTGCCGCTTTGAGATGGACCCAGGTCGCCAGGCCATCTATGGCGAGGCACAACGCGCCAACCCAATGAAAACGCCGAGTTCATCGAGAGATGAGGGTCAGTGAAGATCAACGATGACAGTGGCCAGTTGTTCGCGCGTGACTGGGCCCGCCCGGAGGATCGCAGGTGGAGAGATAGACAAATCCAGGACTGTAGAAGCCAGACCCTGCCGGCAGAGTCCTCCATCGACGACGAGGTCGATCCGCCCACCCAACTCAGCCTCGGCCCCATCGGCCGTGGTCGGTGCAGGGTAGCCGTGACGGTTGGCACTGGTGCTGGCCAAAGGCGCCCCCAAGAATCGGCACACCGCGCGCACAAAGGGATCATCAGGCAGACGGACGGCCACCGTGGGTCCACTGCCGGTGACTAAATCGGGTACGATGGCCGCCCGTTTGAGGACTAGGCTCAGCCCACCCGGCCAAAAACGGTCGGCCACCTGCCAGGCCAGAGCCGGAATCTCGATGCACACTTGTTCCATAGCCGATGCGTCGGACAGGAGCAAGGGCAGCGGCATACCTTTCGGGCGCTCTTTGGCCTGGTACAGGCGGGCGATGGCTTTGGGCATAAAGGCATGGACAGCCAGACCGTAGACGGTGTCGGTGGGCAGGGCTACCAGCCCACCACGGGCTAGAACCTCGGCGGCCCGCTCTATGGCGTTTGGCGCCTCGGCCCGGATCCGAACGGTCTCGATGGCAGGTACAAACCCCACATCCCTCTCCCAAGCAGCCGGTTGGGACATTCCCAAGGCTTGGCGGATATTCACAGGCGTATTGTACCCCGGGCATGGACGAAGGTCAACTCTACCATACCGATCGGGTAGAGTTCGCATGGACTGTATTGGCCTTTTGTGTTATGTTATTTCTTCCTCTGCACTGGCCAATCCATACGCAAAGTCGTGATTGCCAACCCGCAGCGTTCCCTTTTCCTTGTCTCCGTCGTATCGCCGTCGGATTTCGATGAGGTTCAGGACGTCATACCCGCGCGTTTTTAAAAAGGCGATGATGGCGTCATTGTTGGGATGCACCCAGTTGTAGAGGGTCTCCTGACCCAAGGCGTGTGCAAGCTTTTCCGCCTCATCGTACAACCTGGCTGCCACACCACATCGACGGAACTCGGCAGACACAAATAGGGACTCGGCCCAGATCGTGCCCTCCTCGACCTTGCACACGAGATAGCCGATAGGCGCCGATCCAGTTTCGGGGATTGCCACGAATACCGGATACTCGTTGTCGAGATACTCCTGAAGTTCGCCTGCTGCCGAGGCAACATCAGGCATCTGTTTCTGCCCACAGAGTGCTGACAGGTCCACCCGGAAGGCAGCCACAAGTTGGATCACCGACTCCCGATCATCAGGATCGTATGCCCGAATCTGAACGATACCGTTGCCCATTTCTCCTCGGATACCGGTCTGGAGTAAGCCTCTGAGCGATTCTATCCAATTCAAAATCAGGCCAAGAAAAGGCCCTTGCCAGCCGCAAGACGCTATACGAGCGGAAACACCAAACGGGTCTGAAGCTCAGCGGGAGGTGTGGTCTGAGGATCGTTCAGGTAGAACTCGTAGGCAACCCCGCTGGGCATGTACCCGTTTTCTTCCATCCATTGTCGCAGGGCCTCATAGGAATCCCCCAATTGATCGAAAGGCCCCACGTGAAGACACGTCGCTGCCTTCCCACCAGGGATCTCGCTGGCAAGGACATCGCCTTTCCCCTCCACTTTTTTCTCAAAAGGAAAGCCGATCTCCACGTCCAGATTCTCCATGTCCATGTTATAGTACGCCACAAAGGGGGCACCGATCGGATGACACCCCATCTGGCTGGCGTGTTGAAGGATGGCGCCATACGATTGTCCAATCACTTGCGGCAGGCGTTGCACCGACGTGCGCAAGCGGACGGACAGTGTGGGTTGAGCCGGTCGGTCGAGCAACTCAAATTGATACTCCATGGTCTGGTCTCCTTTCTCCGCACAAATGAACGAATGGGCTTGATCGAGGCCTTCTCCATCATGACCCCAGCAGATTCTAGCCCTATTTCATCTCTCCAGTGAGCCAAGGCGGAGTTTCACAGGGCTCGGAGGATATCCACAGGCGTATTGTACCCCGACCAGGGACAGAAGTCAACCCTTGGCGCATGCGGATAGGGTTACAGGGTTTCTACAGACTTTTCGGGCCATCTTGATACTCATCATCCCCGAGGACGGTGCCGTGAAGGCAAGGCGCCGTGTGGAGCTTGGCCATATCCAGTTCTGCTCTGTTCCTTTTCAATGTGCTCACGTTGAGCGCAAGATGGCTGGGAGGCCTGCTCCCACTGCGTCAGGTCCGTGACGTTAGGCCACGCCGACGTCGCCCAGTTCCAACGCCTGGTCGATGAGGGCCAACCCCTCGGCCAGTTGCTCTGCAGTGATCGACAGGGGCGGCGCGACAAAGATCCAGTTCCATTTGACCTCGGTGTACAGGCCGTGCTCGCGCAAGTGGGCCTTGATGCGGGCCATGACGTCTGTGTCTGAGCCTTTGGCGCGCCAGGGAGCCAGTGGCTCGCGGGTGTTCCTGTCCTTGACCAGCTCGATAACCCAAAACAACCCCAACCCACGGTACTCGCCCACGCAGGGATGTCGCTTCTGCAGGTCGGTCAGTGCCCGGCGAACCACCGGTTCCAGTCTCTGGGCATTTTCCAGGAGCCCCTCCTCACGGTAGACGTTCAGAGTTGCTAGGGCGGCCGCACAGCACATGGGGTGGCTGTTGCCCGTAAGGCCGCCGTAGAACACTCGATCCTCCAGATAGTCGGCGATGCGCTGAGAAACCAGGACGGCGCCCAAAGGTAGGGCCCCTGAGGTGATGCCCTTGGCAGTGGTGATCATGTCGGGCACTACGCCCCAATGGTCCACGGCGAACCAGGCGCCGGTGCGCCCAAATCCGCTCATGACTTCGTCCGAGATCAATAGAATGCCGTACCGATCGCACATCTGCCTCAGGCGCGGCCAATAGTCATCGGGTGGTACGAACACGCCGTTGGTACCGGTGACGCCTTCCATCAGGATGGCCGCTACGTTTTCGGGGCCCTCGAATTGGATCACCTGTTCGATATGACTGATGCACTCGCGCTGACAGGTGTCCTGCTCCTTTCCAAATACACACCGATAGCAGTAGGGGTCAAAGACGCGGACAATGCCCGGAATTCCCGGTTCGTTTGCCAGGCGGCGTGGATCGCCGCTGGCGCTGACGGCGCCATAGGTGGCGCCATGATAGGACCGGTAGCGGGTGATGATCTTGGATCGACCGGTGTAGAGACGGGCCAACTTGATGGCGTTCTCGTTGGCCTCGGCGCCCCCCAGGGTGAAAAAGCTCTTGTGCAGGTCGCCTGGTGCGATTTCGGCCAGCGCCCGACCCAACTCGCCGCGCACATCGGTGGCAAAGCCCGGCGCGGCATAGAGCAGCCGCTCGGCCTGTTCCTGGATGGCTGCCACGATCTTGGGGTGACCATGGCCCACATTCACATTCATCACCTGCGAAGAAAAGTCGATGTAGCGCCGTCCATCGGCGTCCCAAAAATAGACGCCTTGGGCACGGACCATGGGAATCGGATGGACCGCGTTTTGGGCGCTCCAGGAAAACAGGGTGTGCTGCCGGTTGAGGTCGACGATCTCGCTCCCCGTCATCGGTTGATTCCTTTCTCCTCGTGGGTATGAGACTGGGCGCCGGGTGGGAGCCCGGCGTCTCACAGATCCATTGTACCACGACCGGCACTCCTTGCCAAAGATCTCTCTGTCCGTATGAAAGGCCTCCTATTCGCATGGGCCGAGGTGGCCTTGGCGAAAGGTTTTGTCTGCCCTGGGCCTGGCAGGTTCCCTACCCATGAGCGGCGGGTATGTTTTGTTCCAAATTGCCACTTGACATTGGATCCGAAACCCGATATAATGTATCCTGTATCCTATAGGATACAGACTGGTGCAGGCCAGTCACGTTGGCTTGTCCAGAACCCTTTGGAGTGCAAAACTATGCAGACGCAATCGCCGGCTTTTGCGGCCTGGTTGGACGAATTTTTCGCCGCCTACTATCGCCGCCGCCCCGTCAATGCCACTTTTATCGGCGTCCATGACTATGACCGGGTTCTGCCCGACTTTTCGGAGCAGGGCGCCGGGGATACGCTGGCCGAGATGGAGAACTTGCTCGACCGCCTGTACCGGCTGCCGCCCGAGGCGCATACCCGCGCCGAAGCGATGGATCGTGAGTTGGCGGAGGGCTTTCTCCGGACGCAGATCTGGGAGTACTCCTCCCAGCATTTTCATCAAGGCAACCCCTCACTCTACACCGGTGAGGCCGTTTTTGGCATCCTGTCCCTGTTTTTGACTGACTTTGCCCCGCTGGAGCAGCGCATGGAATCGGCGGTAGCCCGCATGGAGGGCATCCCCGAGCTACTGGCCCAGGCCCGAACCCACGTACGCCGGGCGCCTCTGGGCTGGACCGAGCGTGCCATCCGCGAATGTGTCGGCGCTCAGGCGTTTTTTGCCCGAGGCATCGAACACCTGATCGGTGAGGTCAGGATGGACCCTGAGCCCATCCGCTCTGCGGCCAAGAAAGCGGGGCGGGCCTTTGCCGAGTATCAGCACCTATTAGAGACCGAGCTGACAGCCAACCCCAGCGAGACAGTGGCCTGCGGCGAGGCGGCTTTCGATCTCATGATGCGCCAGGGGCATTTCGTCGATAGGACGGCCGATGAGATCGCCCGCTATGGCGAGGAGCAAATGGCCCTGGCCCAGGCCTACCTGGAGGCCCATGCGGCTGATTTTGGCGCAGATTCCTGGCAGGAGGCGCTATCCGGGCTTGAGGACCTGCACCCCACGACAGAGGAGTACTACGCCCGCTACGATCGGGTGTGGAATGCCTGCCGTGCTGCGGCTGAGGCGAACGACCTGCTGACCTGGCCCGAATTCCCCATCCGCTACGTGCCTCGCCCCCTCTGGAGCCGGGAGGCGGCCCCATACCTCTATTTCCTGTTCTACCGCGCTCCAGCAGCTTTTCACCGGCCCGAGGTTCATCAGTACTTGGTCACTCCCATCGAACCGGAGATGCCGGCTGAGGAGCAGCGTCGGCTTTTGCGGGCCAACAACGACAGCGCCATCAAGCTGAACCACGTGGTGCATCATGGCAGCATTGGCCACCATGTGCAGAACTGGCACGCCTACCGAGCCGAATCACGCATCGGTCGTGTGGCGGCCTGCGATTGCGCTTCGCGAGTGGCCATGTTCAGCAGCGGCACCATGGCCGAGGGCTGGGCGGTGTATGCCACCGAGTTGATGGGGGAGGTCGGCTTTCTCACGCCATTGGAGCTTTATGCCGAGCAGCAATCGCGACGACGGATGGCCGCCCGGGCCGTGGTCGACGTCCGGTTGCACCAGGGCCGTTTTTCCCTGGAGCAAGCCGCCGAGTTTTACGAGCGGAATGCGGGCATGAGCCCGGCTGCCGCCCAAGGCGAGGCGGTCAAGAATAGCATGTTCCCCGGCGCCGCCATGATGTACCTGATCGGCTCCGACCGGATCAAGGACCTGCGCGCTGAAATGTCCCGGCGCTGGGGCAACCGCTTTAGCCTGCGCCGCTTTCACGATACCTTCCTGGCCTACGGTTCGTTGCCGGTGGCCTTGATTGCCCAAGATATGGAAAGGAATGCCTTCAATGCTGAGTAAAGAAACGTTGGCCTATGGCGAGCAGATGGCCCCTGTGCTGCTGGGTTTGGACGAGATCTACCGCGCCGAGAGCGGTGATGAGGAAGGCCTGATCGTTTTGAACATGGGACGTGATTTTCTCACGACCGAATCCCTTGACGGGTACGCTCAAGCGCGAGAGCGCTTTCAGGAATTTAAAACGCGGGCGGCCGACTTGCCCGAACCGGATCGCCGCCGTTACTACGACCAGTATTGTCACTCGCTACTGTCCTTTATCCAGTGGCGGGATGGCGGTTTGCCCTTCGAGTCGCAACTGAAGGACTTTTTGCACGTGCCGGCTCAGCCGGCGTCTGATGCGGAGCTGGATATCCTGCGCAGCCAGATGCGAGCCTTGTTGAATGGCATGGGCTACAGTGGCGACCTGGCAACCCAGTGCGCGGCCTGGGAGGAGCGCAACCGGGTGCCGGCCGATGAGGTGCCCGAAGTGATCGGCGCCCTGATGGACGAGGCCTGGGACCGTACCAACGAGATTCTGCCGATCCCTGCCGACAAGTCGGATATGATGCAGGTGGAACCGGTGAGCGGCATGGCTTTTAACGCCCGCTGCAATTACGAGATTCGCAAGATCGAGCTGAACATCGATCCGATCCTTACCCGACCGGGCCTGAAGCATCTGGCGGTGCACGAAGGCTGCCCCGGTCACTATGTCCAGTTCAAGATTCGAGAGGTCGGCTACCAACAGGGTACAGGGACGGCCGATGGCTTGCTGTCGGTAGTCAATACCGCGGGTTCTTCGCCCTTTGAAGGCATTGCCGACAATGGCTTGCACATGGTCGACTGGATCGAGTCGGACGATGACCGGTTTCTGGTGCTGATGAATCAGTACCGGGCCGGGATCGGCACCGGCGCGGCCTGGCGCATGCACGCCCTGAATTGGTCCGATGAGCAGGTCACCGACTGGCTGCGTTCCATGAGCCTGGTCGGCGGCGAGGGCTGGGTAGCGAATCGCATTCGCTTCCTTGCGGCGCCCGAGCGCGCGGTGCTGATCTGGTCCTATTGGTGGGGCGATCGGGTGGTCACGCCTGTGTGGCAGCGCGTGCCGGTGGAGCGCCGCCCAGAATTCTACGATTACCTCTACGGCAGGGGTCATTCCCTGCAAACCGTCGAGATGTTCCAATAGATCATAGAAGCCGTGTGCATGGTGCAGGCCTCTCAGAGAAGCACCGTGCCTCAACCGGCGAGGAGGTGAACAAACATCAAGAGCGCTTGTGAGAAACGATCGAGATCCGAGTTGTTCCGAGATTTCAGAAAGAATTTGGGAGGAGTCCAAAGTACATGAATAAGAAGAATTTGCTGAGTATCCTGATGGTCATCGTGGCCCTGTCGATGATCGTGGCCTCGTGCGGGACTGCCACCGAGCCGACTGCCGTCGTTGAAGAACCGACCACCGTCGCCGAAGAGCCGACCGCCGTCGCTGAAGAGCCAACGGCTGTCGCTGAAGAGCCGACTGCCGTCGCTGAAGAGCCGACTGCGGCCGCTGAAGAGCCTGCGGCCAAGAAGGTCCTGCGCGTGGGATACCACCAGGAAAACGACACGCTCAACCCCTTCACCAGCCAGATGACGGGTGAGGTCACTCTGTCCATGATCGAAGGTCTGGTCATGAGCAACAACCAGAACACCTACATCCCCGTCTTGGCCAAAGAGATCCCCTCGTTCGAAAACGGGGGAATTGTGACCAACGACGACGGCACGCTGGACATGACCTGGCACCTGCAGGAAGGCGTCAAGTGGCATGACGGCGTCGAGTTCACCAGCGCTGACGTCTGCTTTACCTACGACTGGCTCATGACCGAGGGTGCAGTCATGGTCTACAACCAGCTCGAGTACACCGAGCACATCCTCTCCTGCGATGCTCCCGATCCGTACACGGTGGTCTTTCATTGGAAGGACACCTATGCGCCCTATGTGACGCTCTTTGACGCCATCCTGCCCAAGCACATTCTGGAGGGTCAGGACGTCGCCACCTACGATGCTTACAACCGCAGCCCCATCGGCACCGGCCCGTTCAAGTTCGTCGAATGGAAAGCCGGCGAGTATATCCGCGTCGAGCGCAACGACGACTACTGGCGTGGGCCCGAATATCCCTATCTCGACGAGGTCGTTTACTACTTTGTGCCGGATCCCAACACCCGCCTCAACGGTCTGAAGGCCGGCGAGTATGATATCGCCGAGATCGACACGACCCAGGTCGGCGAGATGGAAGGCGTCGAAGGTTACCGTGTCGAAATGGTCGACCGCAACATCTGGATCAACTTTGCCACGGCTATCAACTCGGATCGAAACAAGAAGCTGTTTGGCGACAAGACGGTGCGCCAAGCTCTGGCCTATGCCATCGACAAAGAGTCGATTGTCAACGACCTGCTCGAAGGCACTGTTTCGGTGGCCTACACACCCATCCTGCCCAACAGCCCGTACCACAACCCGAACGTCAACCACTATGACTTTGATCTCGAAAAGGCCGCCCAGATGCTGGACGAAGCCGGCTGGGTGGTGGGTGACGATGGGATCCGCGTGAAGGACGGCGAGCGCTTCTCCTTTACCTTCATGGCCCGCGCCAGCCGTACCCAGCGCACGGCCATTGCCCAGGTCCTCCAGGCACTCTACAAAGAGATCGGCATCGAAGTTGACATCGAAACCAAGGAAGACAGCGCCTGGATCGAAAGCTGGGTCGCGGGGGACTGGGATGCGATCATCGCCGGCTGGATTCTGCCGGCCGACCCGAGCATCACTGGCCTGTATGCCTGCGGCGCTTCGAACAACATGACGGGCTACTGCAATCCCGAGTTGGACGAGGTCATGAGGGCTTCGGACACCGAACTGGACATGGAAAAGCGCAAAGCACTCATGTTCCAGGCCCAGGAAATGTTGCTGGACGAAGCGGTAGAGATCCCGATCCACTACATGACCACCCCCTTTGTGCTCAACGCCAAGTTTGAGGGCTTTAAGGGCAGCGGCACCAACCTTGGTAGCTTCTGGAATATGTACGAGTGGAACCTGGTTGACTAGGCTACCCTAGTCGATATCGGGTAGGGTTGGGGCAGGTCCCCAACCCTACCCAACTCGCAGATGTGTTGCAAAGACTCACCTCTTGGGAGTTCCTATGGGAAGGTATGTCCGTCGCCGTTTGCTGCAAATGATCCCTCTGTTGATTGGCATCTCGATGCTGATCTTTCTGATTATCCAGGCAGCGCCTGGTGGACCCGAGACGGTCTACCTGGCTACTGGGCGCTTTGTCAACATGGAAGTCATCGAGGCCTACAAGGCCAAACTAGGTTTGGATCAGCCGATCTATATCCAATACTTTAAATGGATTGGGGCTGCCATCACCGGAGATTTCGGTTTTAGCTACACCTCGTCACGCCCGGTCACCGAAGTCATTTTCGAGCGCCTGCCGGCGACGGCCGAGTTGATGGGTTTTGGATTCGTTTTTGCGGCGTTGGTGGCTTTGCCTTTGGGTGTGCTCAGCGCCGTCAAACAGTATAGTATCACCGACTATGTGGGGACTGCCATTTCATTCCTGGGCATTGCCATGCCGGTCTTTTGGTTTGGCCTGATTCTGCAACTGCTCTTTTCGGTCAAGTTGGGGTGGTTGCCTACCTCGGGTCGAGAGACTGTGGGAGATGCCTCTTTTGTGGATCACATGCGCCATTTGATCCTGCCGGGATTGGTTCTGTCCCTTCGATATATTGCCGGTTGGTCTCGCTATATGCGTACGACCATGCTGGGCGTCATCCGCGCCGATTATATACGGACGGCTCGCTCCAAGGGGTTGAAGGAAAACGTGGTTTTGATGCGCCATGCGCTGAAGAATGCACTGATCCCGGTGGTTTCGATTTTGGCCCTCGATTTGGCCGGCCTGTTTTCGGGTGCAGTACTCACTGAAACGATTTTTTCCTGGCCGGGCATCGGACGGCTCTTTATTCAATCCATGTACAACCGCGATTATCCTTTGTTGATGGGTATCCTGATGATGGGTTCTTTCATGGTGGTCTTTTTCAACCTGATTGCCGACATCATCTATGGTTGGTTGGACCCACGCATTAGTTACAAGTAGCGCCAGCCCCTGGATCGGGGCAAGGGGCTCGGATCCTGGGGTTCACTCTCATTGG
>CAZNQW010000024.1:0-26164 GCA_964575225.1 uncultured Anaerolineaceae bacterium | reverse complement strand
ACACCCCAGAGACGGTGCCTGACCCGGTGACGGGCAAAGGCTACTACATCTTCCCAGTGTTGCAGTACTTTGAAGGCGAGTCCAAGATCATCTATCCGCCCGAGTGGGCTGAACAGCCGTTGACCCCCCGGGGCGAGACCCCCAAGGCGGTCGTGCCCGCGGGTGAGGCACCCGCCGAACCCGTGGAAGCCACAGAGATCCTCAAATTGGGCGTGTTGGGCCCCTTTAGCGGCCCGACGGCGCGCACCGGCGATGAGTTCAAAGGTGCAGTGCAAACCGCCTTCGAAGCCATCGACTATCAGATCGGACCCTACAAAGTAGAGCTGGTTTGGATCGACTCCCAATCGGACCCGGCCAAGGCCTCCCAGGCCTATGAGCAGGCCATCGTCCAGGACGGGATCCAGGCCGCCATCCTCAACTGGCATAGCTCGGTGGTGGTGGCTTGCATGGAAATCGCGGCCAAGCACCAGATCCCCCACTTTTTTGGCTTTGGTGCCACAGAAGTGGTGAACGAAACCTATGCCTCCGACCCGGAAAAGTATAGCTACTGGATGGGCAAAACCTGGCCCAGCCCCGAGAAACTCAGCATCGCCTACGTCCAGGCCCTGGAGTACTATATCCAGGAGGGCATCTGGACGCCGGAGGAAAAGACGGTGGTCGTCTGGGGTGAGGACACCGACTGGGGTCGCAGCTTTGGCGGCGCCATTGGCCGGCAGTTCACCGCAGCAGGCTGGACCGTGCTGTCTGAGGAGTGGTTCCCCATCGACCAGACCGAGTTCTATGGCCTCCTAAACCGCATCAACGATACGAACCCGGCGGTGTTTGCCGGGACCGCCGCCGCGCCGCCGGCCATCTCTTCACTGGTCAAGCAGGCCGACGAAATCGGCCTGAAGAGCCTTCTCATTGCCGACGCCCTGGGCTGGGTAGGGGAATGGTACGACCTCACCGGCGCCTCCTCCGACTATGTTCTGGACCAGATTCCCGCCTGGGCCACCGATGAGGCCAAGCAGTGGGCCACGGACTTTGAAGCCAGGTTCGGGATCAAGCCAAGCCCTTCGGCCGCCGGTCAGTCGTACGATATGACCAACTTTTTCATCAAGCTGGCGCAACGCACGCTGGAGAAACATGGCGAGCTGACCAGCGAGACGCTCTACGAAGTGGGCCAGAGCGAACTATGGACCGGACAACTGGTGTACGAAGACGGTCTGATCCACACGCGCTACGAGTACAACGCGGAGACCATCCCCGACCCCGTTGTGGGCGAAGGGTACTTTGTCTTCCCCGTGCTCCAGTACTTTGACGGCGTGGGTGAGATCATCTATCCACCCCAGTGGGCCGAGAAAGAACTTGAGATCAAGCCGTAGTGGAGAACGTCAAGAGGGGTGGTGCGTCGGTATTCCCGGCGCACCACCCGTGATGATCAGAGCGCCCGAACCAAGACTTTGGAGGTGAGAGTGTATGCCGATATGCGCTGAACGAATCGTCAAAAACGGGTGGTCGGAAGAATGACAACTCTCTTTTTCGCAACAGATGTGCATGGATCCGAAATCTGCTGGAAAAAGTTCATCAATGCCGCCAAGTTCTACAAGGCAGAAGTGATTATCCTGGGCGGCGATATGACCGGCAAGGCCATTGTGCCCATCGTGCACCAGGGGGGCGACCGCTACAAAGCGGTTCTCTTGGAGCAAGAGTGGGCGCTGTGCAGTGAAGCCGAGATCTGCGACATGGAAAAGCAGATCAAAAGCCGCGGCTATTATCCCTACCGCACCACACCCGACGAGATCGACTCCCTCAGCAACAATCCCTCGCTGGTGGACGACATCTTTCGCCAGGAGGTACTCAAGACGGCCGAGCAGTGGTTGGCCTATGCCGACAAAAAGCTGGAGGGCTCGGGCATCCGCTGCTACGTGGCGCCCGGCAACGACGACATGTTCGAGCTGGACGAACTGATCCGCACGGCCAAACACGTGCAGATGGCCGAGGGACGGGTCATCGAACTGGATGACCACCACGAAATGGTCAGCTCGGGCTGGACCAACTTTACCCCGTGGAAAACCTACCGGGAAGAGGAGGAGGACAAGCTGCGCGCCCGCCTCGAAGCCATGATCGGCCAGGTCAAGAACATGTCCAACGCCATCTTTAACTTTCACAGCCCACCCTACGGTTCCACGCTGGACGACGTGCCCGAGCTGAGCAAGAACTTGACGCCCAAGCTGGGAGGGCGCGCCCTGGTGCCTGTGGGCAGCCACGCAGTTCGGGAGGTCATTCTCGAATACCAGCCTCTCCTGGGGCTGCACGGCCACATTCACGAGGGCAAGGGAGCCATTCGCCTGGGGAAAACGCTGTGCATCAACCCGGGCAGCATGTATGAGCAAGGGCGGCTGTTGGGCGCGGTAGTTAGCCTGGCCCGCAACAAGATCAAGAACTATATCTTGACCACAGGGTAAGCAGCCTGACGAGGGAGGGGCCAGGGTAGGACGCCAAGGGAGAGACCTTGGAAAGGAGGAGACAGCAAAGGCGATTGTCGAATTCAGTCTTGAACCGAGGGCTCTCATCCAGATCTCATTGCGACCTGAATGAAGCACCCGGCGCAGCCTTAACCCTGTTCGTCTACTTGGAGGAAAGGAGACCATCCCATGAGCACCAAGGCTCAAAGTGCCACATTGTTCCTGCGCAAAGCCACCGGCTTGGTCCGGGCCTGGTCGGTCTTTGACGCCTTTATCTACGCATTCTTCTCCATCAACCTCGTCACGCTCGGGCTCTATAGTTTCAGCCAAATGTATTATTTTGAGGGCGGTATGTTGCCCGCCCTCCTCATCAGCGGCCTGCTGATCATGTTCGAAATCGTGGTCTATGCCGCCCTTATCGCCGTCATGCCCCGCGCCGGAGGCGATTACGTCTGGCAGAGCCGCATCCTGGGAGGCGGCATTGGGTTTGTGCTGGGCGTCACCGGCTGGTGGTTCATCCTCTGGCTTTGGGTGCCCCTCTATTCCGACATGCTGCGCCAACTGTTCTTTACGCCCCTGCTGGGCATCCTCGGCGCCACAGACGCGGCCCTCTGGTTCAGCGGCACGTCCCTGGGCCATTTCGTCGCATCCGTGATCCTGTGCGCCATCGTCGTCTTTTACATCGCCATCGGCATGAAGTGGTACTCGCGCATTCAAAAGTGGTGCTTTTATATCGCCATCGCCGGCTTGCTGGTGGTCTTTGCCTTCCTGCTCTTTGGCAATCAGGCTTCCTTCCAAGCAGGGCTGCAAGAACAGGCCCCGGCCCTCTTTGGCGCCAGCGCCGACGTCTATACGGCTACTGAGGTGGCGGGCCAGGAGGCCGGCGCCATCAACCCCATGTGGGGCGGCACCCTGGGCCTTGTCTTTTTGGCCATCCCTTATATGGTCTTTTTCAACCTCTGGCCCAACTGGGGAGCCACGCTCTACGGTGAGGTTCGCGGCGCGACCGATTTCAAGCGCAACTTTTGGGGAATGGGCTGGGCCCTGATCGTCACCACGGTTCTGGGCGCGATCTTTTTCCTCCTCATCAACAAGACCATCACCTGGGATTGGTACATGAACGCCAATGGCGCCTGGTGGAACTTTCGCTGGGGCTACACCGACCAAGCCCCGCCCCTGCCCATTTGGCCCTATCCCGCGCTGCTGGCCGTCTTTATGACGCCCAGCCGCATCCTCCAGTTCATCGTCGTGTTGGCCATGAGCGCCTGGTGGTTCGGTTGGTCGGGCACGGTCTTTCTCAGCTCGACCCGCGTCATCTTTGCCGCCGCCTTTGACCGGTTGCTGCCGGAGAAGGTAGCCGAGGTCGAGCCCCGCACCCGGACCCCCATCTATGCCCTGCTGTTGATGGTAGTTCCCTCGCTGGTGGTGGCAGCGCTGTTTGCCTGGAATGTCTTTAACTTCCAGACCCTGACCCTGTGCTCGACGCTGGTCATCGCTGTCATGTATCTGGGCACGACCATTGCCGCCATTCTGCTACCTTATGTCAAGCGAGATCTGTACAACGCGTCACCCATCGCCAAGTACAAGATCGCCGGCATCCCTCTCATCACCGTTGCCGGGGTGATCTTTGCCGCTTTCCTGATCTTTCTCCTCTACCAGTGGCTCATCGACCCCAACGCACTGTACGGCATCGGCCTATCGAACACCAGTTCGATCATCTATATGCTGTCCATGTACCTGCTGGCGCTGCTGATTTACGTCGGTTTTAGAGCCTATCGCAGGCGACAAGGCATTGACGTAGACAAGATTTACGAAGAGATTCCGGTCGAGTAGGATCGACCCACAGGCCACATCGAGAGGGGCAGAGGCGCCTCTGCCCCTCTCACAAGTCACGGTAGGAAAGGATCGTGCATGAGCACACTACCAGAACTCGAAGCAGAGATGCATCGCCTGATTGCCCAGGCGCAGGCCCGGGACATTTTCTTGCGCCTTTTGGGAGGGTTGGCGATCAAAGTCCAGTCGCCCCAACCCATGCATCCCTCCTTGGAGCGAAAATATCCCGACATTGACTTTGTCACCAACAAGGCCGGCGCCAAAGAGCTGCTGGACTTTTTGCCCGACATGGGCTATACCCCCAACAAGACCTTTAACACCCTGAGTGGGGATCGCCGCCAACTCTGGTACGACGAGCAATGGGGGCGCCAGATCGATATCTTTATCGGCGATTTCACCATGTGCCATACCCTACCCCTGGCCGACCGGCTGCACATCGAGCCCCTGACCATCCCCCTGGCCGAATTGTTCCTTTCCAAGGCCCAGATCGTGCAGCTCAACCGCAAGGATGCCCTCGATCTCCTGGCCCTTCTCCTCTACCACGAGGTGGGGCCCGGCGATGCCAGCACCATCAACACCGACATCATCGCCGACCTGTGCGCCAAAGATTGGGGCCTGTATACGACCCTCTCCCTTACGGCCCAAAAGCTGCGCACCCTGCTCGACGAAGCCGAGATCGGTCTGGATGCCAGCGAGATACAGACCATCAAACGGCGGCTCATCAGCCTGCAAAAGGCCATGGACGACGCGCCCAAAACCCTGGCCTGGAAGATGCGGGCCCGGGTGGGAACCCGGGTGCGCTGGTATGAAGAAGTCGAAGAGGTCCAAAGGACCTGATATTATATGAATTCCGCTAAGGAGAGTACCCAATGATTAACCTGCGTTCCTTCGAAGTACCCACCGTCGTCAAGCACGCCCCTGGCGCTATCGAACTCCTGGCCGACCAGATCAAGGACCTGGGCAGCAAGCGCCCCATGCTCGTAACCGACAAGGGGTTGGTCAATGCCGGCCTGGTGGACGAGGCCATCAAGAGTCTGAAGGCCGGCAACGTCGACTTTGTGCTCATGGATGGCGTGGTGCCCAACCCCGATATCAAGCTCGTGGACGATGCGGCTGCTGTGTATGTGGCCGAAGGCTGCGACGGCCTCATCGGCTTTGGCGGCGGCAGCCCCATGGACACCGCCAAGTCCATCGGCGTCGTGGCGGAAAACGGCGGCTCGATCCTGGAGTATGAATGGGCCGATCCCCAGCCGATCAAGAAGCGAATCCCGCCCATGATCGCCGTGCCCACCACAGCCGGCACCGGCAGCGAAGTGACCCTGTGGGCCGTCATCACCGATCCCAAACGCAAGATCAAATACAACGTCGGCGGCACCGGCCTCATCGCCGCCCACGTGGCCCTGATCGACCCGCAACTGACCGTCGGTATGCCGCCCCGGGTGACGGCAGGCACCGGCATGGACGCCCTGACCCACGCCATCGAGTGCTACACCTGCGGCTATGCGCAGCCCTGGCCCGATGCCGTGGCCCTGTGGGCCATCGAAACGTGCGCCCAGTGGCTGCGCCTGGCCTATGCCCAGGGGAGCAATATCGAGGCGCGCTACAAGATGTCGATGGCGGCCATGCTCGCCGGCATGAGCTATGGCACCGAAAGCGCCGGCGCGGTCCATGCCATGAGCCAGACGGCCGGTGGCGTGTACAACCTGCCCCACGGCGAGCTAACCGCCGCCCTGCTGGCGCCGGTCATGGCCTACAACTATATGGGCGAGCCGTACAAATACGCCCGGATCGCCCAGGCCATGGGGGAAAACACCTGGGGGCTCAGCGTGTGGGATGCGGCCGAGCTGGCCGTCGAAGCCGTGGCCCGGCTTACGGAAGATGTCAACATCCCGACCCTGCCCGAAATGGGCATCCCGAAGGAAGACATCCCCATGCTCGCCGAGCTGGCCTTTAACGACCCGCAGACCATCGGCAACCCTCGCGACATTACCAAAGAGGGGTACGTCGCCATCTATGAAAGCTGCTTCTAGCCTGATCTACCCGGTGCCTGGCGTCTCGCGGGGCCGGGATTGACCCTTGGCAAGGCGATAGCGCTCCTGGAACGCGGCTGGTACGCGGCCATGGGCGCTATCGCCCTTGCAGAACGTTTTCAGGGAGCGTCTGGCGTGGGAATTCGGGTTTCGGTCCGATTGTACAACCGGCTCCAGCTCCTTCTTCCCCCCGAAATGGGAGGCAAAACGGAACTGGAGCTGCCTGAGGGCAGCACGTTGGGAGAGGTGTTCGGAGCGTTGGGCCTCCCGCGCCCCTACCCCATTGCTGTGAACGGGGTGATTGAACCCAACCTGGATCGGACCCTGGCGGAAGGGGATTCGGTGTCCCTGTTTGCGCCGGCCGGCGGCGGCTAAAGATCCCGGCACAAGGCCGCGGCAGGCCCCCACAAAAGAATCCCATCAACTTGTATCACATATAACACTACCGTTTCGGTTCGGTGTTTGTTCAAGTGGCTGACAATATTCCAAGGAGATGGACAATATGCCCAATGGATACAATGGCAAGATCCTGCACGTGGATCTGACGACCAGTACAATTACCGTAGAAGAGCCGCCCGATGTTTTTTACCGCACATACCTGGGCGGGAAAGGGTTCGGGACCTACTATCTGCTGAAAGAGGTTCCGCCTGGGGCCGATCCCCTTGGCCCCGAAAATGTACTGGCTGTGTCCCTCAGCGTGCTCACCGGCGCGCCGATCTCGGGCCAGAGCCGGGTCGTGATCAACGCCAAATCGCCTGTCACCAAGGGAATGGGCGATTCTGAGGGCGGTGGCTTTTGGCCGGCGCAAGCCAAGGCCGCCGGCTTTGACGCATTCATCATCCGCGGCAAGGCCGAGAAACCGGTGTACCTTTGGGTACACGAGGGCAAGGCCGAGTTGCGCGATGCGTCCCACCTTTGGGGCAAGGTCACCGGCGAGGTCGAAAAGGCCATCCGCCAGGAACTCGACGACACCAAGGTCGAAGTCCTGCAGATCGGCCCGGCCGGCGAAAAGATGGTGAGCTATGCTTGTGTAATCAACATGGCCAACCGGGCCAATGGCCGAACGGGAATGGGCGCCGTGATGGGCTCCAAGAACCTGAAGGCCATTGCCGTCCGTGGCAAGGGCAGCCCGGACGTAGCCGATCGAGAGGCGCTCAAAAAACTGGCCAGGTGGGGCAAGGATCACCTTGAGGAATCGGTGGTCTATGGCTACCACCTGGACGGCACAGCGGGCGACGTGCCCTATATGCAAGCCGATGGCGGGTTGCCCACCCACAACTTTGACTCGGGCGTCTTTGATGGCTACGAGGCCATATCGGGCCAGGTGATGACCCAGACCATCCTCAAGGAGAGAGACACCTGCTTTGCCTGTATCGTCCGCTGCAAGCGGGTCGTCGAGATCACCGAGGGGCCCTACCAGGTCGACCCGCTGTACGGCGGACCCGAGTATGAGACGGTCGCCACCTTGGGGTCCTGCTGCAATGTGGACAACCTGGCTGCCATTTCCAAGGGCAACGAACTGTGCAACATGTATGGCCTGGACACCATTTCCACGGGCGTGATGATCGCCTGGGCGATGGACTGCTTTGAGCACGGGTTGATCACCACCGAGGATACCGGCGGGCTGGAACTGACCTGGGGGAATGCCGAGGCCATGGTCAAGCTGACCGAGCTGATTGGCAAGCGAGAGGGGTTTGGCGAATTTTTGGCCGACGGCATGACCGAAGCCGCCAAAAAGCTGGGCCCCAAGGCAGAGGCGCTGGCGGTGGCGTGCAAGGGCAATCCACTTCCGGCCCACATGCCCCGCGTCAAACGACTGCTGGGCCTCCACTATGCCGTCAACGCCGCCGGGGCCGACCACATGACGGTGGAACACGATCCCAGTTACACCGAGTTGTCCGACCGCATCTCCGAGTTGGGACTCCTCAACCCCCAGCCCATCGGCGTGATGAACGCCGAAAAGGTGCGCTTTACGGCCTACACCCAGTGGCTCTATCACTCTCTGGACTGTGCCGGCGTCTGCATGTTCGTCTGGGGGCCGTCCTATCAGCTCTATGGGCCCGGGCAGTTGGTGGAGATGATCCGAGCGGTCACCGGATGGGATTTCTCCCTGTGGGAGCTGATCAAGGTCGGCGAACGATCGGCGAACATGATGCAGGCCTTTAACGCCCGCGAAGGGTTCACCAGCGCCGATGACCGCCTTCCCGACAAGTTGCTCCAGCCGCTCAAAGGCGGGCCCACCGATGGGTTGCGGTACACAATCGAAGAGTTTGAGTCTTCTCGCTCAACCTATTATGCCCTGTGCGGCTGGGATGCCGAAGGCCACCCGACGCGGGCAAAACTGGAGGAGCTGGGGCTGTCCTGGCTCGTGGAGTAAGGGCACTCTATCGAACATCGCCGGTCTGTAGGCGCCCCCGTGGCGGGGGCGCCGAGCAGCTGAGAGTGCGTTTGGTAGGGGCGTCCCTCGCGGGCGCCCTTACCCCCGCCGCGCCCGCACGTGGCCCCATGATACAAGAGGCGCCCCCGAGACGGGGACGCCGAGCAAAAGGGATGGGGACGTTGAGCAGAAGGGACGAGGGCGCCGAGCAGTACCCGTCCCTACACATTCCGGCGCAAACGTCCACGATGCCTGCGCTCAGTCCGGATGGGCGACGGCCGCACCGACGGCGATCTCGTCGATCGAAGCCAACACGGCATCGGCGTGAAGGGACAACTGCCCGGCCCTGCCCGCCCCGGTGAGCACAGCCACGCGCAGGCCCACGCCCGCCCGCTCCCCCATCAACAAGTCGCCTAGCGTATCCCCCACCACGGCCGTTCGAGCGGGTTCGATCCCCAGCCGCTCGCAGGCTGCCAGCACCATTTCGGGCGCCGGCTTGGCCGGGAACCCGTCATCGCCACAGATGAGATGGTCCACCCAGCGGGAAACCCCCAGGATACGCATCGTCTCCAGGGTTTCGGCGCGGTGGTCGGTGGTCACCACGGCTACCCGCACCCCCGCCGCCTGGAGACCGGAAAAGAGCGCGGCAATATCCCCGGTAGGCTGGATCAGATCGGCCAGAGGCAGCCTGGCCCCAGCCCGAAAGGCCTGCTCAGCTCGGTCGGCGGCTTCGGGCCAGCCCAGCCCAGAGCGATAGAGGGTAACGGCAGCAATGGTCTCGAGTTGACCCGTGGTGGCAATGGCCAGCGGCCCCTGCGGATCGGCCTTGCGCTGCGGCCTATCGTAGCCCATCGAACGATAGAGATCCTCCCGCAAGGTCCGGTCGCCCGCGCCGGTCGTGAGGTGCTCCACCCAGAACTCTGCCAGGCAGTTCCACATCGCGTCGAAAGCGATCAGCGTGCCGTCCTTGTCAAAGGCCACCAGGTCGGCATCAAAGGTCACCGGCCCAAACGTCAAGACAGCCATGTGGGGTCCTCCTCCAAAAAGATGGGGTTGCTCCAGGCCCAGCCTCCCTGGGTATCCACACAGGCGACGCGCACATACCTTGGGCCCTTGGGCAGGCGATAGGTGGCCTCGGTCAGCGTCTGTCCCTCGGGCGCCAGGATGCGCCGGCTGAACGGGCCATTGCCCACACAATCGATGGCAACCACGGGCGAGCAGCGGACGGCGAGCTGCCCGCTTTCGGCATCCAGGTCCAGGCTGTGGATCTGGGGGCCCGAACTGGCGTAAAAGCAGCCCTTCTCCAACGCCTCGAGGATGGCCTGTTGGGTGAGAGCCGGGGCCTTGACCCAGACCCAACCCAGGCCCGCGTCCCGGTCGCCGGTGCGCCAGTGGGCATCATCCACAGCCACACCCCACAGGCGGCGCCCGGCAGCCAGCAAGTCATCCCAATGCACGTGGGAAAACCCTTTGGCGTCATCGACCTCACAGCCGCCGTTATAGACCTCCAGGGCAAAGCAACGCTCCGCTCCCAGCAACTGGGCCGAGCGCTGGCCGCTCCAATAGGGATGGGCCAGGCACACCAGCGCGCCTGCGTCCCGCAAAGCATCGATGCTCTCTTGCATCGAGTCCGCCCGCGCCGGCCTCACCCAGGGCCGCTCGAGGCCCAGTCCAACCAAGTGGTACAAGCCCGCCTCGGGATCCACGCCATCGTCCTCGACGGCCGCCAGGGTGATCCAATCCTCAGCCAGGGTACGGGCCTCGGACGGCACGCGATGATCGGTCAATGCCAAAAAGTGGTAGCCACGATTGCGATACCAAGCCAGGACCTCCTCGGGCGCGAGGGCGCCATCGGAAGCGCTGCTGTGAACGTGCAGGCAGCCCTTGTACCACTGGCCCGGCTTGGAAAATGGATTCTCGGTGTACATAGCGTGCGTGCCAAAACCTCCCTTAATCATTTACTCCTGTTCTTTGGGTAACGACTCCCCGTCCGGCAGCTTGACGGCAGCCCCCTTGCGGCCCGTCGGACGCGGCTGCCCAAAAATGCCCCCCCGAGCCTGGTGACCGTGCCCGGTGACCATAAAGACGTCGGGATCGACCTCTGCCACCACCCGCCGCAACTCGCGTTCGTAGGGACGGCTCAAGGTGCAAAAGAGGATGGTGTGGGGTGTGTGGGTGTACATGCCCTGCGCGGGCCAGGCTGTGACTCCCAATTGCAGGCGCTCCATCACAGCCTGGGCCACGGCTTCGGGCCGGTCGGTGACGATAAAAGCCGTCCGCACGACGCTGGGCCCCTCCAGCACATAGTCGGTGGCCAACCCCCAGACATAGAGGGTCACCAGCGCATACAAGGCTTTTTCCCAGCCAAACACCAGGCCTGCGGCAAGGACAACGCCGCCATCGATGAGGATATAGATCTGGCTAATGGGGATGCCCGTCCGGATCTGCAACACCCGATCCAGGATTCCGGTACCGGCCGTTGTACCGCCCCCCCGATACACCAGGCCGGTGGCGAGGCCGGCCAGCACGCCGCCAAAGAGCGCGTTGAGAATCAGATCGTCGGTGACGACATAGGCCGACAGCCAGCCGGCCAGCAAGTCGGTGCCCAGGTTGTACAGCAGCACCGCATAGACGGTGCGCGTCAGAAAGCGAAAGCCGCCGAGCGTTTGGAAACCAAGGACCACCAGCGGTACGTTGAGGGCCAGCATCGTCAAGCCAATGGGCCAGCCGGTCAACTGGTGGAGGATGATGGCCGTGCCCGACACTCCGCCCGGCGCCAGATCGTTGGGGGCCAGAAACAGGTTGATGTTCACAGCCAAAAAGAGGGCCCCGGCTGTGATCAGGGCATAGTCCATCAACCAAGCCCGGATGCTCGTCCACGATGGAGAGTTGCGCATCATAGGCTGCCTGACTGCCGTATCGAGATCGCCGCGGCCCGGACCCGGAAATGGCTCAATTCGCCTCCAGGGCTGCGACGAGGTCCGCACTGATGATGCTGCCGCCCTTTTCGTCGGCCAGATGACAAGCAACCCAGTGCCCTGGGCGGATCTGCCGGAACTCGGGCACGGCCTCCTTACACTCCCCCACAGCCAGCGGGCAACGGGGGTGGAACACACAACCTGAGGGTGGATTGGCCGGACTGGGTGGCTCGCCCTTGAGGATAAAGCGTTGCCGCTTTCGCTCCAGCTTGGGGTTGGGAATGGGGACCGCCGAGTTCAACGACTGGGTATAGGGATGCAGTGGTTCGTCAAACAGGGTATTGCGATCCGTCATCTCCATGAGCTTGCCCAGGTACATGACCGCAATCCGGTGGGAGATGTGCTTGACCATGCTGAGATCGTGGGCGATAAAGAGATAGGCCACACCCAGCCGCTCTTGCAGATCCTGCATCAGGTTGACGACCTGAGCCTGGATCGAGACGTCCAGCGCCGAGATCGGCTCGTCGCAGACGATGAAATCGGGATCCAGCGAGAGGGCGCGAGCGATGCCGATCCGCTGCCTCTGCCCGCCGGAGAACTCGTGGGGAAAGCGGCGCATGTAATTGGGGTCCAGGCCCACCAGCTCCAACAGCTCAGAGACCTTGTCCTTGAGTTCGGAACTCCCCTTGCGCATGATGCCGTGGATGATCAGCGGCTCGCCGACGATCTTGGCCACTGAATGACGCGGGTTGAGAGAGGCGTAGGGGTCCTGAAAGATCATCTGCATCCGAGGCCGCAGATTGCGCACTTGGTCACTCCCCGCCTGCGTCAGATCGATGTCCCCCAACAGGACCTGCCCCGAGGTCGGTGGGAGTAGCTGGAGAATCGCCCGTCCCGCCGTCGACTTGCCACAGCCGCTCTCGCCCACCAGGCCCAAGGTCTCGCCCGCCTGGATTTCGAACGAGATGCCGTCGACCGCCTTGACCGTCTTGACCCGCCGGTTCAGAAATCCCCCGGCAATGGAGAAATGCTTCTTTAGATCCACGACCCTCACCAGGGCGCTGTTCTCAGTCATTCCGCTGCCTCCCCGTCTCCAGATCGTAGAAACAAGCCACTTGATGGCCCGCACCGATGGCCTCCAGGGGCGGGATTTCGGCCCAGCAGCGGTCGAACGCATAGTCACAGCGCCAGGCAAAGGGACAGTGCTCAAGGGGCATCAGCAGGTCGGGGGGAGTGCCGCGAATGCTCACCAGCCGCTTGGATTCGCGCAGGTCCAGGCGAGGCAGCGCCCCCAACAAGCCGACGGTGTAGGGGTGCCGCGGATTCTCGTACAGCTCGTCGACACCGGCGACCTCGACCGGACGGCCCCCGTACATCACCAACACCCGCTCGGCGATGCCCGCCACGACCCCCAGGTCGTGGGTGATCCAGATGATGGCCATTCCGATGGAATCGCGCAGGCGTTTGAACAACTCGACAATCTGCGCCTGTACGGTCACATCCAGGGCGGTGGTCGGTTCGTCGGCAATGACAATCTCGGGGCCACAAGCGATGGCAATAGCGATCATCACCCTCTGGCGCATACCGCCCGAAAACTGGAAGGGATAGGCGTTATAACGCAACTCTGGGTCGGGAATGCCCACCTGGTGCAGAATCTTGATAGTGCGCTCCCGCGCTGCGTCGCGGCTCATCCCCAAATGCTTGGCCAGGCTCTCGCTGATCTGCTCGCCGATGGTCAGAATGGGGTTGAGGGACGAGATCGGATCCTGGAACACAAACCCGATCTGCCCACCACGCACATGGCGCAGCTCTTCGGGCGAGAGTTTGAGCAGGTCTCGCGCCCCCCCATTGCTGTGAAAGATGGCTTCGCCCGTCTCCACCTTGCCCGGGGGCATGGGGATCAGGCCCAGGAGGGACATCATGGTCACGCTCTTGCCGCTGCCGCTCTCGCCGACGATGGCCAACATCTCCCCTTCGTTCAGGTCAAAGCTGACCCCGTTGACGGCGTGGACGATCCCGTCCATGGTATAGAACCGAGTGACGAGGTCACGAACTTCCAGTACTTTTGTCATCGTTCCCTCTCACTTTCGGGCCCGTCGCAGGCGCGGGTCGAGCACGTCGCGCAGCCAGTCGCCCAGCAGGTTCATGCCCAAGGAGGTGAACATGATGGCCAAGCCGGGAAAAGCTGCCATCCAGGGGTAGCTGGTCAGGTATTTTCGCCCGGCGTCCAGCATGTTTCCCCAAGTGGGATACTCGTTGGGCGGGACGCTGAGGCCAAGAAAGCCCAGGCCGGCCTCGTAAAAGATCATCCTCGACATCTCAAAGGTAGCCAGCGTGATGAGCGGTCCGATCAGGTTGGGCAGGACGTGGTCCAGGAGGATCCGCCCGGGCCGGGCTCCGGCGCTGATGGCCGATTCGACATAGCCTGATTGACGGATGCGGAGCACCTCCCCCCGCGTCACGCGGGCAAAGATGGGCGAGTCGGTGATGCCGAAAATAAGGATGACGTTGAGCAAGCTTCGGCCCAGCACTGAGGCGATAAACACCACAAAAAGCAGATAGGGCAGCGATAGGATCAGGTTGACCAAGCCCATCACGGCCGAGTCCACGCGCCCACCCACATAGCCGGCGATGGCGCCGACAAACATCCCCAACCCTGCCGCGATCAACACACCAAACAGGCCGACCAACAGGGATACCCGCGCCCCATAGATCACGCGGCTAAAGATATCCTTGCCCAGGGCGTCGGTGCCAAAAGGGTGGCTCCAATCTCCCTCTTCGGCCCAGCCGGGCGGCAGCTTGCTGTCGCGCAGGTTCTGTTGAAAGGGATCGTGGACCGTGATCACCGGGGCAAGCACCGCTGCCAGAACCACGATGGAAAAGACGATGAGGCCGATCATCCCGCTGCGGTCGCGCCAGAGCATACGCCCTACATACACCAGGCGGTCGACCCAGTTGCGCTCCACATCGAGCATACTTTCCGGGGTTTTCATTTGGGCATCAGTGGCCATAGCGGATCCTCGGGTCTATCACGGCGTAGGCCAGATCGGTCAACAGATTGAGGATCAGGACCACGACGCTGGTAAAGACGGCGATGGCCTGGATGAGGGGATAGTCGCGCCAACCGATCGATTGTTCCAGCAACCCCCCCATTCCGGGCCAGGAAAAGATGGCCTCGATGTAAATCGACCCGCCCAGCATGTAGCCAAACTGGACGCCAATGACGCTCACCAGAGGGATAGCGACGTTGCGCAACACATGCTTGAGATAGATGGTGCGGGGTTCCAGGCCCTTACTGTGGGCCGTCCGAATATAGTCCTCACTCCGGATTTCCAGAACGGCCGAACGGGTCAACCGCACAATCTGGCCCATGACCGGCAAGCCCAGGACAAAGCCCGGCATGATCACCGAAGTCCACGTGTCACGGCCAAAGGTCGGGAACCACTGAAGCTTGACGCCAAAAAAGATGATCATCATCAAGCCCAGCCAAAAGTTGGGAATGCTTTGTCCCAACAGGGCCCATAGGCGGCCAAAGGAATCGATCCCAGTACCGGGGTTGAAACCACCCACCAACCCCAGGGGAATGGCGACGACCAAAGCCATGAGCAGCCCCACGGTGGCCAGTTGCACCGTGGCGGGCAACCGCTGTACAACCAGGGGCATGGCGGGCGTCTTGAAGTGCAGCGAGTTGCCAAAGTCCCCCTGAAGGGCGCCCGTGAAAAACCGCCCGAACTGGACGGTGATCGGATCGTTAAAGCCCATTCTTTCTCGAAAGGCTTCGATTTCTGCGGCGCTCGCCTCGCGGGGCATCATCAGCGCCGCCGGATCGCCGGTGATACGGACCATGGCAAAGACCAACACCACAATGCCAAACATCAGCACAATGGATTGGCCCAGCCGGGAAAGAAAATAGCGCTCCAAGAGACTCCCCCCCGAAATTCAGCTATGGAGTAGGCTTGGGGGCGCGCGCTGCGCCCCCAAGCCCGCAGAGAAGGCAGGTGGTTACCTTGTTCTATTCTCCGACGACAAAGGTATCAAACAGGAAGTAGGTCTCGGCCGGGCGCGGGGTATAGTTCTGGACCCGGGTGTTGATGGCTTCAAAGGTGTAAGGTTCATAGAGATAGATGAAGGGGGGATCCTCGCGCATGTAGACCTGCAACTCTTCATAGAGTTTGGCTCGTTCCTGCTGGTCTACAGTGGACTTGATCACGTCCAACATCTCGATGATCTTTTCATCCTCCCAGGCGCAGTAGGCCGCATCTTCACCACCCAACGCACCGACGAGCCGCCGATAGGACTCCATCATGGTGGCCGACCAACTGTCGCCAAAGAGGGGCGGCAATTCCTTGGCCGCCTCCAGTTCCCAATAATGGCCCGATTCCATGATCTCGAGGTTGACCTCAATGCCCACCTCGCCCAGATAGCCGGCTACAGCCTCGCACACCTCTTCAAAGTGGGTGTAAGCGCCGGCCGGGCAGGCCATATCCATCTGAAAGCCATCGGCGAATCCGGCTTCGGCCAGCAGGGCGCGGGCCTTGTCGGGATCGTAGCCAAAGGGCTCGGCATCGTCATAGCCGAGTTCGCCCGTGCTGACCAGGCCGATGGCCGGCTTGGCAAACCCGTCGAACAGGGAATCAATGATGGCGTCCACGTCCACGGCATAGTTCATCGCCTGCCGCACGCGGGCATCCTCTGTGGGCTGGCCCACACCCGTGGTCATATTGTTGAATGCGATGTAAAAAACACGTTCCACCGGATACTTGATAACCGTCACGTTGGGCACACCGAGCAGGCTCTGAGCCTCTTCGGAGGAGAGACGGGTGACGATATCGACCTCACCGGTCTGGATGGCGGCTACACGGGTCGCCGACTCGGGGATCGGTCGGAAGATGAGGTTTTCGATCTTGGGCGTGCCTTCCTGCCAATAGTCCGGGTTGGCTTTCAGGACAATACGGTCACCCTTGACCCACTCTACGAACACAAAGGGACCGGTGCCCACCGGGTGCTCATCAAAGCCCGCCTGGCCCACTTCCTGGAAATACTTGGGGGGGATGATGGCCCAGTTGTCGGCCAACGTAGTCATAAAGAGGGCGTCCGGTCCATCGGTGGTCAACTTGACGGTATAGTCGTCGATCTTTTCTACGGTCTGGGCAAGCTGCCACAGGTTGCTGTACTCAAAGCCGGCGTCTTTGGCGCGTTCCCAGGAGAACACCACGGCGTCGGCGTTGAACGGTTCGCCGTTGTGGAAGGTCACGTCGTCGCGCAGGTAAAAGGTGTACTCGCTGCCGTCCTCCGAGACATCCCACTCTTTGGCGAGCGCGGGTTGAATGATGCCTTCCTCATCGACCCAAACCAGCGTGTCGTACATATGCCAAGCGGTTGTCGACGCATTTCGCTCGGCGCACTGGGGCAGGTCAAGGGAATTGGGGAAGGTCGCCAGGGCTCGAGTCAAAGTGCCCTCGGGTCCTTCAGGTACGGGCACCGCGGTTACCTCTTTGACGACCTCTTTTTCGACCTCAACGGTCTGGATGACTTCTTTTTCCACCTCGACGGTCTCTACGACCGTCTTTTCAACTTCGACAGTTTGAACGATGGTTTGCGGTTCCGGTGTGGGGCCACACGTCACCACCAGGCTCAATACGATCAACGCGGCCAGGATACCGAACAGTTTCGCTCTCATTCTTGCCTCCATTTTAGCTTCTCTCTACAATGTCGGTCTTGATTCTTGGAACCTGGTCAGCCAGAGCCTATCGCTTGTTAACCACCTCCTCCCGCCATAACGGACCCAGCCCAATGGAATAGAGCTGGATGTTCCTTCGCCCAAACAAAAGGGGCCCTCATAGGTCAAAAACAAGCGCTTTTGCTTGCTGCCACCTCCAAGGGCCCTGGAATCTGATGTCGCTGTCGCTTTTCGCCGCGACCATCGAACCTGGCAGCCTGCTTTGCTGCAACCGTTTTCAAATGCTGCTAGATTATAGACCAGGACACCGATGTTGTCAAGGCGCTCGCAAACGGATAGGGTCGAATCATGGCCGCACAGGCTCGGCCCGAATCGTCCAAACCAAACCCGAGCCACCGCGCGGGCGACGCATGAGGATGAGCGCCACACGAAAGAGCCAGGGCCCTGATGTCCGATTGGGGCCCTACGAGGAAAAGTCGCCGGTCTGGGCGCCCATGGCGCGTTGCAGATCCTGGGGGTCCATCTCCAGCCCCAGGTCGGGGCGACCGGAGCTGATGATAGCCCGTTCCAAGGCCAGCACGCGCTGATCCAGATAGGATGGGATGTCGTCGCGGCGGTAGCCCAAAACTGACACGGCCCCCACCTGAAAGCCCGTGACCCGCTCCACATCGCGCTGTTGGGCCAGGGCAGCCCCCTTGTCGCCCAGCACCGCGGCCACCTTTTTCAGGCTGAGGTGGGCGTCACCGGGGATCACGAACAGGGCAAAGGCGCCATCCGAGCGCCGGACGATCATGGCCTTGAGAACCCAGGCGACGGGAACGCCCAGATCGTCGGCCACCCCTTGAGCCGTGAACTGCTTGTGCTCCTGAGGGCGCGGTTCGTAGGCTATCCCTTTTTCGTCCAGGGCGCGCATGGGCATGGTTTTTGCCGCAGCGCCCTTTTCCTTTTTTGCCACGAGTTCCTCCGTTTACCCTCGGGCCTGGTGCACCGAGGCCTCCTCTTTCACCTTCTTTGCGGGCCTGGCCCGCCAGGACAGGATCAACACCCCGCAGATGACCAGGAGGGCCCCCATCATCTGGCTGACGCTCAGACGCTCACCCATCAGCACCATGGCGTAAAAGGCCACAAAGGCGATCTCGCTCATGGCCAGAATGCCCACCACGCTCGCCGGCAGCCGCCTCAGGCCCAGGGTATAGGTGGGAAAGGACATGAGCGTCGAAAAGACGATCAAGGCCCCGAACCAGAGAAGCGTTGTCCCCGACACCGGAAAGGGTTGTTCGGCAAAGACCTGGAGGGGCAGCAACACAAGCGCCGCCACGCCAAAGGCATAGGTCACGGTGGTCATCGGGTTGTGATCGCCCTGGGCCTTTTTGGCAAACAGCGTCCAGAGCGCGTAGGTAATGGGCGTCCCCATGCCGATGAGCAACCCGCCAAGCGACAACTGAGCCTCGCCCAGCACATCCAGTCCCGAGACCAACACCGTGCCGGCAAAGGTGAGCAAGATGGCCACCACTTTTTTCCAGGTAAGAGACTCACCCCACAGCAGCCAGGCCACCACGGTCACGATGGCCGGCATACCTGCCTGCTGTACCGTGGCCACGGCCGCGCCGTTCAACATCACCGCCAGGTTCCAAAAGACGTGAAAGGTGCCTAGGCTGGCGCCCATGGCCACCAACCAGCGTATTTCGGTGCCGCGGATGCGCAGCCAGGCCGGGCGCAACACAGCCAACAACAGGACCAGGATGGTAAAAGTCGTGAGATCGCGCCAAAAGGCCAGCGCCAGGGCCGAAACCTCGCCCTCCAGGGTCACCAGCTTGACAAAGATGCCCGAGGTTCCCCAGCACGCCGACGCCACCAGCACAGCCAACACACCCACGGGATCGATGCGCGGGGTGGCCCCGCTTTGCGACGCAGCATCGTTGGGCATGTAGGTCAGGCGTCCTGTCTTTCCATGCTGGGGAACTCCATGGATTCCACGTAACGCCGGTTGAACTCGGCATCGAGATCCAGGTTCACCTGCTCGGCGGCCGCGGCGATGCGCTCTCCCCGGGCAAACTCCTCATCGTCCAGGAGAAGGGCCGCCCCAAACCCGGCGCCGTTGGCCGAAGGCTCAACGCGGGCCGGCTCCACGGGTGGGATCATGCCCAGGCCCAACACCGCTTCCACGTTCAATTGGCTGCCAAAGGAGCCGGTCAGGATCATTCGCTCCAGGTCCGCGGACTTGAGGCCGGCCTGGGCCATCAGGATCTCGGTGGCGGCGCGGATGGCGCCCTTGGCCTTTTGCAGCTCGCGGATGTCGTGCTGGGTAAGGTAGAGGGACACGCGCCGCCCCTCCTCACCCTCTTCGAGGCCCTGGCGGTCGACCGCCTGGTCGGTGATGAGCAGGCGGCGCACATTCCCCTCACCCACCTGGAGGCGGTGTCCAAAGGTAGGGTGCTCCCGGGCCAGGCGACCGCTTCGTTCCACAAGGCCGACGCGGCGTAGCTCGCAGATCAGTTCGAGGAGGCCCGAACCGGTGAGCCCCACCGGCGGCTGGTTGCCGATGGTCGTCAGATCAAAGCTGCCCTCGGTTTCGTTGGCCTTGACGCTGATGATGGCGCCATCCACAGCCCGGGTGCCACAGGAGATGTTGACCCCCTCAAAGGCAGGCCCGGCAGCGGTGGAGGCCACGAGGATGCGGCCCGTGCCGCGGGGAGGTAGGCCGTCGGTGACCATCACCTCGCCGTTGGTCCCCAGGTCGATGGCGGCCATGGGGCCGGTTGCCCGGTCAAAGCCATAGTACACCAGGCAAGCCAGGGCGTCGGAGCCGACAAACCCGCCGATCAGGGGAGGCAGGGCCACGCCGGCGCCCGGCGGAAACAGGTCGCCAAACAGGGAATTGGCCGAGCGGACCGAGGCCGTGTCGTGGGGCTGAAAGGGCAACTCAGACAGGCTGTCCACCGGATAGCGCAAGAGCAGGTGGTGCATGGCGCAGTTGCCCACGATGGTAACCTTTTCGATCCGCGATTTGACGGTACGCGATAGCTTTAACGAGTCGACCGCTTGTACGATGGACGACATGGCCAGCATCGAGAGGCGCCTGGCGGAGTCGGGGCCCTGCAGGGCAGCGGCCATGCGCGAGATGACGTCGGCGCCAAAGGCCGTCTGCTGATTGAGGGCTGCAGCCCCGGCACAGACGCGACCCGTGGTAAGCGTTGTGACAAAGGCAGCCACGGTGGTGCTGCCCAGGTCGATGGCCAGACCCAGGGGAACACCCGCCTCCTTATAGTCGTCGCAGGCGCGGAACATCTTGTTGGAATAGACGACGATGGGCGCCAGGGTGACGGTCACATCACCCTGGACGCGGGTACGACAAGCCAGCCGATAGTCGGCCCCTCGCTCGGCGTCGGTCAGCCCCACCAACTCTCGCTCGTCCAGCGGGCTCAGAGCATCCGGCGTCCCCGGTACGGTGGGCTGGACGATGACCTTACACTTGAGACAGGTGCCCCGTCCGGCGCAGGGCTGTTCCAGGGGAAAGCCGGTGGCAATGATGGCCTCCCCCAGATTGGCACCTGCGGGGACCTCGACCATTCGCTCGTCGTTGCCATAGACAACGGTTACTTTCATGATGCTCTCCTACTGCCAATGCTGCGACATCTCTTCGATCTCGCGGGCCACCTCGGGCGCCAGGGGGGCGGGCTTGTGCTCCATGACTTTGATCGTCTGCTCGCGCAGCCGATCCTCGAACGATTTGAGCCCTCCCTCCGACTCGGCAGACCGGGCATAGATGGACCGGTCGAACAGCTTGGAATACCAGACACTGCGAAAGTGCTTGAGGGTGTGGTCTTCTTGCAGATAGTGGCCACCCGGACCCACCCGATCCATGACGTCCAGGGCCAGGTTCTCGTCGCTGATGGGCACGCCGCCCATAAACTGGTTGACCATGTGCAACACCTCGTGCACCAGGACGATATAGGCCGGTGAGGCCACACAGCCATGATCCAGCCAGCCAGCGTCGTGGACCAGATTGGCGCCGCTGAGGGCCGAGCTAAAGCAGGAGAAGGCCGCCTCGGCCGCCGCCTGGGCATCGGGCACCTTGGCGTCAGAGCAGCCGGCTGTGCCAAAGAAGGGCAACTGGTAATGCTGGGCAAGCTGGGCCATCGCCGCCACCATCAGACTCATCTCGGGAGCCCCGTAGGAAAAGATGGTGGTCTTCATGTCCATCACCGTGGCAAAGGCGCCATAGATAAAAGGCGCGCCGGGCCGCACAAGCTGGGCCAACACCAGGCCACTGAGGGATTCGGCGCTGCCCTGGATGATCTCGGCGGCAAAGGTCGCGGGCGCCGTGCTGCCTCCCTGGGGCGCGGGATAGTTGATCAGGGGAATGCCCTTTTCGGCGCAAAAGAGGATCTTTTCGACGGCCGGGTCGTAGTAGAGCAGCGGCGAGATCGGCTCGGAATAGTGGACGACGGTGGGCGCCTGGCGAAAGCGCTCCTCGCTCCCGGCAATGACCAGGGCCATGTCATAGATATCGCGGACGCTGTTCACGTCCTTGCAGCAAAAGACGAGGGGCTTTTCGGTGTAGGTCAACACCTGGCGGGCGATGACCCGATCGGCAATATCGGGTGGCACATCGTCGGCCATGCCAATGGTCATGACCCAGGTATAGTTGGGCAGGGCATCGGCCACGGTGGTGGTGACGCGGCAGTGGTCACTGGTGAACCGGGAACGCTGGCTGGTGGCCGGGTCCAGATAGTCGATGCAGTCCACACTGGGGCCAAACCAGACCCTATCGCGCTCCAAGGAAACCGCGCGCTCACCCTTCCGATTGCCCAACACTACACGCGGCGGCGCCTGACGAATGGCCTGTTCGACGAGCCACGAGGGAAACCGGACGCGCTTGCCATCGACGTGGGCTCCGGCGCCCTGGAGGATCTCCAGAGCGCGGGGATGGGTGATCTGCACACCGGTGCGTTCCAGTAGTTCGAGGGTCGCCGAGTGAAGCTGTTCCACCTGCTCCTGACTGAGGACTGCCATCTTGGGCGTAAAGGAAAGGGCGGATTTCGAACTGAATAGGTTGGGGCTCATCTGTTTGTCCTCCTTCACCCTCACAAGGGCAGCCAGGTGCCGATGCCCGTTTCCACGGCCTTTTTGTAGACCAGGGGCGCGACGGCCATGTCGTCCAGGGCCAATCCCAAATTGGCCGTGATCGTGCGTTCTTCCGGGGTTTCGCGGCCCGGCTTTTTGCCAGACACCAACTCGCCCAGATCCGCGTACACAGGGGGGATGTCCTGGAAATAGCCGGCTGTCTGATAATAAAGAAGCTGGGCCAGGTCGTCGGTGCAGAATTTGGCGGCCTCTTTCAGTGCGGCTCGCTGCCAATAGGAGTCATAATCGACCATAGAGGCAAAGGCGCCCTCTTTTAGCCAACCGGCCTGGATGGTGGCGTGGGGAACCTTGAGGATCGGCCCTGCCGTCACGACGAGGTCAGAGCCGACGACGGCGGCGCGGGGTTCGGCCACCGCAGTCACTTCCAGGCCCAGCCGCTCGCTCATCTCCCGGGCGTACTTCTGCGCGACCTCGGGCCGAATGTCGTACGCCCAGGCCTTTTTCAGGGGAAAGAGCACGCTGAGGGCCTCCAGGTTGGTGCGACCCTGGACGCCGCAGCCCAAGATGCCGGCCGTGGACGAATCGGGCCGGGCCAGGTAGCGAGCCGCCACGGCGGTGGCTGCCCCGGTGCGCATGGCCGTGATCCAGACGCAGTCCATGACCGACAGGGGCAGGCCCGTTTCGACGTCGTTCAGGATCAGCAAGCCGGTGATGTAGGGCAATCCTCGTCGAAAGTTGTCGGGATAGCCGCCCACCCACTTGACGCCCGCCGATTCCAGGGCCGGGATGTAGGCCGGCATAGCGTGGATAAAGTTGTCACCGCCCCCGGGATGGACGCCGGGCTTGGGCGGCATCTCGATCCGGCCCTCCCCTTTCTCGCGGAAAGCAATCTCCAGGGCATCAATGACCTCAGCCATGGTCACTCCCAGGCTATTGACGTCGGCATACGACAGATAGACCAGACGATTTTCGCTCATGGTGCATCCTCCTTTGCGATTTGGCAGGCCACGGCCCGAGCCGTGGGCCTCGGTTAGTCGGACGATTCCTCTTTCGCCAGGATCTGGCGGACTTGGTCGTAAAATTCGGCCACGTGCTCGCGCATGATGGCCTCGGCGCGCTCGGCATCTCGGGCCTGGATGGCCTCCACCAGATCGACGTGCTTTTCCACAGCGGTGGGCAAAAAGCCCAAGTGGGGCAGCGCCAGGTACCACAGCCGCTGAGACAGGCCAAAGAGCCGCTCCAACGATTCGGCCAGGTACTTGTTATGGGCAGCCCGGGCGATAGCCTCGTGGAACTTGTGGTCGATGGAGAACTGCCGGTGGTTATCGTCAACCGGCGTCTGGGCCTGTTCCCGGCGCAGAGATTCGAGGACCACGAGTTCGTCGGCGGTGGCCCGCTGAGCGGCCAGCCGGGCGCTCAAACCCTCCAGCGCCAGGCGCATCTCGCTGAGTTGATCCAGGTCGGGGATGTTCAGGTCGCTCACCAGGATGCCGTGGCGGGGGGTGATGAGGACCAGGCCGTCGTGCACGAGCAACTTGAGGGCCTCGCGGACGGGCACCAGGCCCATATCGAGGCTGGCGGCAAGCTCCTGCTCGTCGATCACTTCCCCTGGGGCGAGCTGCAGCGTGGTAATGCGCTCTCGGATGAGATCATATGCGCGCTTGGTATCGATACGTTCCAGTTCCATTCTTCTTTCCTCTGGTTCTCCCTACTTATCGTGTCAACCTCGGATTGCCCATGGCCTTGGCTCGGATCCGGTAGGTATCCAAGCCGTCCGTCAGCTCTTCGACGGTGACCTGAGGATTGCTGGCGCCGGAGCGAAGTGCCGCGCCCAGGGCTCGCTGCTGACTGAGGGACCGGGCATGGGCCAGGGCATCGGCCAATTCCTCGAACTCGAATCGCTCGTCGTGGGCCTGTACATAGTAGCCGAACACCTCCAGGCCCGAACGGGAAAGCTGGGGGTAGATCAGCAGTTCCTCCTCCACCATGACGCTGCCAGCGATGGCGCCCACGGCGTTGGCCACCTGGTGATGCTCCGGCAGCAGCAGCTCGGTGTGCAACGCCTCGGCAACGGGGGGCAGGAAAATCCCGGCCGGGGCGCCAATGCCAATGATCGGCTGGGTCAGGCGGATGCTCGTATCCAGGTGGGGGTGCACTCGATAGAGGCTGTTGTAGAAAAACCAACGGGCCATGTCCGAGTCGACCCCGTCCAGGCTGCGCTGCCGGTCGCCCAGTTGCAAGGGGCGCTCCGCCAGAAAGGTGAGGATGGCGTGCACGATCATCTCGCTGGCGTGGGTCCACACCTCTTTGCGCACCTCGTCGGGGTCCCGGAACTGGAACTGGCAAAAGACCTTCCAGGCCAGGGCCGACGCCTCGGCATCCCAGACATCGTAGCGGCCATCGATGTGCATCAGGTCGGTGGAGGTGAGTCCTGCCCGGCCCACGATCTCCTGACGAAAGAGGTCAGGTACCCCCACCTGGGCCGTGTGGAGAAGCTTGAGTTCCTTGAGAATGTCGGGCACGGCCCGCGGCCCATCGCGCAAAAGGGCCACGAGTTCTTGCTCGCGCGTGGAGTGAAACGCACCCAGGTCCGCGGGATCGCGAAGCAGGAACCAGTACTCTAGCCAGTCGGGCGTGGCCTGCGACCAGCTACGCAACGCCAAAGCCTTGAGCTGCCGGTGCACCTGGGGATAGCTCCAGGCCAGGTAGGCCAGGGGCGTCACCCGCTCGGGGCCGAGGAGGATCTCGTTGTCGTGGCCCTGGCTGATGTGGCTATCGCCCCCCAGGGCAATGGACAGCAGATTGGCCGCCTTGACCGAAGTCTTGTAGTTGCTCACCGTGGCGCCTTCTTCGCTGACCGTCACCTGTCCGTCCACAATGAGGGCAATGTCGGTGGTGGTGCCGCCCACGTCGACAATGAGGGCATCGTCCCTACGAGACAGGAACCGCCCGCCAATGGCGCTGGCCGCCGGCCCCGAATGGATGGTCTCCACGGGTGTGCGGGCAGCGAATTCATCGCTCATCAGCGTGCCATCGCCGCGCACCACCATAAGAGGCGCGTCGATCTGGCGTTTCTCCATCGCTCGCCGGACGGCAATAATGAAATCGTGCAGCACGGCCAGGAGGGAAGCGTTGAGGGCCGCCGTCGTGGCCCGTTCCACCGAACCGAGCTTGGTGGAGAGCTGGTGTCCCAGGACCAAAGGGAGATCGCACACGCTGGAAATGGCCTTGTACACCCGGTTCTCGTGCTCGGGGTTCAAGGGGCTGAAATAGGCCGAGATGGCAATGGCATCCACCTTGTCCTTGATCTCGACGACTTTAGCCAGAATACCCGGCAGGTCCAGGGGTTTCTTTTCGCGGCCATAGAGATCGTGGCCCCCATCGAAGAAATAAAAATTGGGGGTCGCCAGGCGACCGTCCAACTGAAAGCGGCTGAGAAGATCGGGGTCATAGCCGATGAGAAACAGCGCCACCCGCTTGCCCTTGCCCTCGGCGATGGCGTTGGTAGCCAGCGTCGTTGAGACAGAGACCATGCGGATGGCCGAGGGATCCTCGATGTGAATGCCCTCGATGACCTCTTCGATGCCAATGGCAAAATCGCGCTTGGTGGTCAGGCTCTTGTGGTTGGCCAGCACCCGCCGCGATTCATATTCTAACAGCACACCATCGGTATACGTACCACCTGTGTCAATACCTAATACCAAATTGGTGACAGTGTTCGTGTCCAAAGGTCTTCCCCATTACAGACGGTCCTCGCGCCGGGGGACCGAGTTTACGTGATTCCGACAAGC